>NZ_JBWKWP010000015.1:0-159875 GCF_059422285.1 Curvibacter sp. GW821-FHT01G03
GAAAAGGGCTGATTTGACTGATTGAGACAACTTCCCTTATTAACCAAGTTACCAAATAGGTTAATAAATATCAAATCGAGGGCTTACGCGAAGCCCCCTCCTTCAGCAGGAGGTCTATTTGAAGCGATTTCTCAGGGCCAGAATTTCGCCCATGATGCCTCGTCGGAACGCGAGCACACAGATCACAAAGATCAGTCCGGTCACCATCGTGACCGACTCGCCCAGTGTCTTGAACCAATCGACTCCGCTCAATGCGGCCAGCAGGTTGCCGATTTCGCCAAGTTTGTTCTCCAGGACGACCACAACCGCCGAGCCCAGCAGCGGCCCCGACAAAGTGCCCAGCCCCCCAACCAGGGTCATCAGGATGACTTCCCCCGAACTGGTCCAATGGACATCACTGAGTGTTGCAAAGCCCAGCACCAGCGTCTTCAGAGAGCCGGCCAGCCCGGCCAGCGCCGCCGACAGGACAAACGCCAAGAGTTTGTAGCGTTGCGTGTCATAGCCCAGAGAAATGGCACGCGCTTCGTTCTCCTTGATGCCTTTGAGCACTTGTCCAAATGGCGAATGAATGATGCGGACGATCAGCAGGAAGGCAAGTACCACCACCGCCAGCGCCACGTAGTACATGGTCAGATCACTCTTCAGATCCAAAAGACCAAACAAGGCACCGCGCGGGACGCCTTGCATGCCATCCTCCCCCCCAGTGAACGGGGCCTGCAGGCAGACAAAGAACAGCATCTGGGCCAGAGCCAACGTGATCATGGAGAAGTAGATGCCCTGCCGGCGAATCGCCAACAAGCCGAAGACCCACCCCAGAAACGCGCCCCCTGCCGTCCCCAGCAGCAAGGCCCATTCCGGGTTCAAACCCCAGGCCTTGATTGAATGCCCGCACAGGTAGGCCGCACCACCAAGAAAGGCGGCATGGCCGAAGGACAGCAAGCCGGTGTAGCCCAGCAAAAGGTTGAAAGCCGACGCGTACAAGGCGAAGCACATCAGCTTCATGACGAAGACTGGGTAGGCGCCGAGAAACGGTGCGGCCACCAAAGCCAGCAACAGCGCCCCATAGGCCAGCAGATTGTTCGTGTTTTTGTTCATGCCCTGGGCTCCTCTTATTTTTCTTTGCCGAACAAACCGGCGGGGCGAATCAGGAGAACGATGACCATGATGACAAACACGACCGTCGAGGAAGCCTCCGGATAGAACACTTTGGTGAAACCTTCAATCACCCCCAAGCCCAGCCCGGTGAGGATGGACCCCATGATGGACCCCATGCCGCCGATCACCACCACGGCGAACACCACAATGATCAGGTTTTGGCCCATCAAAGGGGTGACCTGGATGACGGGAGCCGCCAGGACACCGGCAAATGCAGCCAGCGCCACACCAAAGCCGTAAGTCAGCGTGACCATCAAAGGCACGTTGATGCCAAAGGCCTCCACCAGCCGCGGGTTCTCGGTGCCCGCACGCAGGTAAGCCCCCAGTCGCGTCTTTTCAATGACGAACCAGGTCGCCAGGCAGACCATCAAAGAAGCCACCACCACCCACGCACGGTAGTTGGGCAGCATCATGAAGCCCAGGTTGGTGGCGCCGACCAATTGGTCAGGCGTGTCGTAGGCCAGGCCAGAGACACCGTAGACGGAACGGAAGACACCCTCGATCAGCAGGGTCAAGCCCAAGGTGAGGAGCAAGCCGTAGAGGTGATCCAGTTTGTAGATCCACCGCAATAACAGGCGCTCGATGAGGATGCCAAAGGCTCCTACCACCAAGGGCGATGCAATCAACATCACCCAGTAGCTGATATTGAAGTACGTCATCGCCATCCAGGTCAGGATGGCCCCCATCATGAACAGCGCACCATGCGCAAAGTTGATGACGTTGAGCAGGCCGAAAATCACCGCCAACCCCAAGCTCAAGATGGCGTAAAAGGACCCATTGACCAGGCCGAGCAACAACTGGCTCAACATGGCGGGCACGGAGACACCGAAGATTTCCATAAGGTACAGGTGGGTGGACGGTAAAAGCAGTCAGGCCGGCAGAGGGAAGACATCCCCCCACCGGGTTCAGGAGATCATTTCCAAAGCGCGCACTTGGACTCGGCCTTGGTCGTGAAGACCTGATCGCCGGCCATCTTCTTGACCACCTTGTAGTAATCCCATGGCTTGGTCGATTCGGCGGGCGCCTTCACCTGCATGAGGTACATGTCATGGACATAGCGGCCATCGGCCCGCAGCTGACCAGAGGCAAAGAAGTCGTTCATCTTCATGCCTTTCCAGGTCGCCATCACCTTGTCGGCGTCCACCGTCTTGGCCTCCTGCACGGCCTTCAGGTAATTCATCGTGGCCGAGTAATCCGCAGCCTGGATTTCCGTCGGCATGCGCTTGGTCTTTTCGAAGAATCGAGCCGAGAACTTGCGGGTTTCGTCGTTCAGATCCCAGTACCAGGGGGCGGTCAACAGCAGGCCCTCGGTGTTCTTCAAGCCCAGGCTGTGGACATCAGAGATGAAGATCAGCAAGCCCGCCAGCTTCATGGTCTTGCCAATGCCGAACTCCTTGGCCGCCTTGATCGAGTTGATGGTGTCACCACCCGCATTGGCCAGGCCCAGGATCTGCGCCTTCGAGCTTTGAGCCTGCAGCAGGAAGGATGAGAAATCCGACGCATTCAGGGGGTGGCGCACCCCACCCAGAATCTGGCCACCCTTGGCCTTCACAACAGCGCTGGTATCGGCTTCGAGTGCATGACCGAAAGCGTAGTCAGCGGTGAGAAAAAACCAGTTGCGACCGCCGCCATCGACCACCGCGCCACCGGTGCCTTTGGCCAGGGCCACCGTGTCATAGGCATAGTGAACGGTGTAGGGCGAGCATTGCTCGTTGGTCAAGGCAGAGGTGGCCGCCCCGTTGTTCACGTAAACACGCTTCTTCTCCTGTGCCACTTTGGCAATCGCCAGGGCGGTACCGGAGTTGGTGCCACCAAAGACCATGGTCAGGCCCTGCGTGTCAATCCACTCACGCGCCTTCGAGGCAGCAATGTCAGCCTTGTTCTGGTGATCGGCCGTCAACAACTCGATCGGCATGCCATTGACCTTGCCGCCAAAATCATCAATGGCCATCTGGATGGCCAGAGCGCCGTTTTTGCCTTCAACGTCGGCGTAGAGGCTGGACATGTCGGTGATGAAACCGATCTTGACCTTGTCCTGCGCCTGAGCGACCGTCATGCCCGAGCAGGCCAGCAAGGCAGCGAGTACGGTGAGTTTGGCTTTCATGTTTGTCTCCTGTGGATGGATCGAAGGGTCACTGTCTGTGATTGGAGTGAATGCGAACCCGGGGCTCAGACGCCCAGGAGCTCGTTGAGCACGGGCATCTTCTGGTCCAGTTCAGCGGCGCCAAACTGTTCGACCATCCGGCCATGCTCCATGACGTAGAAACGGTCGGCCAGGGGGGCTGCAAAACGAAAGTTCTGCTCCACCATGACGACCGTGTAGCCCTTGGTGCGCAAGGTGGTGATCATGCGGGCCAGGGCCTGGACGATGACCGGGGCCAGACCCTCGGATATCTCGTCCAGCAAGAGCAATTTGGCACCCGTCCGCAAAATGCGCGCTACCGCAAGCATCTGTTGCTCGCCGCCTGAAAGGCGGGTTCCCTGGCTGTGACGTCGCTCGGCCAGGTTGGGAAACATGTCGTAGATCTCTTCGACCGACATGCCCCCGGTAGCGCCTTTCAGGCGCGGTGGCAACAACAGGTTTTCTTCGCAGCTCAAGCTCGAGAAGATGCCCCGCTCCTCCGGGCAGTAGCCCACCCCGAGGTGCGCAATGCGATGGGTGGGCATGGCGATGGTTTCGGTGCCATCGATCTTGAGCGATCCCTTTCGAGCTCCGGTCAGTCCCATGATGGCCCGCATCGTCGTGGTGCGCCCGGCGCCATTGCGGCCCAGCAGGGTCACCACCTCGCCGGGACGGACCACCATGTCCACCCCGTGAAGCACGTGAGACTCGCCGTACCAGGCCTGCAAGCCTCGAATCTCGAGGGCCGCCGGCCCTGCGTTTTTGTGAAGCGCCTCGCTCATCTCAGTGGGCTCCCTGCAACTGACCGTCCGTGGTGCCCATGTAGGCCTCCATGACCAGAGGGTTGCGCGACACCTCGGCATAAGGCCCTTCGGCCAGGACAGCGCCACGCTGAAGTACGGTGATCTTGTCGGCGATGTTCGAGATCACGCTCATGTTGTGCTCCACCATCAGAATGGTTCGCCCCAGGGACACCTTCTTGATCAACTGGGTGACCCGGTCCACGTCTTCGTGGCCCATGCCTTGTGTGGGCTCATCGAGCAGCATCAACTCAGGCTCCATGGCCAAGGTGGTGGCGATCTCGAGTGCGCGCTTGCGCCCATAGGGCAGGTTGACTGTCAGCTCGGACGCCATGTCGTCCAGGCCCACTTCGGCCAGCAAGGCCAATGCCCTGTCATTGAGTTGATTCAAGGTCTTCTCGCTGCGCCAAAAGTGGTAGCTTGTGCCGAGCATGCGTTGCAAGCCGATGCGAACGTTCTCCAGCAAGGTCAGGTGCGGAAACACGGCAGAAATCTGGAAGGAGCGGATGATGCCGCGCCGGGCGATCTGGGCGGGGCGCTCGCGGGTGATGTCGATGCCGTTGAAGAGGATCCGACCCGAACTGGGCTCCAGAAACTTGGTCAGCAGATTGAAGCAGGTGGTCTTGCCAGCACCGTTCGGTCCGATCAAGGCGTGGATGGATCCACGTTCCACGGCCAGATCCACCTGGCTGACCGCTGTGAAGCCCTTGAACTCTTTGGTGAGCTTTTGGGTTTGCAAAATGATGTCACTCATCGTCTCTGGGGCGCTCCGGAAGATGGGGAAAGAGGCAGCCAGGGACCGCTGGCTGCACACACACCTTGTTTCATGTGCATTGAAGTTCATGCTAATGCTGCGCCGCAGCGGCTGATACTGGGGCAAATGCCTAGGTTGGTCGCAAATCGGACACCCGTCTCTGCGGGCTCGACTCGCGCGGCCGATTTGGCCTCAGGTTTGGCAGATGCAAACCACCCACACTCCGTGCAAGCCCGCTTGTGCGCCGCTTGTGAATTCCGATAAGGTCAATCGCACGTCGACCAAAAACAACGACCGGCGAGGAGGCCCCTGATGATCGAAGCACGCACGCGTTTGAACCAATCCAACCAGTCAGACAGCCCCCCTGCATCTCCCTGAACCGGCAGAGCACCATGGCCCCGGTCGGCCCGATACACCAATGGAACAGCGCGCGCCGTGGCGCTGCCAAGGCCCCACTGCCTTGGCCTGCCACGGCCCTGCACGCCACAAGCGTCTCGGAGGAAATGCAGGCCCAGGTTTTGGGCGCCCTGCAAGGCCAGCCCAGGCAGTTGCCTTGGTCTTATCTGTTCGATCTGCAGGGATCAGCCTTGTATGAATTGGCCACCGAATCACCGGACTACTTTCTGGCCCGCACCGAATTGCGGGTGCTGCACGAGCACGCCGGCGACATCGCACGCCGCATGGGCCCCTGCCCCGAATTGATCGAGTACGGGGCGGGGGCCATGCGCGTGGTGCGCCGCTTGATTGAAGAAGCCGATCAGCCGGTGCGCTATGTGGCCATGGACACCTCGGAGCAACACCTGCAGGCACGCGTATCGGGCCTGCAACATGACTACCCGCACCTGGACATCCAGGCCCTGGCTGGCGACCTGGCACAACCCCCTGCCCTTCCGGCGGCCCACCCCGAGGCGGCACGACGTGTCGGCCTCATCGGAGGCTCTGGCTGGAGCAGGATCCCCCCCGGGGCTCGGCTCACGGCATTGCAGCGGCTGGCCACTGCACTGCGAGGCGGCGCGTTGCTCATCACAGTCGACCAGGTCCAGGACCCGGCGCTGCAAGAACGCGCCTACAACGATGCGCAGGGGCGAATGGCCGAATTCAACCTGAACGGACTGCGTCGATGCCAGAGGGACTTTGCATTGCAGTTGAGCAGTGGCCAATTCCAGCACCAGGTGAAGGTGGATGCAGCAGGCCATTCGGTGGTGCTGCAGTTGAGCTGCCCCCGGGGGCTGACCCTGGAGCTGCGCCACCAGGGGCGCGTGACGGCGATCGACCTGCCCGCGGGCGATGCCATTCAAACGCTGCAGATGCACCCGGGTGCGGCAGCTGACCTGCAGGCGCTGGCACGGCGGGCTGGCTTTGCGCCGGGCCCCTGCTGGCAAGACCCATTGGGTCAAGTGGCCCTTTGCTGGCTGGAGGCCCCCCCTCTCTGAAGAAGCAGGGAGCCCGTCTTGGGCACCCCGCCCTGGACCTCAATGGGCGCCAGCGGCTGCGTCGGCGCCGCCACCTGTTCCGGGCAAGGGGTGGGACAACCACACCAAGGGGATCAGGGCCAGAAAGATGAAGGCCGAGGCCAGAAACACATCATTGGCCGCCAGCATGAAGGCCTGCTGGTCCACCAGGCGATTGACCTGCGCCAAGGCCTGTTCGGGGCTCAAGCCGGCGGCATTCAAGCCCTGCAACGCCCCCATGGCGGTCGCATTGCCCTGCTGAATCGACTCCACCAACTGAGCATGGTGCAGGCTGGCCCGGTTCTCCCAGACCGTGGTGGAAATGGAGGTCCCAAAAGCCCCCGCCGTGATGCGGGCGAAGTTGGACAAACCCGAGGCAGCCGGAATGCGGTCTGGCGTGATGCCCGACAACGTGATGGTGACCAGCGGAATGAAGAAGAAAGCCATCGCCACACCTTGCACGATGGTGGGCACCATGATGGTGGCCAGATCAGCCTGCGTGTTGAAGTTGGACCGCATCCACAGCACCAGCGCAAACACCGCAAAGGCGAAGGTGGCAAAGTAACGCGGATCGAACTTGGCAATGTTCTTGCCGACCCAAGGCGAAAGCACAAGGGCCATCAGCCCCACCGGGGCCATCACCATGCCCGCCTGGGTGGCGGTGTAGCCCATGTACTGCTGCAACCACAGCGGCAGCAGCACCACGTTGCCAAAGAACAACCCATAGCCCACCGACGTGGCCAGGGCACCGGCCCAGAAGTTGCGCCGCTTGAACAGGGCCAGATCCACCACGGGATGATCGTCGGTCAGCTCCCACACCAAAAACAGCGCCAGGCCCACCACGGCCACCACCGCCAAGCCGACCACCACGTCCGAGTGGAACCAGTCGTTCTCCTTGCCGATGTCCAGCGTCACCTGCATCGCGCCGATCCAGATCACCAGCAAGGCCAAGCCCACCGAATCGATCGGCAGTTGCTTGGTCGGCGTCTCGCGCTTGTGGTAAAGCATCCAGGTGACCAGGGCTGAGACGATACCCACCGGGATGTTGATGTAGAAGATCCAGGGCCAACTCATGTTGTCGGTGATCCAGCCCCCCAGCAAGGGCCCCATCACCGGCGCAATCAGGGTGGTCATCGACCACATGGCCATGGCGAGCCCGGCCAGGGCACGCGGGTAACTGGACAGCAGCAGGCCCTGCGACAGCGGAATCATCGGGCCAGCCACAAAGCCCTGCAGCGCACGCAGCGCGATCAGGCTGCTCATGTTGGGGGCCAGGCCGCACAGCCAGGAAGCCAGCACGAAGAGCAGCACACTGATGACAAACAGGCGCACCTGCCCCACCCGCTGAGACAACCAGCCTGTGAGAGGCACGGCAATGGCGTTGGCCACGGCAAAGCTGGTGATCACCCACGTGCCCTGATTCGGGCTGACGCCCAGGTCGCCGGCAATCGCAGGCAGTGACACGTTGGCAATCGACGTGTCCAGCACGTTCATGAACGTGGCTGCCGACAGGGCGATCGTGCCCCAGGTGCGGGCCGCCCCCTCCAGAGGAGGTGGGGGCGAGAAAGCCGCAGAATTGGACGACATGCTGTGGCCTTTCAACGGGCGTTCTGAGCCACCACGGGCGCCGCCGCAAAAGCAGCCTTGGACAAGCGCACGGGATGTCCCACATTGGCCGAAATCACCCGGTTGATCAGCGTCGTGGCTTCGTCATCGGGCACGGCGTAGACCTGGGTTTGCACCGCCGCGTTGTCGCGTGGCGCATCGGCCAGCGTCTTGCCGTCGCGATTCGTCACATCCACCTCGGCATCCATGGACAAGCCAATGCGCAAGGGGTGCTTGGCCACCTCTTCAGGATCCAGGGTGACGCGCACCGGCACCCGCTGCACCACCTTGATCCAGTTGCCGGTGGCGTTCTGGGCCGGCAGCAACGCAAACGCGGCCCCCGTGCCCACGCCCAGGCCCGCCACCTTGCCGGTGTACTCCACCTTCTTGCCCCACAGGTCGGCCGTGAGCTTGACCGGCTGTCCAATGCGGATGTTGCGCAGCTGAACCTCCTTGAAGTTGGCGTCCACCCACAGCTGATTCAGCGGCACGATGGACATCATCGGGTTGCCAGCCGCCACACGCTGGCCCAATTGAACCGTGCGCTTGGCCACATAACCATCGACCGGGGCCGGCAAGGCCGCACGGCGCGAGGCCAGGAAGGCCTCATGCACCTTGGCCGCGGCCGCCAGCACGCTGGGGTGGGTCTCCACCTGGGTGCCGTCAGTCATGGCCTTGTTGCTGGCCAGTTGTTCGCGCGCAGCCACCACGCCGGCCTGGGCCGCCGCCAGCACACTGCGTGCATTGGCCAGTTGGGTCTGGGTGTGGGCCAGCTCCTCGCGGGACACAGCCCCATTGCCGCTCAGGGATTGGCGACGATTCAAATCGTCCTGGGCGCGCTCGATCTCCAGTTGGGCCTTGGCCACATCGGTTTCGCGCAGCTTGACCTGGGCCTCCAGGGAGGCGTTGTTGGCATAGAGTGTGCGCACCTGGCGCACCGTCTGCGCCAAGTTGGCCTGGGCTTGCTCCAGGGCCACAGCCACATCGGCGGTATCCAGGCGCACCAGTGGCGCACCGGCCTTCACGAAATCCGTGTCGTCCGCCAGGATGGCCGTGACCGTGCCGCTGATTTGCGGCGTGATCTGAATCAGATTGCCTTGCACGTAGGCGTTGTCAGTGGTCTCGTAGTGGCTCGAGACCATCCACTCGTAGGCCGCCCAGCCCGCACCGGCCAGCACCACCAGGGCGGCAATCGACAGCAGGCCCTTGCGTCGCGAAGCCTTGGCGGACGACGGATCGAGCGAGGGGGCAGAGTTGTTTTGTGGAGCGTTCATGATGAATCCTGTGTGGGTAAGGAGCGGGGCGCATCAGCCGTGGCCCGCGCTGGAGTCAATGGGGTCGGGGCGCTTTCAAGGGGTGGCCGGGGTGGCCGCCGTGTCGGCTCGCTCGCCTGCCAGGGCCGACTGCAAGCGGATGGCCCCGTTTTCCAAGGTGCTCCGGTCATTGGTCACGGCCACTGGCGTGGTTGGCAGACCGCCCCCGAGGGCGCGCCACAAGGCCACCTGGGTATCGATGACCCGGGCTTTCAGATCGACAGCGGCACGGCGCTGTTGCAGCACATTGCTTTCCGTGGCCAAGACCTGCAGGTAGGTGCTCAGGCCAGCCTTGTAACGTTGCAGCGCAATCTGGTGGGCATCTTCAGCAGCTTGCTGGGCACTCTTTTGTTCGACCTGCTGGCGCTCCAGCGATTGTGCTGTGACCAACTGATCGGCCACATCGCGCACCGCCTCCAGCAAGGTGCCGTTGTAGGACTCGATGGCGGTGTCCAGATCGACCGTCTTCACACGCAAATTAGCCCGCAAGCGCCCCCCCGAGAAGATCGGCAGGCTGATGGCAGGCGCCACACCCCACTGCTCGCTACCGGATTTGAGCAGGTTCGACAAGCCAAGCGCCGAGAAACCGGCATAGGCCTTCAGATTGATGTTGGGATAGAACTGGGCACGGGCCACCTCGATGTCGCGGCTGGTGGCCTCGACCCGCCAGCGGGCGGCCACCACGTCAGCCCGCTGGCCGAGCAGGTTCAGGGGCACCTCGGCCGGCCCGGCAACGCCCAAGGCCACGGGCAACGACGGTACCTTCAGCCGCTGGGCCAGCGATGGGTCACCGGCCAAGGTGGCCAGCGCGTTTTTGGCCAGCGCCTGTTGCTCCTGCAAAGCCTCGATCTGCAATTGGGCCTCGGGAATGCCACCCTGGCTTTGGCGCAGTTCCAGTTGGGTGTCCAGACCTGCAGCCAGCCGCGAGCGAACCAGGCCCAGCATCTCCTTGCGTTGTTGCAGGGTGCGCTCGGCCACCTCCAGCTGGGCACCTGCGCGGGCCAACTGGTAGTAAGAGCGGACCACATTGCTCGCCAGCAACAGACGAGCGGCCTGCGCGTCGGCTGCCGCCGCCTGCACAGAACCGATGGCCGAATCCAGAGCCGCCCGGTTCTTGCCAAAAAAGTCCAACTCCCACGAGCCCGACAATTGCACCGTGCCAGAGTCTTCCACACTGCCCCCCAGGGGCGGCGGGTAAATGCTGTTGGCGGTGTACAGGTCGCGGCTGATTTCAGCGCCTGCCCCCAACTGAGGCAGCAAGGCAGCCCGGGCCACACCGGATTGGGCCTGCGCACGCTCCAGGCGCAAACGGGCCTGTTGCAGGCTGGGGTTGCCGCTCAGCGCTTGCTCAAGCAAGGCGTCCAATTGGGCATCGCCATACTCACGCCACACATCGGCACGCAGCCAGGGCAGTGCCTGGATTGGCTGGCTGGCTCCGGTCTGGGTGCCCAGGGTGGAAGGCTCGCGCAGCTTGGCGTGGCCTTGGATGCCTGAGAAGTCGGCACACGCTGACAATGCGACCACGGCGCCGATGGCGGCCACGGCAGTCGCAAAACGCTTGCGCCGGTCTGCATGGCGCTGAGGATGTTTGATCATGACTTGCCCTTCGCAGCAACACCATCGGCCTGGGCCTGGATGTGCTCTGCGTTCTTGAGAATACGTTGAAGAAATTCGACGAGTTGCAGCCACTCGGACTCCGAGAAGCCTTCAAGCATGCTGTTTTGCATGTTGCAAAGTACCGCGGGAATGATACGGGCGGCCTCCTCGCCTTCAGGTGTCAGCGTCAGGTTGACCACCCGCCGATCGGATACCGATCGAACCCGGCGGCACAGGCCCTTGTCCTCCAGCCGGTCCAACAGCCGGGTCATGGCCCCGTTGTCCAACTGGCAAGAGCGAGCCAACTCAGCGACGCTGCCGCCTTGGCCCTCGTAAAGCTTGATCAGGGGAATCCATTGCGCATTGGTCAACCCATGCGGCACCATCTTGCGCTCGATCTCCAGGCCCATGAGCCTGACGATGTGGCGCATGGTGTAACCCACGCTGATCTGGCCTCCGTAGGCGTCGGGACGGTAGAAGCCCGGTAAAGAGGCGCTCCGTTGGCTTGAAGAATCACATGACATAGGTCAAAATATTATTTGCCCAGGCAAATATTGTCAAGGCTGAGTCTGCTGAAGCAATGTTAATTTTTGGTAAACACTGCGGCAGCGGACGGGCAACGTTACAGTCGCGAAAACCGATCACACTGGCTCCACAGCAATCCGCTCGCAACACAGGCATTTCACGATGAACTCCCCCGCTTCCGCCAAAGCCTCCCCCCGCGCACTGGGGGGCTTGCGGCCTTTCCTGTCCCCTTACCGGGCCGCCATCGGACTGGCCTTGCTGTTTCTGCTGCTAGCGGCAGGCGCAACGCTGGTGTTTCCGCAAGCCCTTCGCAGCCTGATCGACGGAGGCCTGCTGCCGGCCCACCGGGACCAGCAGGCCCTGGCACTCGGCCAGCACTTTGGCGCGTTGTTCGGCGTGGCCGCGGCACTGGCGGTGTTCTCGGCAGCGCGCTTCTACACCGTGAGCTGGCTGGGCGAACGCATCACCGCCGACCTGCGGGATGCGGTCTATGCCCATGTGCTGGATCAGAGCCCGGCGTTTTTTGAAACCACCCAGACAGGCGAGGTGCTGTCGCGCCTCACCGCCGACACCACCCTGGTGCAGACCGTGGTGGGCTCGTCGTTGAGCATGGGCCTGCGCAATGCTGTCATGGGCCTCGGTGCGCTCGGCATGCTGGTATGGACCAACCCACTCGTCATGGGTCAGGTCCTTCTGGCCCTGTTACTGATCGTGGCCCCCTCGGTCTGGTTCGGGCGTCGGGTACGCCGCCTGTCGCGAGCCAGTCAGGATCGTGTCGCGGACGCCAGCGCCGTCGCTGCCGAAGTATTGAATGCAGTCAGCACTGTGCAGGCCAACAATGCGGGTCAGCGAGAGGCCGACCGATTCAGTGCAGCCACAGAAGCGGCGTTTCAGACGGCGGTACGCCGCAGCAAAGCCCGATCCGTCTTGGTGGCCTTTGTGATCATGGCCACGAGCGCCGCATTGCTCTGGGGCCTGTACGAGGGCACCCAGGCGGTGATGCGGGGTACTTTGAGTGCCGGGGAACTGGGGCAGACCGTGGTCTACGTGCTGATTCTGGCCAGTTCAGCGGCCGTGTTGGGCGAGGTGTACGGTGACCTGCTGCGAGCGGCCGGCGCCACAGAACGCCTGATGGAACTGCTTCACACGCCCCCCACGATCACCAGCGGCGCTCATGCTCCGGCGTCAGCCAGCGAGGCCGCCGGGGTGGCCATTGCGTTCGAGAACGTGCAATTTAACTACCCCTCTCGCCCCCAGCAGCCTGCGCTCAACCATTTCACGCTGCAGATCGCCCCTGGAGAAACAGTGGCATTGGTCGGCAGCAGCGGTGCCGGTAAATCAACGGTGCTGCAGTTGCTGCAACGTTTCTACGATGTGACCCCGACGCAAGCCATTCGCCTGGATGGCATTCCATTGGCCGATTGGAATCTGGACGCCCTGCGCGCCCAGATCGGTGTTGTGCCCCAGGACGCCGTGATTTTCTCGAACACCGCTCTGGAGAACATCCGTTACGGCAGCCCCGGGGCGACCGACGCCGAAGTGATGGCGGCCGCCCGGGAGGCTTTTGCCGACGAGTTCATCCGAGCCCTGCCAGAGGGCTATCACACATTTTTGGGCGAACGCGGTGTGCGGTTGAGTGGTGGGCAGAAGCAACGGCTCTCCATCGCGAGGGCCTTGCTGCGCCGCCCCCGCCTTCTGTTGCTGGACGAAGCCACCAGTGCCCTGGACGCCGAAAGCGAGCGCATGGTGCAGGCGGCACTGGAAGCGGCCCTGCATGGCGGCGAGCGCCAACGCACCACACTGGTCATCGCGCACCGCCTGGCCACGGTCCAGAAGTCGGACCGCATCGTGGTGCTTGACCAGGGTCAAGTCGTGGAACAAGGTCGTCATGAGGATCTGATGGCCCTGGGCGGCGTCTATGCTCGCTTTGCCAACATGCAATTGCTGAGTTGAGACCCCACACCGCTCAGGGGGCGCCGGGGGCGCCCACGGGGCGTACCTTATTGCAAGGTCTCTTTGGCCGCCACCGGCATGGGGATCGGCAGCACCGGAATGCCCTCTTCCACCAAGGCCAAGGTCTCTTCAACCGTGGCTTGGCCCCGTATGCCGCGTTCGGGGGCCTCTCCATGGTGAATGCGACGAGCCTCCTCGGCAAAGGCGGGACCCACGTCTTCCGTCTGACGCACCACCTCACGGGCCAACTTCAGCCAGGCGGCTTGCAATTCCTGTTGCCCAGCTGGGGTTGCTGGTTGTGATGCAGTTTGGGAGTCCGGCCTTTTGGCCGGCACACGGGATGCTGATTCACGTGATCCACTGAGGTTCAAACGTGGTGCCGCTGGGAGCTTGTGAACGGTGTGATCACCACAAACCGGGCAACTCACCAAGCCCTCAGCGAGTTGGCGTTGAAATTCCGCCTCGGAGGCAAACCAGCCTTCAAACCCGTGTTGGGCGGCGCACTGCAGGTTCAGAACCTTCATGAAGGACTACCGAATTCAGGCGCCGCGCCGATGCTTGAGAAGATAGCGATAGACGAAGCCCGGAAAGGCCAACGTGAGAAACAGGCAAAACGTGGTCGCATAAAACTCCCACCCTTGCGGGGCAGCCTGACCGGCGCGTTGCTCCATGCCCCAGGCGAAAAAGCCGACCAGCGCATAGAAAAATACCAGCTCCAGCAAGCGCCAGGGCAAGGCTTTGACCGTTGCAAATGGAAACACCGCCAGCAGGCGGTGATTCAGAAAAGGCAGGTTGGCGGCAACCAGTGCCGCCAGGATGACCAGCCAAACAGAAACCGTCTGGTTCACGGCGGCAGACTCAGGAACCCAGCGTCAGCACGATGGCCCGGGCGCACAGGGTCATCAGACCACCAGGCAGCAAGCCCAGCAACAGAATCAGCGCCGCGTTGATGGACATCACGATCCGCACATCAGCAGGTGCCGACACGGTGGTGGCCGTCAAAGGCTGGTCAAAGTACATGACCTTGACCACACGCAGGTAGTAGAAGGCGCCGATCAAGGACATCAGCACGGCAAATACGGCCAAGACGATGTAGCCGTTCTCACCTGTGGTGACCAAGGCCTGAAGCACCGACAGCTTGGCATAGAAGCCTGCCAGCGGGGGAATACCCGCCATGGAGAACAGGCACACCGACATCACGGCCGCGTAGAAGGGGCTGCGTTGGTTGAGGCCTGCCAGATCGGAGATCTCTTCGCTCTCGAAACCTTCGCGGGCCAGCAGCAAGATCACACCAAAGGTAGCCAGAGTGGTCAACACGTAGGTGACCACATAGAACATCGCCGAGCTGTAAGCATTGGCCGCTGGCAAGGTGGTGCCATTGACCACACCCGGGATCAAACCCAGCAGGACAAAGCCCATCTGGGAGATGGTCGAGTAGGCCAGCATGCGCTTGAGGTTGGTCTGGACCACACCAATCAGGTTACCAATCAGCAAAGAGCAGACCGACAACACCAACAGCATCTGCTGCCAGTCAATGGCCAAGGGCAGCAAACCTTCAACCAACAGGCGGATCACGATGGCAAAGGCCGCAAACTTGGGTGCGCCGCCGATCATCAGGGTGACGGCCGTCGGAGCACCTTGGTACACGTCGGGAACCCACATGTGGAAAGGCACCACACCGAGCTTGAAAGCCAGCCCCGCCACCACAAAGACCAGACCAAAGACCAGCACCTGGTGATCCACCTGGCCAGACCCCACAGCCTTGAACACCTGGCCCAGGTCCAGAGAACCGGTGGCACCGTACAACATGGACAGGCCGTACAGCAAGAAACCGCTGGCCAGCGCGCCCAATACGAAATACTTCATGGCGGCCTCAGACGAGGTCGCATGATCGCGGCGCAGGGCCACCAAGGCATAGCTCGACAGGGTCAACAGTTCCAGACCGAGGTAGATCAACAGGAAGTTGTTGCCCGAGATCATCACGAACATGCCGAGCAGGGCGAACAAGCTCAGCGTGAACATCTCGCCACCGCGCAACATGCCGCGGTCGAAAGCATAGGGGCGACCGTAGACCAGGGTCACCAGCATGGCGATCGAGGCAAAGCACTTGAGCCAGTTGCCCATCGGATCACTGACCACCATGCCGTTGAAGCCATAGAAGGTCTGGCCACTGTCGGCATACATGGCCTGCATACCCGCCACCACCACCAGGGTGATCACAGTCAGCAAGTAGGTGGCAGTGCGACGGGGGCTGCTCACGCCCAAGTCGAGAATGGCGATCACACTGGCCATGGCCAGCAAAATGACCTCTGGGTAGATCGTGATCCAGCTGAGTTTGTCAATCATCTCGTTTCTCTCTGGTCAGGCTGGTCAGTTCAGCTTCGAGGCTGCGACGTGTTGCAGCAAGTCAGTGACCGATGCGTTCATCACATCAGTGAAAGGCTTGGGGTACAGACCCATTGCCAGAACAGCAATGGCCAGCAGGGTCATGATCAGGAACTCGCGGGCATTGATGTCCGTCAGTTCACGCACGTGGTCGTTGGTCACAGGCCCCAGGTAGACACGCTTGAACATCCAGAGGGTGTAAGCCGCACCGAAGATCAGGGCCGAGGCCGCCAGCAGACCCAACCAGAAATTGGATTGAACTGCCCCCAGGATCACCATCCACTCACCCACAAAGCCAGCCGTACCCGGCAGGCCGCAGTTGGCCATCGAGAACAGCAAGGCAAAAGCAGCGAACTTGGGCATGGTGTTCACCACACCGCCATAGCTGGCGATCTCACGCGAGTGAACCCGGTCGTACAGCACGCCAATGCTCAGGAACATGGCGCCAGACACAAAACCGTGGGCAATCATCTGCACCAGACCACCGGCCACGCCGAGGTCGTTGAAGATGAAGAAACCCAGGGTCACGAAGCCCATGTGCGCCACAGATGAATAGGCCACCAGCTTCTTCATGTCCTTTTGGACCATGGCCACCAGACCCACATAGATCACGGCCGTCAGCGACAGACCGATGATCAGCCAAGCCCACTCGCGCGAGGCGTCGGGGGCAATGGGCATGGAGAAACGCAAGAAACCATAGGCACCCAGCTTCAACATGATGGCCGCCAGCACAGCGGAACCACCCGTGGGGGCTTCCACGTGCACGTCAGGCAACCAGGTGTGCACCGGCCACATCGGCACCTTCACCGCAAAAGCTGCGAAGAAGGCGAAGAACAGCAGGGTCTGGGCGGTCGAGCCCAGCGGCAGCTTGTGCCAAGTCTGGATATCGAAGCTGCCACCCGAGGCTGCGTACAGATAGATCAAGGCCACCAGCGTCAGCAGCGAGCCGAGCAAGGTGTACAAGAAGAACTTGAACGCTGCGTAGATCTTGTTCGGACCACCCCAGATGCCGATGATCAAGTACATCGGAATCAGCGTGGCTTCAAAGAACACATAGAACAGCATGCCGTCCAGTGCGGAGAACACACCGATCATCAAACCGCTGAGGATCAGGAACGCGCCCATGTATTGATTGACGCGCTCGGTGATGACCTCCCACCCTGCGATCACGACGATCACGGTGATGAAAGCGGTCAAGGGCACGAACCAGAACGAGATCCCGTCAAGACCCAGGTGGTAGTGGATGTTGAAACGTTCGATCCAACTCACGTTTTCAACAAACTGCATGGCCGAGGTGCCGATCTCGAAGCCCGCGTACAGCGGCCAGGTGACCAACAAACCACAGACTGCACCGATCAGGGCGACCCAACGGACCACCTTGGCATGCTCATCACGGCCCAAGGCCAGCAGCACGACACCAAAAACAATCGGTGTCCAGATTGCAAGACTCAACAATCCCATTTTTGTTTTTCTCCTACTTGTTGAGCCAGACGAAATACGTCATGAAGACAAACACACCCAGGATCATCACCAGCGCATAGTGATAGATGTAGCCGGATTGGATCCAGCGCACCAAGCCAGCGACCCAACCGACCAGCTTCCAGGAGCCATTGACCACCGCACCATCGATGATGGCTTGGTCGCCGGCCTTCCACAGACCCAGACCCAGACCACGCGCACCGCGGGCGATGATGTTTTCATTGATCCAGTCGAGGTAGTACTTGTTCTCGAGCAGGTTGTAGATTGGCTTGCAGGCCGACTTGATCGCAGCAGGCAAGGCCGGATTGATCATGTACATGTAGTAGGACAGCGCCACGCCAGAAAGGGCCAGCCAGAAAGGTGCCGTGCTGACCGCGTGCAGGGCCATGGCGGCCGAACCGTGGAATGCATGGGCCAACTCTTCCATCACCTGGTGCTTTTCGCCATCCACAAAGATCACGTCCTTGAAGAAGTCGCCAAACAGCATGGGTTCGATGCCGATGTAGCCGATGATCACCGAAGGAATTGCCAGCAAGACCAGCGGCAGGGTCACCACCCAGGGAGACTCATGTGGCTCGTGGTGGTCGTCATGATGGCCATGGTCATCGTGACCATGGTGGGCATCCGGGTTCTGATCAAATCGCTCTTTGCCGTGGAACACCAGGAAATAGAGGCGGAACGAGTAGAAGGCAGTGACAAACACACCAGCCAGCACCGCGAACGAGGCAAAACCAGCGGCGGGCAGATGGCTCTCATGCACCGCTTCAATGATGCTGTCCTTGGAATAGAAGCCTGCAAAGAACGGTGTGCCGATCAGGGCCAGCGAACCAATCAACGAGGTGATCCAGGTGATGGGCATGTACTTGCGGACACCGCCCATCCAGCGGATGTCCTGGTTGTGGTGCATGCCCATGATGACCGAGCCAGCGGCAAGGAACAGCAGCGCCTTGAAGAACGCGTGGGTCATCAGGTGGAAAACCGCCACCGAGTAGGCCGAAGCACCCAGCGCCACCGTCATGTAGCCCAGCTGAGACAGCGTCGAGTAGGCCACAACGCGCTTGATGTCGTTCTGGATGATGCCCAGGAAACCCATGAACAGAGCCGTGATGGCGCCGATCACCATGATGAAGTTCAGAGCCGTATCGCTGAGTTCAAACAGCGGCGACATGCGAGCCACCATGAAGATACCGGCGGTCACCATGGTGGCCGCGTGGATCAGGGCCGAAATGGGAGTGGGGCCTTCCATGGAGTCCGGCAGCCACACGTGCAGCGGGAACTGGGCGCTCTTGCCCATGGCACCAATGAACAGGCAGATGCAAGCCACCGTGATCAGCATCCAGTCGGTGCCGGGGAAGGTCAGCTTGGCCAGTTCGTCGGCCTTGGCAAAGGTTTCGGCATAGTTCAAGGTGCCACCGTAGGCAGCCAGCAGGCCGATGCCCAGGATGAAGCCGAAGTCACCCACGCGGTTGACCAGAAACGCCTTCATGTTGGCAAAGATGGCCGTCGGCTTGTTGAACCAGAAGCCAATCAGCAAGTAGGACACCAGGCCCACCGCCTCCCAGCCGAAGAACAGCTGCAACATGTTGTTGCTCATCACAAGCATCAGCATGGAGAAGGTGAACAGAGAGATGTAGGCAAAGAAGCGGTTGTAGCCCTCATCCTCTTCCATGTAACCAATGGTGTAGATGTGCACCATCAGCGACACGAAGGTCACGACGCACATCATCATGGCGGTCAGGCTATCGATGAGGAAGCCAACCTCCATCTTCAGGCCACCCACCACCATCCAGGTGTAGAGGGTTTCACTGAAGCGGGCACCTTCAAAAGCCACGCTCTTGAAGGTGAGTGCCGACAGCACAAAGGCGACGAACACGCCCAGGATGGTCAGCGAGTGGCTCAGGCGGCGACCAATCCAGTTGCCGCCGAACGCCGTGCCAAAAATCCCGGCGAGGATCGACCCGGCCAGCGGTGCCAGCGGCACCGCCAGCAGTGTGGATGCAGAAAGCGTTGCGCTCATTGTTGGATTCTCTGGTTAGCCTTTGAGCGTGTTGAGTTCATCGACATTGATGCTGTTCTTGTTACGGAACAGGAGCACCAGGATCGCCAGACCGATGGCGGACTCAGCGGCCGCCACGGTCAGGATGAAGAACACGAACACCTGACCGTGCACATCGCCCAGGAAATGGGAGAAAGCGACGAAGTTCATGTTGACGGCCAGCAGCATCAACTCGATGGCCATGAGCAGAACGATCAAGTTCTTGCGATTCAGAAAAATCCCGATCACCGACAGCGCAAACAGCACAGCACCGATCGAAAGAAAATGTCCAAGAGTCAATGTCATTTGGCTTTCTCCGGTTCAGCGGCGGGGGTCGGCTCAGCCTTGCGGGTCACAGCCACCTTCACCAGTTGCATGCGATCACGGGCCTTGACACGCACCTGTTCGGAGGCATCGACGAACTTGCTGTCCTTGCGCTGGCGCAGGGTCAAGGCAATCGCCGTGATCATCGCGACCAGCAGGATCACGGCTGCAATTTCGATCGGGTAGACGTATTGCGTGTAAAGCAGCTTGCCGACTTCCTGGGCGTTGGAGTACTGAACGCCCTTGGCAGCGGCTTCCGCCATGGCGGCCGTCGCAGGCTCTTCGGTCAGGCGGAACCCACCCAGCAGCACACCGGCCATTTCCAGAGCGACGACAGCACCCATCAAGGCGGCCAGCGGGAAATGCTTCCAGAATCCCTTGCGCATGCTGTCGATATCGATATCGAGCATCATCACAACGAACAGGAAAAGCACCATCACGGCACCGAGGTAGACCAGCACCAGGGCGATGGCCAGAAATTCGGCCTTGAGCAGCAGCCAGATGGCCGAGGCCTGAGAGAAGGCCAGCATGAGGTAGAGGACAGCGTGCACAGGGTTGCGCGCTGTGATCACTCGGAAGGCTGCAAAAAGCAGCACCACCGAGAAGAGATAGAAGAAACCAGTCTTGGCGTCCATGAATCAGATCTTTTCAGGGTTCAGGCGAGGAAGCTGATCAACGGTATTTCGCGTCTGCCGCCTTGGCAGCCGCAATATCGCTCTCGTAACGGTCGCCCACCGCCAACAGCATGTCTTTGGTGAAGTACAGGTCACCCCGCTTTTCACCGTGGTACTCAAAAATATGCGTTTCCACGATCGAATCCACCGGGCAACTCTCTTCGCAAAAACCGCAGAAGATGCATTTGGTCAGATCGATGTCGTAGCGGGTGGTGCGACGGGAACCGTCGGCACGAACGTCCGATTCGATGGTGATGGCCATGGCCGGGCAGACCGCTTCGCACAGCTTGCAGGCGATGCAACGCTCTTCGCCGTTGTCGTAACGGCGCAAGGCGTGCAGGCCACGGAAGCGGGGCGAGAGAGGGGTCTTTTCCTCGGGAAACTGAACCGTCACCTTGCGTTTGAAGGCGTAGCGGCCCGTCATGGCCATGCCCTTGAACAACTCGAAAAGCATGAAGCTCTTCAGGAAGTCCGTGAGCGAAAAAGGGGAAGCTGCAGCGACTGTCATGTTCTTGCCCACTCAGTTCCAGATGTTCCAGGGGCTCTGCATCCAGAAACCCACCACGAGCAGCCACACCAGGGTGACCGGGATGAAGATCTTCCAGCCCAGACGCATGATCTGGTCATAGCGGAAGCGCGGGAAAGTAGCGCGGATCCAGATGAACATGGACACCACGATGAAAGTCTTGGCACCCAGCCAGATCCAGCCCGGCACGGCGTTGAAAATGGCGTGGTCGATCGGCGACAGCCAACCACCCAGGAACATCAGCACGGCCAGAATGGACACCAGCCACATGCTGGCGTACTCGGCCAGGAAGAAGATGGCAAAGCCCATGCCCGAGTATTCAACCATGTGACCGGCCACAATTTCAGCTTCGCCTTCCACCACGTCGAACGGGTGACGATTGGTTTCTGCCACGCCCGAGATCAGGTAGACCATGAAGATGGGCAGCAACGGCAGCCAGTTCCAGGACAGGAAGTTCAGCCCCAGGCCAGCGGCCATGCCCTTGGCCTGCCCTGCCACGATGACGGACAGGTTCATGCTGCCGCTCACCATCAGAACCACCAGGAAACAGAAACCCATGGCAATTTCGTAGCTCACCATCTGGGCCGAGGCACGCAGCGCCCCCAGGAAGGCGTACTTCGAGTTCGAAGCCCAGCCGGCGATGATCACGCCATAGACCTCGATCGAGGTGATGGCCATCACCAGCAACAGGCCAGCGTTCAGGTTGGTCAATGCCACCTCGGGGCCGAAGGGGATGGCCACCCAGGCAGCCAACGCCGGCATGATGGCCATGATCGGACCCAGACGGAACAGGCCATTGCTGGCGGCATCTGGGCGGATCAATTCCTTGGTCAGCAGCTTGAGCGCGTCGGCGATGGGTTGCAACAGACCGGCAGGACCCACTCGGTTGGGACCGTAGCGAACCTGGATGAAACCCAGCAACTTGCGCTCCCACAGCGTGAGGTAAGCCACGGCGCCCATCAGAGGGGCCAGCACAGCCACGATCTTGAGCAGAACCCAGATCACAGGCCAAGCGGCCGCAGTCCACCAGCTGGCGGGCAGCAAGCCCAGTCCGGCGTTGTACAGCGCGTCGATCATGCGGTCACCTCGTTCGTGGTCGACCGTGCATCGGCCGTCAATTGCAGAGACGGCGAGCGGCGCACCAGACCGTCAAGCTGGTAAATGGCAGCCGTCACCGGCACCGACTCACCGGCCACCGAGGCACGGATGGCGACGCCCGTGTCGTTGCTCAGTTGAGCACTGGCCACTTGCTGGCTGCCAGCAGGCACCAGAGCGGCACGCGCCAGAACATCTTGCGAAGATTCATCCGTAAAACCGTTCAGACCAAGCATATTGCCCAGCACCCGCAGTACCTTCCAGGCCGGACGGGTCTCACCCAAAGGCTTGACCACGGCATGGAAGCTTTGCAGACGCCCTTCAGCGTTGACAAAGCTGCCCGATGTTTCGGTGAACGGGGCGATCGGCAGCAGCACGTCGCTGATGTCGAGGTTGGTCTTGAAGGGGCTCAGCGTGACCACCATTTCGGCCTTGTTCAGACCCGAAACGGCGGCTTCACCGCCCGCCAGGTCAGCAACGGGCTCGACATTCAACAACAAGGCAGCTTTCAAGGCACCCTGAGCCATCTGCGCGGCATTGAAGCCGCCAGCCAGAGGCTGGGCCTTGACCAGTTGCGCGCCGACGGTGTTGGCAGCCTCAGTGAGGTAGCCGACAGAGGCACCGGTCTCACGGGCAATCCAGTTGGCAAGGGCCAGCAGGCTGGATGCGTTGGCATGGTGAGCCGCGGCATTGCCCAGCAGCACAGCCTTGCGATCGCCACCCAGCAAAGACTTGGCCACGGCAGCCGCAGCCGGCGTGACTTCAGCGGCCCAAGGAGCCACCAAACCCTTTTCGGCGGCCACAGCAGTCGCAATGCTGGCCAGCGTGTTCAGCCACTCGGAGGCCGGCGCCACCTGGAACTGAGCGACAGGCAGCGCCCAGTCAGCTTCGACCGAGTACAGCGCATGGACCTGAGCTCCCTTGCGGGCAGCCTGACGGATGCGTTGGGCAAACAGCGGGTGATCCTTGCGCAGGTTCGAACCAACCACCAGCACACGTTGCAGTTCGGAAAGCGAGGCAATCGAGGTGCCCAGCCAGCGAGCGCCCTCGGGCGCAGTGAACTCGGCCTGGCGCAGGCGGTAGTCGATGTTGTCGCTGCCCAAGCCACGCACGAGTTGAGCAGCCAGGAACAGCTCTTCCACCGTGCTGTGCGGGCTCACCAATGCGCCCATGCTGGACGCACCGTGGTTGGCGCCGATCTGCTTCAGACCATTGGCCACGTACTCAAGCGCGGTCTGCCAGTCAACGGTCTTCCACTCGCCGCCCTGCTTCAACATGGGCTGGGTCAAGCGATCCGGGCCATTGAGGGATTCGTAGGAGAAGCGGTCGCGATCGGCAATCCAGCATTCGTTGACAGCATCGTTCTCCAACGGAACGACGCGCAGAACCTGGTGATTCTTGACCTGAACGATCAGGTTGGCACCGGTAGAGTCATGCGGGCTCACGCTCTTGCGGCGCGACAGCTCCCAGGTCCGGGCGCTGTAACGGAAGGGCTTGCTGGTCAAGGCACCCACGGGGCAGATGTCGATCATGTTGCCGGACAGCTCGGAGTCCACCGTGTCGCCCGCAATGGTGGTGATCTCGGAATGCTCACCCCGATTGATCATGCCCAGCTCCATGACGCCGGCCACTTCCTGGCCAAAACGCACGCAACGGGTGCAATGGATGCAGCGGCTCATCTCTTCCATCGAGATCAGCGGGCCAACATCCTTGTGGAAGACCACGCGCTTTTCTTCCTCGTAGCGAGAGGAAGAACCGCCATAGCCCACGGCCAGATCCTGCAACTGGCACTCGCCGCCCTGATCGCAGATCGGGCAATCCAGCGGGTGGTTGATCAACAGGAATTCCATCACCGATTGCTGGGCCTTGATGGCCTTGTCGCTCTTGGTGCGGACGATCATGCCCTGCGTCACCGGGGTGGCGCAGGCAGGCATGGGCTTGGGAGCTTTTTCAACATCCACCAGGCACATGCGGCAGTTGGCCGCAATGCTCAGCTTCTTGTGGTAGCAAAAGTGCGGAATGTAGGTGCCAGCCTTTTCAGCTGCATGCATGACCATGCTGCCTTCATTGACCTCTACCTTTTGACCGTCGAGTTCGATTTCAACCATATGTACTCTCGCGATCAAGCGTGCGCAGTCTTTGACGACTTGGCTTGCTCAATCAATGCCTGGAATTCGGGCTTGAAGTGCTTCAGCATGGCCCGCACGGGCATGGCGGCGGCGTCACCCAAAGCGCAAATCGTGCGCCCCTGAATGTTGTCAGCCACCGAGTTCAGCAATTCGAGATCACCATCGCGACCCTGACCGTGCCAGATTCGGTCGATCACGCGCCACATCCAGCCCGTGCCTTCGCGGCAAGGGGTGCATTGGCCACAGGATTCATGCGAATAGAAGTAGGACAGTCGCAGCAGGCTCTCAACCATGTCGCGCGAATCATCCATCACGATCACGGCGCCGGAACCCAGCATCGAGCCAGCCTTGGCAATCGAGTCGTAATCCATGGTGCATTCCATGATGATGGAAGCGGGCAGCACGGGCGAGGAAGAACCACCAGGGATCACAGCCTTCAGCTGGCGGCCCTTGCGAACGCCACCGGCCAACTCAAGCAGCTTGGAGAACGGCGTGCCCAGCGGAATCTCGTAATTGCCGGGGCGCTCGACGTCGCCGCTGACCGAGAAGATCTTGGTGCCACCGTTGTTGGGCTTGCCGCATTCCAGGTAGGCCGCACCACCATTGCGAATGATCCAGGGCACCGCAGCAAAGGTCTCGGTGTTGTTGATCGTGGTGGGCTTGCCATACAGACCGAAGCTGGCCGGGAATGGCGGCTTGAAGCGAGGCTGCCCTTTCTTGCCTTCGAGTGACTCGAGCAAGGCGGTTTCTTCGCCACAGATGTAAGCGCCAAAGCCGTGAGCCGCATGCAGCTGGAAGCTGAATGCACTGCCCATGATGTTATTGCCGAGGTAACCCGCAGCACGCGCTTCTTCGAGGGCTTCCTCAAAGCGTTCGTAGGTCTGGAAAATCTCGCCGTGAATGTAGTTGTAACCCACCGAGATGCCCATGGCATAAGCGGCAATGATCATGCCTTCAATCACGATGTGCGGATTGAATTGCAGGATGTCACGGTCTTTGCACGTGCCCGGCTCGCCTTCGTCCGAATTGCAGACGAGGTACTTCTGGCCCGGGAACTGACGCGGCATGAAGCTCCACTTCAGGCCTGTCGGGAAACCCGCACCACCGCGACCGCGCAAGCCGGATTCCTTGACCGTGGCAATCACCTGGTCCTGGGTCAGGCCTTCGCCGCCGTCCTGCGCCAGGATCTTGCGCAGAGCCTGGTAGCCGCCGCGGGCTTCGTAGTCCTTGATGCTCCAGTTGCTGCCGTTCAGGCCAGCGTAGATCTGCGGCCCGATGTGACGGTCATGGAAGCAGGTCTCAACACCGGAAGCCTGAAACTGGGAAAGAATGCTTTGAGCGGAGGTCATCACTTCACCTCGGCAGCGCGCAGGCCGTCCACCAGTTGATCGAGCTTGTCGTTGCTCATGAAACTGCACATGGTGCGATCATTCACCAGCATCACCGGCGAATCGGCGCAAGCGCCCAGGCATTCGCATTGCTGAAGCGTGAACAACCCGTCCGGCGTGGTTTCACCCATCGCGATGCCCAGCTTTTGCTCCAGATGGTGCAAAGCCTTGTAACCATCACGCAGTTGGCACGGCAGATTGGTACAAACATTGAGCTTGTACTTGCCCACAGGCTGCTGGTTGTACATGTTGTAGAAGGTGGTGACTTCGTGCACCGCGATCACGGGCATCCCCAGCACCTCAGCGATGACTTTTTCGCTGTCTTCACTCACGTAGCCCTGCTCTTGCTGAGCAATCGACAGGCAGGCCATGACGGCCGACTGCTTTTGATCAGCGGGATACTTGGCAACTTCACGGGCAAAACGAGCCCTGGTCGAATCAGAGATCATCGATCAATCTCTCCAAACACAATGTCCATGGTGCCAATGATGGCCACCGCATCCGCCAGCATGTGGCCGCGGGCCATTTCGTCCAGGGTTGCCAGATGGGCAAAACCCGGGGCGCGGATCTTGAGTCGATAGGGCTTGTTGGCACCATCGCTCACCAGATAAATACCGAATTCACCCTTGGGGTGCTCGACGGCAGCGTAGGCTTCGCCTTCGGGCACGTGGAAGCCTTCGGTGAAGAGCTTGAAGTGGTGGATCAACTCTTCCATGCTCGACTTCATGGCTTCACGGGCCGGCGGTGCCACCTTGTGGTTGTCCGTGATCACCGGGCCAGGGTTGGCACGCAGCCAATCCACACATTGCTTGATGATCTTGTTGGACTCGCGCATTTCAGCGACACGCACAAGATACCGGTCGTAGCTGTCGCCGGTCTTACCCACCGGGATGTCGAAGTCGACACGGTCATAGACATCGTAAGGCTGGGTCTTGCGCAGATCCCAGGCAAAGCCCGAGCCACGCAGCATCGGGCCCGTCATGCCGAGATTCAAGGCACGTTCGGGCTCGACGACACCGATACCGACGGTACGCTGCTTCCAGATGCGGTTTTCGGTCAGCAGGTTTTCATATTCGTCCACGCACTTCGGAAAACGACGCGTGAAATCTTCAATGAAGTCGAGCATCGAACCCTGGCGGTTCTGATTGAGCTCGGCCAAGGCCTTGGCGTTCTTGATCTTGCTGACCTTGTACTGCGGCATGGAGTCCGGCAGATCGCGGTAAACACCGCCCGGACGAAAGTACGCCGCATGCATGCGTGCGCCCGACACGGCTTCATACATGTCAAACAGATCTTCACGCTCGCGGAAGGTGTAGATCAGGATCGTCGAGCTACCGATGTCGTTGCCGTGCGAACCCAGCCACATCAGGTGATTCAGCAGGCGGGTGATCTCCGAGAACATCACACGGATGTACTGAGCGCGAACAGGCACTTCCAGACCCAGCAGCTTTTCAATGGCCAGGCAGTAAGCGTGCTCATTGCTCATCATCGACACGTAATCCAGCCGGTCCATGTAGGGCAACGACTGGATGAAGGTCTTGTGCTCTGCCAGCTTTTCAGTGGCACGGTGCAACAGACCGATGTGAGGATCAGCACGTTGGACGACTTCGCCATCCAACTCCAGCACCAGACGCAAAACGCCGTGGGCTGCCGGGTGTTGAGGCCCGAAGTTCAGAGTGTAATTTTTGATTTCAGCCATGATGCATCACACAAGGCGGAGCGCCTCAGTGCAGGCCTCCATACTTGTCTTCACGAATGATGCGGGGCGTGATCTCCCGCGGCTCGATGGTGACCGGTTCGTACACCACGCGACGACGCTCGGCGTCATAACGCATCTCGACGTGGCCCGAAATCGGGAAATCCTTGCGGAAAGGATGGCCGATGAAACCATAGTCTGTCAGGATGCGGCGCAAGTCGTTATGACCTTCAAAGACGATGCCGTACAGGTCAAAGGCCTCGCGTTCGTACCAGTTGGCAGAGTTCCAGATATCGGCGACAGAGGCCACCAGCGGCGCGTCGTCGTCCGGGCAGAACACCCGCACGC
The DNA here is from genome assembly GCF_059422285.1 of Curvibacter sp. GW821-FHT01G03. NCBI lineage: Bacteria > Pseudomonadati > Pseudomonadota > Betaproteobacteria > Burkholderiales > Comamonadaceae > Curvibacter > Curvibacter sp. GW821-FHT01G03. Next base: position 27,354 of record NZ_JBWKWP010000015.1, read on the forward strand.
GCACGCGCTGGTTCAGGCTGACGGACAACAGGTGACTGACGACGCCATAACGCAAACCGTCCCAAGTGCCTTCGCCATAGGTGGAATAGTCCACGCCGCACAGGTCGACCAATTGCTCAAAACGGCAAGTGGGCGCATCCCGCAGAATCTGCATGGCGGCCAGGTAATCGGCCGAAGCCACCTCGATGGTGACCTCATCCAACGCAATGACAGCTGTTTTGATCTTGTCGCCCAGGGCGGCAACAATCACGTCTTTCAGGGCTTCCGCCTGGATTGCAATCTGTGTCATGGCGCTATCTCAGACCCGGGCGATCGTGTTGGTACGACGGATTTTCTGTTGCAGCTGCATGATCCCGTAGATCAGGGCCTCTGCCGTCGGGGGGCAGCCAGGCACATAGACGTCCACCGGCACAATGCGATCGCAACCGCGCACCACGGAGTAGCTGTAGTGGTAGTAGCCACCACCGTTGGCACAGGAGCCCATGGAGAGCACCCAGCGCGGCTCGCTCATCTGGTCATACACCTTGCGCAGAGCCGGTGCCATCTTGTTGCAAAGCGTACCCGCCACGATCATCAAATCGCTTTGACGCGGGCTGGCGCGAAACACCTCAGCACCGAAGCGGCCAATGTCGTAACGCGCAGCCGCTGCGTGCATCATCTCGACCGCGCAGCAGGCCAACCCGAAGGTCATGGGCCACAAGGACCCCGTCTTTGCCCAGTTCACCACCGCGTCGTAGCTGGTGGTGACAAAGCCCTCTTTCATGACACCTTCAATCATTGCATGCGTCCTTGTTGATGCTTTCGCTCATTCCCAATCCAGCGCGCCTTTTTTCCACGCGTAGATGAAGCCCACGAGCAGATCGATGAGGAACACCACCCCGGTCCAGAAGCCACCCGAGCCGGTGTCGGTCAAAGACACAGCCCAAGGGACGAGGAAGGCAATTTCGAGGTCAAAGAGAATGAAGAGAATGGCCACGAGGTAGTAACGCACGTCAAACTTCATGCGCGCGTCTTCAAACGCTTCGAAACCACACTCGTAAGGGGAATTTTTGGCCGGATCGGGCCGATTGGGGCCAAGCAGGTAGCCCAGCGCCTGAGGGATGACCCCTACGCCTAGACCAACCAGAATGAACAAGAGAACGGGGAGGTATTGATCAAGGTTCATCTGGAGGATTTCATCACCGCGACCCTTCCAGCGAGTGCTGGAAGGGTCTTTATTTTGGTGCCGTCGGCGAGACTCGAACTCGCACAGCTTTCGCCACTACCCCCTCAAGATAGCGTGTCTACCAATTTCACCACGACGGCGGGATGTTGCTGCTCGGATGGCATGAGGACCTTGCGGTTTTGGCTTTCCGAACAGACGTCAATTCTACCCGGAAAAACCCACCCCTCTGGGGTTGCCGGGCAGAAAATCAAGAGCTCACTTGGTCGGAATTGCAGCAGCACCCTTGGCCGGCTCGGCAGGAGCCGCAGGCACGGCTGCAGGAGCCGCAGGCGTCACGACCGCAGCACCTTCGAGCACGCTGCCCGAGCTGGCTGCCGGACGCAGGTTGCCAAAATAGGCCAGTGCCAGGGTGCAGACAAAAAAGACCGCCGCCAGTACGGCCGTCGTGCGCGACAGGAAGTTGGCGCTGCCACTGGCACCGAACAGACTGCCCGAACCACCGCTGCCAAAAGCCGCCCCCATGTCCGCACCCTTGCCGTGCTGAATCAGGATCAGACCGATCATGCCCAGGGCCGCCAGCATCTGTACCGCCAGGATGATGGTGGTGATGATGTTCATAAAAACTCCAGATAAAAAATCAAACAGCCAACGCAGATGCGGCAGCCACAATGGTCAGGAAATCGGGCGCCTTCAGCGACGCTCCACCGATCAGGCCGCCGTCGATATCCGGCTGGGCCAACAGCTCGGCTGCATTGGCCGCATTCATGCTGCCGCCATACAACAGCTTGACACGATCAGCACGGGGCGTGGCCGCCTGAAGCTGCGCCCGCAAAACGGCATGCACCGCCTGGGCCTGCTCAGGCGTCGCCGTCCGGCCCGTGCCAATGGCCCAGACCGGCTCATAAGCCACGACGATCTCGCTGATGCAGTGGCCATTGAGGTGGATCACCGCAGCCAACTGACGCTTGACGACCAGCTCGGTCTGCCCCGCCTCACGCTGCTCCAGGGTCTCACCAACACAGACAATGGGCACCAGGCCTGCCGCCAGCGCGCGCTGAGCCTTGCGCGCCACCAGATCGTCACTCTCGGCATGGTATTGGCGACGCTCGGAATGCCCCACGATCACGTAGTGCACCCCCAGATCGCGCAGCATGCCAGCCGACACTTCGCCCGTGTAAGCACCCGACTCATGCGCCGACAGGTCTTGAGCCCCAAGAGCCACCGGACCACGCAAGGCAGCCACCTGCGCCAGATAGGGCGCCGGCACACAAACCGCCACCTCGGCTGCTGCATCAGCCACACCGGCCGCAACAGCACGAACCAAGGCATCGTTGGCAGCCAGGCTGCCATTCATTTTCCAGTTGCCGGCAATCAGCTTCTTTTTCATGAACTCACCAGGTCAAAACAATTTTTCCGACATGCTGACCAGACTCCATCAGCGCATGCGCCTGGGCCGCCTGTTCAGCAGGGAACGTAGCAAAAATGATGGGGGCAATATCCCGACGCGCCAATGCCGGCCAGACCTGCTCCCGCAAGGAGCGGGCAATGGCCGCCTTGAACGCCACCGGACGAGGACGCAAGGTTGAACCCGTGATCGTCAAACGCTTGCGCAGCACCATGCCGGCATTGAACTCGGCCTTGACACCACCTTGCACGGCAATGATCACAATCCGACCATCCTCCGCCAGGGCCTCGACTTCTCGGGCCACATAGCTTCCGGCCACCATGTCAAGGACCACATCCACGCCCCGGCCATTCGTGAGTTCCTTGCAGACCTGCACGAAGTCCTGGGTCTTGTAGTTGATCGCATGGTCGGCCCCCAGTTTCAGGCAGGCCGCACATTTGTCGTCACTGCCAGCAGTCACGATGACCCGAGCCCCGCGGGCCTTGGCCAACTGGATGGCCGTGACCCCGATGCCACTGGTTCCACCCTGGATCAACAGGGTCTCACCCGCCTGCAAGCGGCCACGATCAAAGACATTGCTCCAGACGGTGAAAAAGGTCTCAGGCAAGGAGGCCGCCTCAACAGCAGTCCAACCTTGCGGCACCGGCAAGCACTGACCCACAGGCGCCACGCACAACTCAGCGTACCCCCCGCCGGCCACCAGTGCGCACACGGCATCGCCGATGCGCAAACCGGCCTCAGCCATGGCCACCGAATCGCCAGCCACCACCACACCTGCCACCTCCAGGCCCGGAATATCCGAAGCCCCAGGTGGCACGGGGTAGTTGCCGGTGCGCTGCAGCACATCAGGACGATTGATCCCGCTGGCCGCAACGCGGATCAACAACTCACCCTCACCCGCAACAGGCTCGGGACGTTCTGCAGGCTGCAACACCTCGGGAGCACCGTAGGTGGTGATTTCAATGGCTTTCATGAGACCTCTCACCGAAGACCACCCACCAGCCCAGCCGGCAGGCAGCCCTCTCAACCGGAATTACTGTTGCTGTTGTTGCTGCTGGGGAGCAGCTTCGCCATGCATCGGACGATCGGCCAAGGCCTTCATGGACAGCTTGACGCGGCCCTTGTCGTCGGTTTCCAGAACCTTGACACGCACGATCTGACCTTCAGACAGGAAGTCGGTGACCTTTTCAACGCGCTGGTGAGCGATCTGGCTGATGTGCAGCAGACCATCCTTGCCAGGCAGCAGGTTGATCAGGGCGCCGAAGTCCAGGATCTTGGTGACCGGGCCTTCGTAGATCTTGCCGATCTCGACCTCGGCCGTGATCTGCTCGATGCGACGCTTGGCTTCATCCGCCTTGGCGCCGTCGGTGGCAGCGATGGTGATCGTGCCATCTTCCTCGATGTTGATCTGGGTGCCGGTTTCTTCGGTCAGCGCACGGATGGTGGCGCCGCCCTTGCCGATCACGTCACGGATCTTCTCGGGGTTGATCTTCATGGTGAACAGCTTGGGAGCGAAGTTGGACACTTCAGTCTTGGCTTCACCCATCGCCTCTTGCATCTTGCCCAGGATGTGCAGACGGGCTTCCTTGGCCTGAGCCAGCGCCACCTGCATGATTTCCTTGGTGATGCCCTGGATCTTGATGTCCATCTGCAAGGCAGTGATGCCGTTGGTGGTACCGGCCACCTTGAAGTCCATGTCACCCAGGTGATCTTCATCGCCCAGGATGTCGGTCAGCACAGCAAAACGGTTGGCGTCCTTGATCAGACCCATGGCGATGCCCGCCACGTGGGCCTTCATCGGCACACCGGCGTCCATCAGCGACAGGCAGCCGCCGCAGACCGAAGCCATCGACGACGAGCCGTTCGATTCGGTGATTTCAGACACGACACGCATGGTGTACGGAAACTCTTCCTTGGTCGGCAGAACCGCCACCAGAGCACGCTTGGCCAGACGGCCATGGCCGATTTCGCGGCGCTTGGTGCTGCCCATGCGGCCCACTTCGCCGGTGGCAAAGGGAGGCATGTTGTAGTGCAGCATGAAGCGGTCTTCGTATTCGCCAGCCAGGGCGTCGATGCGCTGCGCATCGCGCTCGGTACCCAGCGTGGCCACCACCAGCGCCTGGGTTTCACCACGCGTGAACAGGGCCGAACCGTGGGTACGGGGCAGCACCGAGTTGCGGATCTCGATCGGGCGCACGGTGCGGGTGTCGCGGCCGTCGATGCGGGGCTCACCGGCCAGGATCTGACCACGCACGATGCGGGCTTCGATCTCGAACAGCAGGCCTTCGACCTTGACGCTGTCGAACTCCACGCCCTCGGCCTTCAGGCCAGCCATCACGGCGGCATAGGCTTCGCGGCAGGCTTGGGTGCGGGCTTGCTTGTTGCGGATCTGGTAGGCGGCGCGCAGGGCTTCTTCAGCCAGGGCGTTGACCTTGGCGATCAGCGGCTCGTCCTTGGCCGGAGCTTCCCATTGCCAGACCGGCTTGCCGGCTTCGCGCACCAGTTCATGGATGGCGTTGATGGCGATGGCGCCTTGTTCATGACCGAACACCACGGCACCCAGCATGATGTCTTCGGACAGCTGTTGCGCTTCGGATTCGACCATCAGCACGGCCGATTCAGTGCCGGCCACCACCAGATCCAGCTGGCTGCTCTTGCGCTGGGTCTGACCCGGGTTCAGCACGTATTCGCCGTTGATGTAACCCACGCGGGCGGCACCGATCGGGCCGTTGAAGGGGATGCCCGACACAGCCAGGGCGGCCGAGGTGCCGATCAGGGCGGCAATGTCGGCGTCGACTTCGGGGTTCAGCGACACGGTGTGGATGACCACGTGCACTTCATTGAAGAAACCTTCGGGGAACAGCGGGCGGATCGGGCGATCGATCAGGCGGCTGGTCAGGGTTTCGAGTTCGCTGGGCTTGGCTTCGCGCTTGAAGAAGCTGCCCGGGATCTTGCCGGCGGCGTAGGCCTTCTCGATGTAATCAACGGTCAGCGGGAAGAAGTCCTGACCCGGCTTGGCGCCCTTGGAAGCCACCACGGTGGCCAGCACCACGGTGTCGTCGATGTTCACCAGCACGGCGCCAGTGGCCTGGCGGGCGATTTCACCCGTCTCCAGGGTGACGGTGTGCTGACCCCATTGGAAGGTCTTGGTGACTTTGTTGAAAATGCTCATGTTCAGCTCCTGCTGCTTGGCCAACCCGAGGGCCAGCCTCATCGCCACCCACCCCGGGTGGCAAGGGACAGTTGAAAACCCGGAACACGATGCCATTCCAGAACAACCGGCAGCCTCATCGGCCGATTCTTTTGGAATGACACAGCGCGCATCCCTGCTTTCAGCTGTGGAAAAACAAAAAACAAACGCCTGAGCTAGTGAACTAACTCAGGCGTCCAGCATTCGTCGCTCGAATTACTTGCGCAGACCCAGCTTGGCGATCAGTGCGGTGTAACGGTCAGCGTCCTTGCCCTTCAGGTAGTCGAGCAGCTTGCGACGGCGGCTCACCATGCGCAGCAGACCACGGCGACCGTGGTGATCCTTGGCATGGGTCTTGAAGTGAGGGGTCAGTTCGTTGATGCGGGCGGTCAGGATGGCGACCTGAACTTCTGGGCTACCCGTGTCATTGGCGCTGCGTGCATTGGCCTTGACAACTTCGGCCTTGATTTCGGATGCGATCATTTTGGTTCCTTTGAATATTTGACTTGCGCTGACTGCCGGAAATGCGGCCAGCGTGCTGCCTTGCAAAACGCAAAGCCTTGAAATTATAGCCCGAGCCAGCGCCGCAGGCGAATCACCCCTTCGTCCAGGCGATTCAGGTCGCGCGAGGCAAAACACCAGCGCAGCCAGCCATCGGCCTCCTGGCCGAAAGCACTGCCCGGCGCCAGGCCCAATCCGGCCTCGGCCACCAGTCGCTTGGCCACCGCCAACGAATCGTCATGACCCTGCAGGCGGAAGAACGCATACATGCCCCCGCTGGCCGAAGCCACCTGCACCCCTGGCAGCGCCTGCAACTGCGGCACCAGACGATCACGGCAGGCTTTCAGGTGCGCCACCACCCGTGGGGTGATGCTGCCCCCTTCGCGCAGGGCCGCCAGGCCGGCACGCTGGGTGAACACCGATGCGCACGAGGTGTTGAACTCGATCAGTTTGCCCATCGAGGCCAGCATCGAAGGCGGCATGACCAGCCAGCCCAGGCGCCAGCCGGTCATCAGAAAGCTCTTGGAAAAGCTGTGCACCACCACCAGGCGATCCTCTGGCTCGGCCAGGTCAAGGAAGCTGGGCGCACAGCCCTTGCTCGAAGGCTCGTAATACAGGCGTTCATACACCTCGTCGGCCAGGATCCAGGTTCCGGTGCGTCGGCAATGTGCCAGGATCTGCGACTGCTCCTCGGCACTCAGGGTCCAGCCCGTGGGGTTGTTGGGCGCATTCACGATCAGCAGCCGTGTAGCCGGCGTGATCGCCGCCAGCAACTCCGGCAGATCAAGGCGCCAGGCCCCTTGCTCAGCCCCTTGCACCACCGGCTTGAGCGAGACGGTTTTCACCACACCCCCCATGATGGCGGGCTGGGCCAGCAGATTCGGCCAGACCGGGGTCACGGCCAGAACCTCGTCGCCGGGCTCCACCAAGGCCTGGATCGCCAGCATCAAGGCATTCACCCCACCCGACGTGACCGCAATGCGCTCAGGCCCCACCGGCCGGTGCAGGCCGGTGGTGTAGTCCGCCAAGGCCTGGCGCAACTCGGGCAGACCCAGGTTGTGGGCGTAAAAAGTCTCACCCTGGGCAATCGAATCGATGGCCGCCTGCCGCACGGCTTCAGGCGTGATCTCGTCACTCTCACCAAACCAGAAGGCCAACACATCGGACCGGCCCATGCCGGCATTGGCCACTTCACGGATTTTCGATTCTTCAAGCTGGAGGATGGCGGGTCGCATTCGGGGGTCCTGTAGTTGCACGTCGCAACGCGATTGAACAAGAGTCGCATGGTAGCGGAGCCGCCCGGCCCTGCCCCCTTCAATCGGAGCCCCTGATGCCCACCACCCTCACCCGCCGCCAAACCCTGCTCGGGCTGAGCGCCCTGCTCGGCAGCACCGCGCCACCCGTCTTGGCCGCATCCCGAGCCTCGGCCAAATCCCGGAAAAGCCAAGGGCGCAGCAAACCTGCTGCGCCCTCTGGCTCCGAAGAAAGCCGCGCCGACCGAGACCGTCGCCTCAGCCGCGAATGCCGGGGCCGGGCGAATGCCGGCGCCTGTCTGGGTTACGCCCAGTGAGTCGCCGGCTCAGGGGCGCTGCATGCGACAGGTGGTCGCCATCTCCGCCTTGCTGGCCGGGATCTGACGGATCACCTTGAAGCCATAACCCGAGCCTTCGACGTCAAACCGAACCCCAGGCTGCCCCTGCTTGTCCATCACGCCCACCACCAGGCCCTGCTGGAACTGATGGTCGCTGGCTCGCATCGTGCCCGACTGCCCATGCAAAGACACGCTGCTGCCCTCCAGCTTCGCGGCCACAGCCGCAGCCTCGGTCGAACCGGCCTTCTCGATGGCCTGGGCCAGGGCCTCGATCATCAGTTGCATGCGCATGTGCACATAGTCATCCGCCGGTTTGGGAAAGCGCTGCCGGAAGGCCTGGTAGAAGGCCTCGCTCTGGGCGCCCGGCACGTTGGGCAGCCAGTCCGCCACCGCCACCACCCGGCCCAGGCCGGCATCCCCGATGGCCGCCGGCGCCCCCAGCGCATTGCCGTAATAGGTGAAAAAGCGCCCCTCGTAGCCCACCTCGCGTGCAGCCTTGATCAACAAGGTCAAGTCATTGCCCCAGTTGCCAGTGATCACCGCTTGCGCACCGCTGGCCTTGATCTTGACCGCGTAAGGTGCGAAGTCTTTCACCCGCCCCATGGGATGCAGTTCTTCGCCCGCCACCTGCACATCCGGGCGTTGCTCACCCAGTTGACGACGCGCCTCCTTGAGCACGGCCTGCCCAAAGCTGTAGTCCTGCCCGATCAGGTAGACGCTCTTGACCGAGCGGTCCTCCCGGATCACCTCCATCAAGGCTGCCATGCGCATGTCGGCATGGGCATCAAAGCGGAAATGCCAGTAACTGCAACGCTCGTTGGTCAGGGTCGGATCCACGGCCGAGTAGTTCAGGAACAGCACCCGTCGTGCCGGATCCCGCTCGTTGTGCTTGTTGATGGCATCCAGCAACACCGCCGCCGTGGCCGAAGAATTGCCCTGCAGCACCACCCGGGCCCCGTCATCAATGGCCGAGCGCAAGGCCGACAAGGCCTCTTCGTTCTGGCCTTTGCTGTCGTAGCGGTCCAGTTGCAAGGGGCGCGGCCCGCCCGCAGCAGCGCTCAGGCGCACCCCACCCCGAGCATTGACGCGCTCCACCGCCCACAGGACATTGCGATAAACCGCCTCACCCGCATTGGCGAACGGACCGCTCAGACCTTCGATCAGCGCCACCCGGATCGGGCCGGACGCACCGGCTGCCTGCGCCGACACCCACGGCAAAGCCGCGACAGATAACGTCGACAAAGCCCTTTTCAAGAGGGACCTGCGCAGATATTCCATGAAGAAAAATCCTTGAAAAAAAGCCGCTGGATCGCACCTGTGATCCATGCGGCACTCAGTTCGAGAGCCGCGCAGTGTAAAGGACTTGCACCATGATCTTCGCTCCCGTGATTCGCTCCTCAGCCCACCTCAATGGCCTGCGCGCCATGGACCGCGGCCTCGAAAGATTCCTGGCCCAGACCCTGCACCAACAGGCCCAGCGCCAACGCGAAAGCACCCAGCCCCTCGAAGAATCCGAGCAAGGCTACCGACTTCAGCTGGATGCGCCCGGCCTGAGCCGCGAACAACTCCAGGTGGACATCGAAGGCAGCGTGGTGCGCATCGAAAGCACAGCCGAAGCGCCGCGCCGCTATCGCTGGGCCTTCGAACTGCCGCAAGCGCTTGACGCCGCCACCAGCACGGCCCAATTGGTCAATGGGGTGCTCACCCTTCAACTCGGCAAGAAGGCACCCCCCCCACCTCAAGGCACCCGGATCAACATCGGCTGACCTGCCCGAGCGCCCCATCCCACAAGGCCCGTCAAGGGCCTTTTTTTTCGCCGCCCGTCACTGGGCAAGCCCTGCGTCACCCGACTTTGAGCACTGTCAATTTGATCGCTTGCAGCACTACGCTCGGACACCTCGATCACCCCTGGTATTTCGAGCACTTCGGTAGCAAGAATCACCTTTTGTATCTTGAAACCGACCGATCAATCTTTGGAAAATGAAAAACCCCGCAGACCGTGAGGTGCTGCGGGGCAAAGACCGGCCTCTGCCGGTCAGGGAGGAATGGATCAGGCGGCCGTGGCAGACCGGGCTTCAGAGGCGGTCGACGGGCTCGCATCTCCCTCGTGCAGCAACTCACCCAGGAGCCTGGGCAGATCGGTGACGAGGTTGGGTTTGTAGACCAACGGAATGTCGCGCAGCGCGAAGGCATAAGGGCGGCGCTGCTCCTCGTCCAGCGAGGTGACCACCACCAACTGGCTCCGGTTCAGCTCCGGGTGGGCGCGCAGGCTGGTCAGCAGCGTCGCACCATCAATGCCTGGCAGCAACAGGTCCAGCAGCAGCACATCGGGCTGCAACTGCCCGTACATGGCCAGGCCCACGATGCCATCGTCGGCCAAATGAAGCGATACCTCGGGAAAGTGCTGCTGCATCATCAGCGACACCAGGTTCTGGTAGTGGGCCGAATCCTCGATGAACAGCACCCGACGCGGGTTGGCCGGGCTGCCACGCTGGCTGCCACGGCGGCCAGCACGGCGATTGGCCAACCAGCGGTCCACCGAGACGCGGGAAATGCGTCGGTGTCCACCGGGGGTCTTCCAGGCCTCAAGTTCGCCCCGGTCCACCATCATCTGGACCGAACGGACTGCCATGCCCAATTCACGAGCCACCTCGATCGTGGTGCAGTGCTCACCAGAGGGAGGGACGGAGGAAAAATTGTTTTCGGAGCTCATGAATCAATTCTACCGAATTTGCCGAATAAATTGTCAAGTTCAACAAAGTGATAGTTGAAAAAATTAGTTTTTCAAGACCCACTAGCACTCTGGGCTGGCCCCTACTCACGCGTCGATGGCATCCAGCGGCCAACGGGGCCGCACATCAAAGCTGTAATCGCATCCCGCCTGGGCACGACCGGCCTGCAGGCGCATGGCCGCCGCCATGGCGATCATGGCGCCGTTGTCAGTGCACAAATGGAGTTCGGGGTAATGCACCCGCACCCGGGCCACCTGGCAGGCCGCATTCAGGCGCTGGCGCAGCTCGCGGTTGGCGCCCACCCCGCCCGCCACCACCAGGCGGCGCAGACCGGTCTGGCGCAGGGCGGCCATCGACTTCTTCAGCAACACCTCAACAATGGCCGCCTGCGTGCTGGCCGCCAGGTCAGGCTTGCGCGCGGCCAGGTCATCGCCCAGTTTGCGGGCCTGGGTCAGTACGGCGGTCTTCAGCCCCGCAAACGAAAAATCGAGATCACCGCTGTGCAGCAAGGGCCTGGGCAGCTTGAACGCGGCAGGGTCGCCGGCCTCGGCCAGGCGCGACAGCGCCGGCCCGCCCGGGTAGCCCAGGCCCATGAGCTTGGCCGACTTGTCGAAGGCCTCGCCCGCGGCATCGTCAATGGTCTCGCCCAGAATCTGGTACTCCCCCACCGCATCCACCCGCATCAACTGGGTGTGACCGCCCGACACCAGCAAGGCCACAAAAGGGAACTCCGGCGGATCGGCACTCAGAAAGGGGGACAGCAGGTGGCCCTCCAGGTGGTGCACGCCCAACACAGGCCGGCCCAGCGCCGCACCAAGTGCGCAAGCCACGCCCGAACCCACCAACAAAGCCCCCGCCAGACCGGGCCCACGGGTGTAGGCCACCACATCCACCTCGGCCAGGCTGCGCCCGGCGCTCGCCAGCACCTGGGTCGCCAGCGGCAACACCCGCCGGATGTGGTCGCGGCTGGCCAATTCAGGCACCACCCCGCCATAGGCCTGATGCATCTCGATCTGGCTGTGCAGGGCATGGGCCTCCAGGCGCGGCACGCCCTGGGCACTGGCATGCACCAGGGCCACCCCTGTTTCATCACAGGAAGACTCGATGCCCAGAACCAGGCCAGGGGCCTGGCTGGGCGTGTGATGGGCAAAAGGAGCAGTGGAGGCGGTCACGGACATGGGCAGACGGTTCAACATCGGTGCCGAAGTGTAGGCCCTGGCGGCCTCGCCGGACCGACACAAAGGCCCTGCCCCCACCCACCCAGGGCCACGCAGACACCTCGGCAGGACCGATGAGACCGGGGATTGGTGCATCGCACAAAAGCAGTGCGGCGCACCGACTGGGGCCTTTGGCACGCACCAAGCCCGCACCTTGCGCACCGCCATGTGCCACTTGGCCGCCCAGCCAAGCCGGCCCAGAGGCCTAACGCCCTCTTTTTCGCCTGGCACACCCTTTGCTTAGAAGGTGCATGACCCCTCCGGGTCACACAGCGTATCAAGCCCAATGGCGGGCTTGATAGGCTGCCAGGACAAAGGCGTCCCCACCACGGCTGGCCCACAGGGCTCGGCTGCTGCGTGAGGACGCCTTTTTGCTTTGTACGTTCCGAATGACTTCAGCTTCAAGGAGTAGCCCATGACCGACCTGTTGAACACCCGCCTGAGCCGGCGCACCGTGCTGCAAACCGCTGCCGTGGCTGCCACCGGCCTGTCACCGGCACTGCGCTCGGTCGTCTATGCAGGCGGCTCCGACAAGCCAGAAAAGGAAGAAGTGAAGATCGGCTTCATCCCCCTCACCGACTGTGCCAGCGTGGTCATGGCCTCCGTGCTGGGCTTTGACAAGAAGTATGGCGTGAAGATCATCCCCAGCAAAGAAGCCAGTTGGGCCGGTGTGCGCGACAAGCTGGTCAATGGCGAACTGGATTTCGCCCACGTGCTGTACGGCCTGATCTATGGCGTGCACCTGGGCGTGGGTGGTCCGAAGAAAGACATGGCCGTCCTGATGACGCTGAACAACAATGGCCAGGCGATCACGCTGTCCAAGAAGCTGGCCGACAAGGGCGCGGTTGACGCGGCCAGCCTGGCCAAGCTGATGGCCAGCGACAAGCGCGAATACACCTTTGCCCAGACCTTCCCCACCGGCACCCATGCGATGTGGCTGTATTACTGGCTCGCCTCGGCCGGCATCAACCCGCTGCAGGACGCCAAGGTCATCACCGTGCCTCCGCCCCAGATGGTGGCCAACATGCGCGTGGGCAACATGGACGGCTTCTGCGTGGGCGAGCCCTGGGGCCACCGCGCCATCATGGACGGCATCGGCATCACCGCCGTCACCACCCAGGACATCTGGAAAGACCACCCCGAGAAGGTGCTGGGCACCACTGCCGAGTTCACCAAGAAGTACCCCAACACCTCGCGTGCCGTGATGATGGCCATCCTCGAGGCCAGCCAGTGGATCGATGCCAGCCTGCAGAACAAGCTGAAGATGGCCGAGACCATTGCCGACAAGTCCTACGTCAACACCAGTGTGGACGCCATCAACCAGCGCATCCTTGGCCGTTACCAGAACGGCCTGGGCAAGACCTGGGACGACCCCAACCACATGAAGTTTTTCAACGATGGTGCGGTCAACTTCCCCTACCTGTCCGATGGCATGTGGTTCCTGACCCAGCACAAGCGCTGGGGCCTGCTCAAGGACCACCCCGACTACCTGGCCGTGGCCAAGCAGATCAACCAGATCGACCTCTACAAACAGGCCGCCAGCGCCCTGAAGATCAACGTGCCTAAAGACCCCATGCGCAGCAGCAAGTTGATCGACGGCGTGGTCTGGGATGGCAAGGACCCCAAGAAATACGCCGAATCCTTCAAGGTTCACGCCTGAGCCTCCCCTGCGCCCCACCCACCCAACAGGAGCCCGCCATGGTCAGTGCCGTCTTCCACAACCCCGCCGAAATCCCCGCTTCGCAGGTGCCTGCCCCCAAGTCCTCTGCCGCTCAGGCCCCCGCCATGAAAAAAGCCGTCCCTGCCGCCCCGCGCCCTGCACGCCTGCCGTTTGACTGGCGCGCCTTCTGGCTGCGCGTGCTGCCACCGGTTTTTGGCCTGGGCCTGATGCTGGGCCTGTGGGCCATCGTGTCGATCACCACCGCCAGCGCCATCCCCTCGCCGGCCGACACCTTCAAGCAGGCCCTGGAGGTGTTCAGCGACCCGTTCTACAGCAAGGGCCCCAACGACCAGGGCGTGGGCTGGAACGTGCTGTTTTCCCTCAAGCGCGTGGCCATGGGCTTCGGCCTGGCCGCCCTGGTGGGCATTCCGGCCGGCTTTTTGATCGGTCGCTTTGAGTTCCTCTCGCGCATGTTCAACCCCTTGATCAGCCTGCTGCGCCCGGTGTCGCCGCTGGCCTGGCTGCCCATTGGCCTGCTGGTCTTCAAGGGCGCCAACCCGGCAGCCATCTGGACCATCTTCATCTGCTCGATCTGGCCCATGATCATCAACACCGCCGTGGGCGTGCAGCGCGTGCCGCAGGACTACATGAACGTGGCCCGCGTGCTCAAGCTGTCGGAGTGGAAGATCTTCACCAAGATCCTGTTCCCCTCGGTGCTGCCCTACATGCTGACCGGCGTGCGCCTGGCCGTGGGCACGGCCTGGCTGGTGATCGTGGCCGCTGAAATGCTGACCGGCGGCGTGGGCATCGGCTTCTGGGTCTGGGACGAGTGGAACAACCTCAACGTCAAGAACATCATCATTGCCATCTTCGTGATCGGCGGCGTGGGCCTGCTGCTGGAATACGCCCTGATCCGCATCGCCACGGCCTTCACCTTCGAAGAAGTCAAGAGCTGACCCACCCCGTCATCAAGGAACACGCCATGAACAGCGCCAAGTACATCGAGATCCAGGGTGTCGAACAGACTTTTCGCACCGCCAAAGGGGCCTTCCCTGCCCTGCGGGACATCCATCTCACCATCGCCAAAGGTGAATTCGTGGCCCTCATCGGCCACAGCGGCTGCGGCAAGTCCACCTTGCTCAACCTGATTGCCGGGCTGACCTCCCCCACCCAGGGCGCCATGCTGTGCGCCAACCGCGAAATCAAGGGCCCCGGCCCGGAGCGGGCGGTGGTGTTCCAGAACCACTCCCTGCTGCCCTGGCTCACCTGCCACGAGAACATCCACCTGGCCGTGGAGCGCGTCTTCGGCCAGCGCGAAAGCAAGGCCCAGCTCAAGGCCCGCACTGAAGCGGCCCTGGCCCTGGTCGGGCTGAGTGCGGCGGCGCAAAAGCGCCCGGGCGAAATCTCGGGTGGCATGAAACAGCGCGTGGGCATCGCCCGTGCCCTGTCCATGGAGCCCCAGGTGCTGCTGATGGACGAGCCCTTTGGCGCCCTCGATGCCCTCACCCGGGCCAAGCTGCAGGACGAGCTGCTGGACATCGTGGCCGAAACCCAGGCCACCGTGGTGATGGTGACCCACGACGTGGACGAAGCCGTGCTGCTGTCCGACAAGATCGTGATGATGACCAACGGCCCGGCCGCCACCATCGGCGAGGTCCTGAGCGTTGACCTGCCCCGCCCCCGCTCGCGTGTTGCGCTGGCTGAAAGCACTCAGTACCTGGGCTACCGCAAGGCCGTGATTGATTTCCTCTACACCCGTCAGGCCCACGTCGAAAAGACCGCCGCCTGAGCCGCGCCCCCTCCCACGGCGCCCCTCCCGGCCCTGCGCCGTCGAGGGGCGTTTTTCATAGACGGCCCCGTCCCTGGGCGGGCATGCACCAAGTCGACGGCCTCCACCCTTCAAAGCGAGGCCGCTGCACCAAACCCAGGCAAAAAGACCGAGTCCAAGCCGTTTCCAAGGCCTGTTTTGGCGGCACGGAGTTTGCTTGAATCAAGGCATCGGCCCCACAAGGCTGTCAGGGGCTGTGGCGTGACGATGCACCGCAGCCCCTCAGGACACAGGCGTCCCCACCGTTGGCTTCTTTCTCAGAAAGCCATCCGGTGCGGACGCCTTTTTTGTTTTCCGCCATGCCCTCGGGGCCGCAAAGACACCCATGTTCAATTTCCGAGAGTTCCACCGCGCAGGTCACAGCCCCACGCTCTGGTCAGCCTTCCTGTACTTTGGCTTTTCCTTTGCCATCTGGTCCATCAACGGTGCCATGGCGCCCTTCATCACCGAGGCGCTGCAACTCAGTCCCACGCAAAAGGGCCTGATGCTGTCCATCCCGATCTTTGCCGGGGCCTTCATGCGCTTTCCGCTGGGTCTGATGGCGCAGTACATCGGACGCAAAAACGCCACCCTGGTCGAAATGGGCGGCATCAGCCTGAGCATGGCCTACGGCTACTTCTTCGTGCAAAGCTTCAACGACCTGCTGGCCATGGGCGTGCTGCTGGGGGTGGCCGGCGCCAGCTTCGGCGTGGCCATGTCACTGGGCTCGGGTTCGTTCCCGCCCCGCTACAAGGGCCTGGCCATGGGCATCGTGGGTGCCGGCAACGTCGGCACGGCCTTCGCAGCGCTGCTGGCCCCGGTGCTGGCACAGAACTTCGGCTGGCAGACGGTGTATGGCATCGCCGCGCTGAGCGTGGCCATTCCGGCGGCCGTGATGGTGGTCTTTGCCAAAGAGCCGGCCGACCTGTCGCCCCACACCACGCTGCGCGAGCACCTGTCCTGCCTTTACGAAAAAGACGGCTGGGCGTTCAGCCTGATCTATGCCGTCACCTTTGGCGGTTTCGTGGGCCTGTCAGCCTTTCTGCCCAGCTATTTCTACGAACAATTCGGGGTCAGCAAAGTTCAGGCTGGCCAGCTCACCATGCTCGCTGCCTTCCTGGGCGCAGCACTGCGGGTCATGGGGGGCTGGCTGTCTGATCTTTGGGGCGGCGTGAACACCCTGACGGGGGTGCTGGTCGTCACCGCCGCCAGCCTGCTGCTGGCAGGCTTCGCCCAAGGCTCGCTGCCGGTCACGGTGCTGCTGTTTCTGGTCTGTTTCTCGGCCCTGGGCGCGGGCAATGGCGCGCTGTTCCAGCTGGTACCCCTGCGCTGGCCGCTGACCACCGCGGTGGCGGGCTCCATGATCGGCGAACTCGGCGCACTGGGCGGCGGCCTGGTGCCCAATCTGATGGGCTTCTCCAAGCAGTACACCGGCTCTTACCTGCTCGGCTTCGCCTGCTTTGCCGCCTGTGCCGTGGCGGTGCTGCTGCTGTTGCGCGTGATGCAGATCCGCTGGACCCGCACCTGGGCCGAAAAAGGCGGTCGCGCCCGCCACTGAAGTCGCCCCCAACCCAACGGACACCGTCCGTCTGGCCCGCCCGGCAGATGCAAGTGTTTGGTGCGGCTCAGTGCGGCAGGAACAGCAGGCAATAAACCAGCGCTGCATTGAACAACACGCTGACCACCAGGGCGATTTTCCAGACCGCCGCAGGGTCGCGCTGGATCAAGGGCGTTGCCACCGGCGCACTCAGGGGGCGAGACGCACCGCGCTCCAGCGCCAGCAGCATCTCCTCGGCGGTCTCGAAGCGTTGTGCGCGCTGTCGCGCCACGGCCTTCAGGGCGACATGGTCGAGCCAGATCGGCACCTGGGGATTGTGCCGGCTGGGTGGCTGCGGATCGCGGTGGTAGCGCCCACTCTGGTAGGGCAGCACCTCGCCATACGGCAAGCGACCCAGGCTGAGCAGTTGATACAGCGTCACGCCCAGCGCATACAGGTCGCTGCCGGCATCGGGCAACTGCGCCTTGTGGCCCGCCTGGCCATGTCCGGCCCACTGCTCAGGGTTCATGTAGCTGGGTGTGCCGGCATGCAGCTCGCGCGTGGCCGCCGGCTCACGCCCGCTCAAGGCCACGCCCAGGTCCAGCAGGCGCAGCACGCCGTCGTCGCCCAGGTGCAGGTTGTCGGGCTTCACATCCCGGTGCACCACCCCTTGCCGGTGCAACACCGCCAGCGTGCGCAAGGCCTGGGTGACCAGGTTGAGCACCTGGGCCAGGGGCAGGGCCGCCTGCCGCTGCAGCAAGGCCCCCAGGGTCTCGCCGTCGTACCAGTCGTACAGCAAGTAAAAGCCGCTGGCCGAAGCCGCCCCTTGCGGTGGCCAGTCATGGAGCCGGGCCAGGTGTCCCGCGGCACTGCCGCCCTGCATGCGGCGCGCCACCCAAGCCTCGTGAGCCAGGGTCTGGCGCTCTTCGGGGTCGTGCGCACGCTGGGGGTGCAGCGACTTCAGGGCATAGCAGCGCTGCGTCAACGGATCGCGCACCTGGTAGAGACGGTGAATGCCGCTGTCAGCCACCAGCGCCAGCACCTCCAGCCCATCCACCCCATCGCCCACCTTGAGCAAAGGCAGCACCGGCTGTTGCAAGGCGTGGCGAGCCTCGTCCTGCAGCGTGGCTTCCAGCGCCCCCTGCACCCGCACCACCGCCGCCGTCAGGTTGTCGTCACTGCCGCTGCGCAGCGCGGCCTTGACCAGCGCCTCACACAGGGCCTGGGGCGCCAGCCCCTGCGCCAACAAGGCCAGGATGTCGCGACCCGGCAGGCTGCCATGCACCCCATCGGACAGCAGCACGAAGGTATCGCCACTTTGCAGATCGCCCTGGCTGTAATCGACCAGCAAACGATCCTCCAGCCCCACGGCCCGGGTCAGCTGGTGGGCGAAGTCGGTGTGCGGCATCACATGATCGACCGTGAGTTGCTGCATCTCGCCATCGCGCACCAGGTAGGCCCGGGTGTCGCCGACATGGGCCACGGTATAGGTCTGCCCGCGCAGCACCAGAGCGGTGAGCGTGGTCAGGCCCAGCGCGGGCTGACGGCGCCGGTTGATGCCCGCCAACCAAGCGTTCTGCGCGCTGATGACGCGGTCCAGGGCCACCGTGGTGTCCCAGGTTTCGGGGGTACCGAAATAGTCGCGCACCAGCGTCGTCACGGTGGTCTGAGCCGCCTCGCGGCCAAAGCCCCCGGTGCTCACGCCGTCGGCAATCGCGGCAATCGCCCCACGGGCCTGCTCGTGACCCTGGCCACTGACCAGGGCCGCGAAATCCTCGTTCTCGGACTTGCGTCCAGGCAGCGAGACAAAACCAAATTCGAGATCAAAACTCATGCACCAGCGGAAAGCAGGTTCCATGCCCGAAGCTGGTGCGCTGTGCTGCCCATCCAGCACCTGTCCGGGTGGTGCACCGCACCAATTTCGCGCACCAGGGCGCTTCGCAGCCCCAGCGGGCGCCGTTCGCCCTGGCACAGCCATTGCTTGACACCCCCAACGGCCTCAGGGCCGCCGGGTGGATCCCTTGCAATGGCGCAGGGGTCGACCCGGGACGAAGGCGTCCCCACATGCAGTCTCGCACCCCCGAGGCCGCATCGTGTGGACGCCTTTTTTGTTTTCCGGACCGACTGGCTCGCCAGCCCGGCCCCAAGCGACGGAGCATGACGATGAAAAAACTCAAGCTGGTGATGGTCGGCAATGGCATGGCCGGTGTGCGCACGATCGAAGAGCTGCTGAAGATCGACCCCTCGCTGTACGAGATCACGATCTTCGGTGCCGAGCCGCACCCCAACTACAACCGCATCCTGTTGTCGCCTGTTCTGGCAGGTGAGCAGACGCTGGAGGAAATCGTCCTCAACCCCTACGACTGGTACCGGGACAACGACATCACCCTGCACACCGGCAAGAAGGTGGTGCAGATCGACCGCATCCGGCGTGTGGTACGGGCCGATGACGGCACCGAGGCGGCCTACGACCGCCTGCTGCTGTGCACAGGCTCCACCCCCTTCATGCTCCCGGTTCCGGGCAAGGACTTGCAGGGCGTGATTGCCTACCGCGATATCCACGACACCAACACCATGATCGAAACCGCCACCACGCACCGCCATGCAGTGGTCATCGGCGGCGGCCTGCTGGGCCTGGAAGCGGCCAACGGCCTGATGCTGCGCGGCATGAGCGTGACGGTGGTGCATGTGAACGCCTGGCTGATGGAACGCCAGCTCGACGACGTGGCTGGCCGGCTGCTGCAGAAGTCGCTGGAGCAACGCGGCCTGCAGTTCCGCATCGGTGCCCAGACCCAGGCCCTGATCGGCGGCGCCGACGGTCGCGTCCAGGCCGTGCGCTTCAAGGACGGCAGCGAGGTGGCGGCCGATCTGGTGGTGATGGCCGTGGGGATCCGGCCCAACACCGAGTTGGCCGAACAGGCCGGCCTGCTGGTGAACCGGGGCATCGTGGTCAGCGACACGATGCAGACCGTGACCGACCCCCGCATCTGGTCGGTGGGCGAGTGCGCCGCCCACCGGGGCACCGCCTACGGACTGGTGGCACCGCTGTTCGAACAGGCCAAGGTGGCAGCCAACCACCTGGCCGAGTTCGGCATCGCGCGCTACCAGGGCTCACTCACCTCGACCAAACTCAAGGTGACCGGCATCGATCTGTTCTCGGCCGGCGAGTTCATGGGCGGCGAAGGCACCGAGGAAATCGTGATGAGCGACCCCTATGCCGGGGTCTACAAAAAGCTGGTCATCAAGAACGACAAGCTGATCGGCGCCTGCCTGTATGGCGACACGGTGGACGGCAGTTGGTATTTCAAGCTGTTGCGCGATGGCCGCAGCGTGGCCGACATCCGCGACAAGCTGATGTTCGGTGAGTCCAACATCGGCGATGTGGGCCACGAAGGCCACAGCAAGGCGGCGGCCATGCCCGACGAGGCCGAGGTCTGCGGCTGCAACGGCGTCAGCAAGGGGGCCATTTGCAAGGCCATCAAGGAAAAAGGCCTGTTCACGCTCGAAGAGGTGCGCAAACACACCAAGGCCAGCGCCAGCTGCGGCTCGTGCACCGGCCTGGTCGAGCAACTGCTGATGTTCACGGCGGGCGGCGACTACTCGGCCACCCCCAAGACCAAAGCCATGTGCGGCTGCACCGAGCACGGCCATCAGGCCGTGCGCGAGGCCATCGTGAAAGACAAGCTGCTGACGATTGCCGACGTGTTCCGCGTCATGGACTGGAAGACCCCCAACGGCTGCGCGAGCTGCCGCCCTGCAGTCAACTACTACCTGATCAGCAGCTGGCCCAAAGAGGCTCGCGACGACCCGCAAAGCCGCTTCATCAACGAACGCAGCCACGCCAACATCCAGAAGGACGGCAGCTACAGCGTGATCCCGCGCATGTGGGGTGGCGAAACCACGGCCGATGAGCTGCGCCGCATTGCCGACGTGGTCGACAAGTACAAGATCCCCACCGTCAAGGTGACCGGCGGCCAGCGCATCGACCTGCTGGGCGTGAAGAAGGAAGACCTGGTCAACGTCTGGAAAGACATCGGCATGCCCAGCGGCCACGCCTATGCCAAGGCCTTGCGCACCGTGAAGACCTGCGTGGGCAGTGAGTGGTGCCGCATGGGCACCCAGGACAGCACCCAGATGGGCAAGGACCTGGAGCGTGCCATGTGGCGCATGTATGCCCCGCACAAGGTCAAGTTTGCCGTCTCGGGCTGCCCGCGCAATTGCGCCGAAGCCGGCATCAAGGACGTGGGCATCATCGGTGTGGACAGCGGCTGGGAGATGTACATCGCCGGCAATGGCGGCATCAAGACCGAGGTGGCGCACTTCTTCACCAAACTCAAGACCGCTGCCGAGGTGCTCGAATACACGGGCGCCTTCATGCAGCTCTACCGCGAAGAAGGCTGGTACCTGGAGCGCACCGTGCACTACGTGGGCCGGGTCGGTCTGGACCACGTGAAAAAACGCATCCTGGACGATGCCGCCGGCCGCCTGGCTCTGTGGGAGCGCCTGCAATTTGCCCTCGACGGCGAACCCGACCCTTGGTTCGAGTTCGATCGCGCCGAGGTGGACACCCGCCAATTCAACGCCCTCAAGGCCTGAAACCCCACCGGATGAACACCATGGCTCTGCAACGCCGACACCTGCTGGGCCTGGCCGCCTGCTGGGCGAGCCTCGCCCGGGCCCAGGTCGATCTGGCCGATGCCATCAACATGGCGGGGCGCCAGCGCATGCTCTCGCAGCGCATGGTCAAGGCCTGGCTGGCCCTGGCCGCCCAGGCGCCCACACCCACGGCTCAGCAAGTGTTGAGCCAGTCGATGGCCTTGTTCGAGCGCCAGCATGAACAACTCAAGGCCTACGCGCCCAGCACGCCGATCCGCAACACCTATGCGGCCCTGGATCCGGCCTGGCAGGCCTTGCGCGACGCGCTGTCTGCCCCACCCGAGGCCCGCCGGGCCAATGCCCTGCTGCAAGCCGATGCCCAGGTCCTGGCGCTGGCCCAGCAAGGCACCGCCCAGCTCGAAGCGACCTCGACCCGCCCCGCCGGCCCCCTGGTGAACCTGGCCGGGCGCCAACGCATGTTGTCGCAGCGACTGGCCAAGTTCTACCTGGCCGGCGTGCTGCAGGTCGACCCGGCCGCCGCGGCCACCGAAATGGCCCGGGCCCGCAGCGAATTCCTGCAGGCGCAAGACACCCTGCACAAAGCCCCCGAAACCTCTGCCCGCATCGCCGATGAACTGGCACTGGCAGACGGCCAGTGGGTGTTCTTTGACGCTGCACTGAAAAAAATCAGCTCGGCCACCCCTGGCAGCAAGCCGCTGTCGGAGCTGTTCGTGGCGAGCGAAAACCTGCTCTCGGTGATGGACCGCGTCACCGGGTTGTATGCGGCCCTCAGGGCCTGAACGGAGAACAAGATGAGCCTCTGGAAACCCATCTGCCGCGTGGACGAGATTCCCGCACTGGGCGCACGCCGCGTAAGCCGCGATCATGGCCTAGAGGTGGCGCTGTTCCGCAACGACCAAGACGAGGTCTTCGCGTTGCTCGATCGTTGCCCCCACAAGGGCGGCCCGCTGTCACAGGGCATCGTCTTCGGCCGCAGCGTGGCCTGCCCGTTGCACAACTGGACCATCGGGCTGGCCGATGGCCAGGCCCAGGCCCCCGACGTGGGTTGCACGCCGCGTTTCGCCGTGCTGGTGCAAGACGGGCTGGTCCACCTCGATACCGAGGAACTGCTGCACCATGCCACCGAGCTGCAGCGCCCCCAGGCAGGCCCGGCCTGCCGTCAACCCCTGGACGGAGGCCCGCAGCCATGACCCCAGTCCCCCAGGCGCTCCTCCAGGAAACCCGCTCCACCTGCCCGTACTGCGGCGTGGGTTGTGGCGTGATCATCGAAACCCGGGGCCAGGCCATCACCGGCGTGCGCGGCGACCCGGCCCACCCGGCCAACTTCGGCCGCCTGTGCACCAAGGGCTCCACCCTGCACCTCACGGCCAGCGCCGACATCACCCGCCAGACCCGCCTGCTGCAACCGCTGCAGCGCCTGGAGCGGCGTGGCCCGACCCAGCCCCTGGCCTGGGATGCCGCCCTGGACCTGGCGGCCGACCGTCTCAGCCGCATCGTGCGCGAACACGGGCCGGACGCCCTGGGCTTCTACCTGTCGGGCCAGTTGCTGACCGAGGACTACTACGTCTTCAACAAGCTGGCCAAGGGCCTGTTGGGCACCAACAACCTCGACACCAACTCACGCCTGTGCATGAGCAGCGCCGTGGCCGGCTACAAGGCCACCCTGGGAGCCGATGCCCCACCGGCCAGCTATGCCGATTTCGACCACGCCGACTGCCTCTTCATCGCCGGCAGCAACACCGCCTGGGCCCACCCGATCGCGTTCCGCCGCATCGAAGACGCCAAGCGCGCCCGCCCCGGGCTGAAGATCGTGGTGGTCGACCCGCGGCGCACCGACACCGTCGAACTGGCCGACCTGCACCTGGCCATCCAGCCGGGCACGGACGTGATGCTGTTCCACGGCATGCTGCACATCATGCTGTGGGAGGGCTGGACGCAGCCGGCCTACATCGCCGCCCACACCAGCGGCTTCGAAGCGCTGAAGACCCTGGTGCGCGACTGCACACCCGAGCGGGTGGCCCAGGTCTGCGGCATTGCGCCGCAAGACCTGCACGAGGCCGCCCGCCTGTTCGCCACCTCGCCAGCCACGCTGAGCCTCTACTGCCAAGGCCTGAACCAGTCCAGCAGCGGCACCGCCAAGAACGCCGCCCTGATCAACCTGCACCTGGCCACCGGCCAGATCGGACGCCCGGGGGCGGCCCCGTTCTCACTGACCGGCCAGCCCAATGCCATGGGCGGACGCGAGGTGGGCGGCCTGGCCAATCTGCTGAGCGCGCACCGCGACATGGCCAACCCGCAGCACCGCGCCGAAGTCGCGGCCCACTGGGGCGTGGAGCAGGTGCCCGCCACCCCGGGCAAGAGCGCGGTCGAGATGTTCGAGGCCGCCGCCGACGGCCAGATCAAGGCCTTGTGGATCGCCTGCACCAACCCCGCCCAATCGATGCCGGACCAGGCCACGGTGCGCCGCGCCCTGCAGCGCGCCGAATTCGTGGTGCTGCAGGAGGCTTTTGCCACCACCGCCACCGCCGAATTCGCCGACCTGCTGCTGCCCGCCACCACCTGGGGCGAAAAACTGGGCACCGTGACCAACAGCGAGCGCCGCATCAGCCGCGTGCGCGCCGCCCTGCCCCCGGCCGGCGAGGCCCGTCACGACTGGGCCATCGGCGTGCAGCTGGCCCAGCGCCTGGAAGCCCGGCTGCGCCCTGGCCAGGCCACGCTGTTCCCCTACCCCACGGAAGCGCCGGAGGCCGGGGTGCAAGCCATCTGGTGCGAACACCGCGAATCGACCCGGGGCCGCGACCTGGACATCACGGGTCTGAGCTACGAGCTGCTCGACAGCCTGGGTCCCCAGCAATGGCCCATGCCCGCCGGGGCGCCGGCCGGCAAGGTCCGGCTGTACGAAGATGGCGTGTTCCCCACCCCCGATGGCCGGGCCCGTTTCAGCGCCACCCCTTACCAGCCGGTGGCCGAAAGCCGCGATGCGCGCTACCCGTTCTCGCTCAACACCGGCCGCCTGCGTGACCAGTGGCACGGCATGAGCCGCACCGGCACCCTGGGCCGCTTGTTCGGCCACGTGCCCGAGCCCGCGATTCAACTCCATCCCCAAGACATGTCCCGCCGCCAGTGGCAGGAGGGCGATCTGGTGACGGTGCAATCACGGCGTGGCGCCATCGTGCTGCCCGTGCAGGCCAGCAGCGAGGTCGGGCTCAACCAGGCCTACATCGCCATGCATTGGGGCGCCGAATTTCTGAGCGGCTGCTCGGCCACGGGCGAGCCGCTGGCCGGCGTCAACGCGCTGATGCCCAGCACCTTCTGCCCAAGCTCCAAGCAGCCCGAACTCAAACACGCGGCCGTGCGCATCAGCAAGGCGGAGCTGCCCTGGTCCCTGGTGGCCATGGCCTGGTTGCCGACCGGCGAGGCCCTTGCGGCGCGCGAGAAGCTGAAGCCCCTGATGGGCGCCTTTGCCTTCAGCACCTGCGTCCCCTTTGGCCGGGCGGATGCGCTGGGCGGTACCACGGCGCCCACCACCGGCGTGCTGTTCCGGGCCGCTGCGCCCGAGGCCCCCCCCGCCGAAGTGCTGGTGCAGATCGAAACCCTGTTGGGCCTGCAAAACGAAGACTCGCTGAACTACGTCGATCTGCGGCGCGGCCAGCGCCGCACCGTGCGGGTGGAGCCCCAGGGTGACGACACCCGCATCACCGGCCTGCTGCTGGGTGGCGACACCCGCGCCGAAGTGTGGCTGCGCACGCTGCTGCAGGAGGACCTGCCCGCGCGGGCCTATGGGCGGCTGCTGTTGCTGCCCGGCGCCGAAGCGCCGGTGGCCGTGGTGAGCAAAGGGCGAACCGTGTGCAGTTGCGTGGGGGTGACCGACCAGGCCATCGAGGCCGCGCTGGCGGGCTGCCAGGGCCAGGAGGAGGAGCGACTGGGCCAGCTTCAGGGAGCGCTGAAATGTGGCACGAATTGTGGTTCATGTGTGCCGGAGCTCAAGCGCATGGTGCGATTGATCAAGCCGGTGACGGGCTGAGACCCATCCAGGTGTGGCGATGCAGAAGCCGCACCAAAGTTGGGCATATAGCGGAAAGTCAGAAGGCTTCAGGGACAATGCGCGGCTCTGTTTCAACAGACCTTCCAAAACAAGCAGACCACGACATGGCAATCAGTCAGTACATCAAGGAAATTGGCCGCGGCAAAGAGGGTGCACGCCCCCTGAGCCGGGAGCAGGCGGCCGACCTCATGGGCCAGGTGCTGGACGGCACGGTGACCGATCTGGAAATCGGCGCGTTCTGCCTGGCCATGCGCATCAAGGGTGAATCCCCCGAAGAGATGGCCGGGTTTCTCGATGCCACCCACGCCCGCATGACCCGCATGCCCCCCACCCTCAAACCGATCGTGGTGCTGCCCAGTTACAACGGTGCGCGCAAGCTGCCCGTGCTCACGCCGCTGCTGGCCTTGCTGCTGGCGCGCCGGGGCGCCAGTGTGCTGGTGCATGGCACCCCGACCGAAGAGGCCCGCGTGCCGGCCGCCGCGGTGCTGTCGGCCCTCGGCACCCCGTCGCTGGTGGCCGTGCGCCCCCTCAAGGCTGGCGAACTGGTCTACGCACCCACCGGCCTGTTGCTGCCGGGCCTGAAGCGACTGCTGGAGGTGCGCCGGGCCGTGGGTTTGCGCAATTCAGCACACAGCATGGTCAAGCTGATGAGCCCTTGCCAGGGCCCGAGTGTGCTGGTCAGCAGCTACACCCACCCGGAGTACGCCGAGTCCATGGCGGCCACGCTGGCGCTGACCGGTCAGCGCGCCCTGCTGCTGCGCGGCACCGAGGGCGAGGTGGTGGCCGACCCGCGCCGCACCCCCGAGATGACCGCCTACATGGAAGGCCAGGCCTACCCCTGGCAAGCGGCCCAGCAGGGCCCCTTGGCCACCCTGCCCGAGTTGCCCCGTGACATCAGCGCGGCCTCCACCGCCAACTACATTCAACTGGTGCTGGCAGGCAAGCTGCCGGTACCCACCCCCATCGCACGCCAGGTCGAACACATCCTGCGCCTTGTGGAGCACCCATGACCAACACCCTCACCCCGGACCCCCGGTCCTCATCGGCCCGACAAGGCCATTGCACCCTGGTGGGCGCCGGCCCGGGCGACCCCGAACTGCTCACACTCAAGGCCGTCAAAGCGCTGCAGCGTGCCACCGTGTTGCTGGTGGACGACCTGGTCAGCGACGAGATCGTGGCCCTGGCCTCGCCGCAGGCCCGCGTGGTCTATGTGGGCAAGCGCGGCGGCTGCAAGTCGACCCCGCAGGCCTTCATCGAGAAGCTGATGATCACGGCGGTGCACGAAGGCGAGCAGGTGGTGCGTCTCAAAGGAGGCGACCCCTTCATCTTTGGCCGTGGCGGCGAAGAAGTCGAGCACCTGCGTGCCGCCGGCATCGAGGTCAGCGTGGTCAACGGCATCACCTCGGGCCTGGCCGCCGTGACCTCGCTGGGCGTGCCCCTGACCCACCGCGAGCATGCCCACGGGGTAGTGTTCGTCACCGGCCACGCCAAGCCCGGCGACAGCGGTACCGACTGGCCCGCACTGGCGGCCACCGCCCACAGCGCCCGCCTCACGCTGGTGATCTACATGGGCGTGAGCGGGGCCGAGCGCATTCAGCAAGAGCTGCTGCAAGGCCTGCCCGGCCACACCCCGGTGGCCATCGTGCAACGGGCCAGCCTGCCCACGCAGCGCCATGCCATCACCACGCTGGCGCAGTTGTGCCACACGCTGCAGACCGAACAGTTGGGCAGCCCTTCGGTGATCGTGGTGGGTGACGTGATCGGTGGGGTGCATGCCCTGAGCACCAGCCCCTCAGTGCCCGCCGACGTCGACGCCATGCGCGAGCGCACCGGCACGCTTTGAGAACGACGGACACGTCCAGGACCGACCGGGAGAGGCACCAGGACTGACTTGGCGCTGACAATTCTGGCCCGGCATTTGCTTCGTTTCAGGCGTGTTCACCAGGGAAAGAGAGTCCACATGACTGCATTGGCACGACACCCGGCCTCGGCCTACCCGCAGGCCCTGCCCAGGGGCATCGGCGCGGCCAGCCAACCCAGGGAAGGCGACATCTCCCTGGTCAACATGGCCGCCCGCCAACGCATGTTGTCGCAGCGCATGATCCTGCAGACCGTGCTGGCCGCCCAAGGCCATGCCGGACAACTGGCCGCCGCGCGCAAATCGCTGGAACTGTTCACCACCAGCCAGCAACACCTGCGTGAAACCGGCCGTGCGCTGCCCGCCGAGCAGGCCCAGGTCATTCTGCGGGCCTACGAGGGCCCCAACGGTGCAGGGCAGACCATCGACACCTTCATCGCGCAACTCCGGACCACCCAGGACCAGATCGAGCGACAAGACCACCGGGTGAGCGAGACCCTGGCCTCGCTGGTGGACAGCACCGATCAGGTGCTCGATGCCCTGAACCGGGCAACCACCGCCTTCGACCAGGTCACGGCCGCCCAATCGCAGGCCATGATGCGCGAACTGACCGGCATCGTGGCCTCGATCCAGACCGTGGCCCGGGAAGCCAAGGTGGTGAGCTTCAATGCCCAGGTCATGGCGGCACGGGCTGGCCAGCACGGCCGCGAATTCGCCGTGGTGGCCAACGTGCTGTCAGGCATCACGGCCGAAATCGACGGCCTGTCGCTCAAGGCCGTGTCCCTGGCCGGGCGGCAAGGCGTCAAGCATTGAGATTGAAGCCCTGCGGGCGCAGGTTCACCCGCCCGCAAAACCGCCCGCAACCCAGGCGCCTGCCAAGCCACACCCAACCCGCCAACCCCACTCGGCCAGCCAGAACACCACGCCGGCCCCCAACAGCCGCCGTTCCAGCCGGCTCCAGGCTTGGCGCCCTCCCTGAGGGGCCAGCCTGCGCCAACCCAGCATCAGCCAGGCCCCCAGCAGCAGCGGCAACAGCCCGGGCTGAGCCTGCCAGGCGCCAGACCAGTCGCCCTGGCCCAGGGCGTGGACCAGGTGCGTGCCCCCACACAGCGGGCATGGGCAACCCGTGAGGGCCTTGAAAGCACAGACCGGCAAGGCCTCGCCATGCAACAGCACCTGGCTCAAGCCACCAGCCACCGGCCACGCCCCCAGCCAGAGCAGGCCGGGCGCCCACCGCTGCAGACCCGCTTCAAAAGTCATCACAGCGCCAGGATCACCCGGGGATCCCCCGACAACTGACGCGCCATGTGATACGCCCCCAGGTAGGCCAGGGGCAGCGTCAGGACCACGCCCACCCCGCACAGCAGCGCCCCGATGCCGGCCAGTACCGAGATCAGGAAGCTGCAGATCAAGGCCATGAACAGGTTGGGCCGAAGCTGGCTCCAGGCCGTCTTGATCGCCTGGATGGCGTCCTTCTCGCCCTCGGCCACTTCATGCAGCGCCAGGGGCACCAGCGGCAGCAGCAGCAGGCCCGGCAGCACACAGAAACAAAAGCCCACAGCCACCAGGATGCCGGCCAGCAGGGCCGCCAGCAAGGCAGGCCCGAAGTCGTCGAAGCCCCTGAACACATCGGTGAAGCTGACGGGCTGCCCGGCCTCCTCGGCACGCATCATGCGCATGTAGCCCACCATCAAAGGGCCGGTCAGCAAGCCGAAAAACAGGTTGCCGATGGCCGTGACCAGCACCGTGGCCACGATGTGGGTGAGCATGTTCTTGCGGTACTGGGCCCAGGCCGCGCCCAGGCAGTCGCCGATGTTCAGAGTCGCCATGAAGTTCCCTCCGGTTTTTGAGATGTAGATCCCCATTCTCCTGATCGCCGCCCGCTTGCCAAGCGCCTTCACGCGGCCCTGCGGCACCTGGCTGACGATAATCAAGCCTTTTGCCGCGGGGTGAGCACCCCGTGTTGCCCTGGAGCCTGGTTTGAATGTCGATGCCGTGATTGTGGGAGCCGGGGCCGCCGGCCTGTTTTGTGCCGGCGTGGCCGCGCAGCGCGGGCTGCGCGTGCTGCTGGTGGACCATGCCGAGAAGGTGGCCGAGAAAATCCGCATCTCAGGTGGCGGCCGCTGCAACTTCACCAACCGCGAAGCCAGCCCGGCCAACTTCCTGGGCGCCAACCCGCACTTCTGCCGCAGCGCCCTGAGCCGCTTCACCCCGCAAGACTTTGTCGCCCTGGTCAAACGCCACGACATCCCTTTCCACGAAAAGCACAAGGGCCAGCTGTTCTGCGATCGCTCGGCCGAGGACATCATCCAGATGCTGTTGCGCGAATGCGAGGCGGGGGCTGCTGGTGGCAGCGTCACCCGCTGGCAAGGCTGTGGCGTGAAGGCCGTGCGCTGCACCGAAGGCAGCACGGGCACCGTCTACGAGATCGACACCGATCAGGGCACGGTGCGCAGCCCCAGCCTGGTGATGGCCACGGGTGGCCTGTCCATCCCCAAGATCGGCGCCACCGATTTCGGCTACCGGGTGGCCCGCCAGTTCGGCCTGCGCCTGGTCGAACAGCGACCGGGCCTGGTGCCCCTCACCTTTGACGGTGCCGCCTGGCAACCGTATGCCCAGTTGGCCGGGCTGGCCCTGCCGGTGGCCATGGAGACGGGCAGCAAGAAGAGCCGCGGGCATTTTCTGGAAGACCTGCTGTTCACCCACCGCGGCCTGTCAGGCCCGGCGGTGTTGCAGATTTCAAGCTACTGGCAGGCCGGCACGCCCATCCGCATCAACCTGATGCCCGAGTTGGACCTGCCCGAAACCCTGGCCCGCGCCAAGGCCGTGTCGCGCAAGCTGCTGGTCAATGAACTGGCGCACAGCCTGCCCAGCCGACTGGCCGAGGCCTGGGTGCAGCAGGACCCGGCCCTGCAGCGGCCTTGCAACGAGGTGACCGACAAGGCCCTGCACACCCTGACCGAGCGCCTGTCGCGCTGGGAGCTGATCCCCACCGGCACCGAAGGCTACAAAAAGGCCGAGGTCACCCTGGGTGGCGTGGACACGCGCGATCTGTCGCAGCAGACCCTGGAATCCAAGCAGCCCGGCCTGTATTTCATTGGCGAGGTGGTGGATGTGACGGGCTGGCTGGGGGGCTACAACTTCCAGTGGGCCTGGGCCAGCGCGCATGCCTGCGCCCAGGGCCTGGCGGCCCGGGCGGGGCTGATGTGAGCGCTGTCTGAGGCCTGGATGCACAAAAATCTTGTTTGCGCAAGCCAGAACGCTATAATCGCAGGCTTTGCTGGCAAATGCCCCGCCGGCCTGATCAATTTTTTAGGCGGGGAACCTCGCTTGTGGGCCCGATCTTCCCCGAGCACCTCATTGGAAAACATTACGTAATGACCACCATCCGTGTTAAAGAAAACGAGCCCTTCGACGTCGCACTGCGTCGTTTCAAGCGCACCATCGAAAAACTGGGTCTGCTGACCGACTTGCGCGCCCGCGAGTTCTATGAAAAGCCGACCGCTGAACGCAAGCGCAAGAAGGCTGCTGCCGTGAAGCGCCACTACAAGCGCGTTCGCAGCATGCAACTGCCCAAGAAGCTGTACTGATCGCAGCCCGCCTGCTGGTTCACAGCAGTCGACACAACCCGCGCTCGGGACGCCAGGCGCGGGTTTTTGCATTCTGAAACCCAATTTCGAACGGAGAACACCATGTCCCTCAAGGAACAGATCACCGAAGACATGAAGGCCGCCATGCGCGCCAAGGACTCGGAGCGCCTGGGCACGATCCGCCTGTTGCAGGCCGCGATCAAGCAGCGCGAGGTCGACGAGCGCATCACCCTGGACGACGTTGGCGTGGTGGCCATCGTCGACAAACTGATCAAGCAGCGCAAGGACTCGATTGCCGCCTTCGAGCAGGCCGCCCGCCAGGATCTGGCCGACAAGGAGTCGGCAGAACTCAAGGTGCTGCAGGCCTACCTGCCGGCCCGCCTGAGCGCCGAGGAGGTCACCGCCGAAGTCAAGGCCATCGTGGCCGAGCTGGGCGCCTCCGGCCCAGGCGACATGGGCAAGGTCATGGGCGCGGTCAAGACCCGCCTGGCCGGCAAAGCCGACATGGGCTTGGTCTCTGCCGCCGTGAAGGCCGCCCTGGCAGGCTGAGCCTCCCGGCCCTCACCAGCAAGCCACCCGCATTCGAGGATGCGGGTGGCTTTTTTGCGCCCTTTTTTTGTGAGCAATTGCAGCCGCCTGCCCCGGCGCGTTGACCTTTTGGGGGGCTGGCGCGTTAATCCGCCAACACCTGACGAGATCACCATGTTCTTCAAGCCCTCCTCCCCACCCGGCCAGGCCTTCACCTGGGCCCGCCGCACCCGACAGGCCTGCCAGGGCTTGGTTCTGGGCCTGACCCTGATCGGTGGCCTGGCCCTGGCCCAGATCGCACCGGGCCGCGTGGGTTACCTGAACCTGATCGAAGGCGTGGTGCAGACCGGCCAAACCAACACACCGGACGCCGAGATGGCGCTCTACAACCAGCCCCTGACCCGTGGCAACCGCCTGATTCCAGCCCCAGGGGCCCGGCTCGACATGAGCACGGGCACCAGCAGCTGGCGCATGGAAGGCCCGGGCCAGCTCGACATCACCCAGCTCGACGACCAGACCACCCAGATGCAACTGCGGCAGGGCCGTCTGGCCCTGAGGGTGCGCCAAATGGTGGCTGGAGAGCGCATCGAGATCGACACCCCCAACCTGGCCGTGCTGGTACAGCAGCCCGGCGATTACCGCCTGGACGTGAGCCTGGAACAAGGCAACACCCGGGTCAACGTGCAGCAAGGCAGCCTGGTGGCCTACGGCGAGAACGGCGCCAGCCAGCCCCTGCCACAGGGCTTGCAATGGAGTTTCGGCGGGCGCCTGCTGGCGCAGCTGCAAACGCCCCTGGTGTTGCGGCCGGACGGATTTGACCAATGGGTGGCACAACGCAACCAGATCGAAGACCAATCGCAGGCCGCGCGCTACCTGCCGCGCGAGGTCATCGGCTACCAGCAACTGGATGGCTGGGGCGAATGGCGCACCGACCCGACCTGGGGCACGGTGTGGTACCCGACCGTCACCGTGAGCGACTGGGCGCCTTACCGCTACGGGCGTTGGGAATGGATCGAACCCTGGGGCTGGACCTGGATCGACGACGCCCCCTGGGGTTTCGCCCCTTTCCACTACGGCCGCTGGGTGCAGACCGGGCCGCGCTGGTGCTGGGTGCCCGAACGCTACGAACGCAACCGCCGCCCAAGCTATGCCCCGGCCCTGGTGGGGTTTCTGGGCACCCCGCAGGCAGGCTCGCGCCCTCAGGTGCGGCATCCGGACGTGGGTTGGGTACCCTTGGCCCCAGGTGAGGCTTGGCAGCCCGCCTGGGGGGCCGGCCGCCCTGGCTCGGTCGGCAGCCTGCCACGCCCAGGCAGCTACCTGAACCAGCAACGCCCGGACGCCATCACCCACCAGGCGCAAGGGGGCAAGCCGGTGTGGTCTCAGCACCCGGCGGGCGGGACTGCCTCGGGCGGATCGGGCTTCCAGGCTCAACCGCAGCCGCCACAGCCACTGCCGCGCCCTCAAGTGCAGCTTGTGCCCGAGCGACCGAGCGACCACCCCTTCGTGGGCACAGGCGCGAGCAACACCCCATGGCAGGGCCGGGAGAGCGAGCGCCGCCCCAACATGAGCCCTGCGCCCGCGCTGCAAACCAGCCCTGCGCCCGCGGGCCAGCCCATGGGCCGCCCCGGCGTCGTGCAGCAGGTGAGCCCGGTGCCCAACAACGCCCCCCGCACCGAGGCTGACCGGCAGTGGCGCGAGGCGCAGCAACGCGAACAGCAAGAGCAGGCCCAGCGCCAGTTTCAGCAGCAAGCCCAGCAGCAACTGCAAATGCAGCAACAACAACAGCAACAACAGGCCGAAGCAGAGCGCCAACGCCAGGCCCTGCAACAACAGCAGCACCAGCAGTTCCAGATGCAGCAGCAAATGCAGCAGCAGCAGTTGCAACAACAGCAACGAGAACAGGCACTGCGCGAACAGCAGATGCGGGAACAGATCCAGCTCCAGCAGCAACAGCAACAGCAACAACAGCAGCGTCAGCCCTCGTCAGCACCGCGCGAAAACCGCGAGAACCTGGTGCGACCGGGGATTCAGATCAACGGCGGCGGCCGGCTTGGCGCGCCGGTCTCCGAGCGCCCCGAAGTGCGCAGCAACACCCAGTGAGGCCTTCGCGCCCACGAAAAAATGCCCCAGGCGCTTGGCGCGCCAGGGGCATTGGGACAACTCAGGCCAGGGCCAGGCTCAGCTGCCTGCCACCTTCATGCGGTTGATCAGCACCGAGCCGACAGTTTTGGCCCCATAGGTGTAGGCATCGGCCCCGATGGCCTCGATGCCCTTGAACATGTCCTTGAGGTTGCCCGCGATGGTGATCTCCTGCACCGGGAAGGCGATGCGGCCGTTCTCGACCCAGAAGCCGCTGGCACCGCGCGAGTAGTCACCGGTCACGTAGTTCACGCCTTGGCCCATCAGCTCGGTCACGAACAGGCCCGTGCCCAGCTTCTGCAGCATCGCGTCCAGATCATCACCGGCGCGGGTCAGGCGCGAACGCAGCGTCAGGTTGTGCGAGCCACCGGCATGGCCCGTGGTCCGCATGCCCAGCTTGCGGGCCGAGTAGCTGGTCAGAAAATACCCCTGCACGCTGCCCGCATCCACCACCTTGCGGGCGCCGACCTTCACCCCCTCCTCATCGAAGGGCGAGCTGCCCTTGCCGCGCAGCACAAAGGGATCCTCCAGCACGTCGATGTGCTTGGGAAACACCCTTTTGCCCAGCGAGTCGAGCAAGAAGGTGCTCTTGCGGTACAGCGCACCGCCGCTCACGGCTTGCACAAAGCTGCCCAGCAGGCCAGCGGCCAGCGGTGACTCGAACAGCACCGGGCACTGGGTGGTGGCGATCTTGCGTGACTTGAGGCGACTCAGGGCACGCTGGGCCGCATAGCGCCCCACGGCCTCGGGGCTGGCCAGATCGTCGGCACAGCGCTGCGAGCTGTACCAGGCGTCGCGCTGCATGTCGGCGTTCTTGCCGGGCAGCGAAGCAATCGGTGCCACCGACAGGCTGTGACGCGAGCTGGCGTAGCCGCCGCGAAACCCATGGGTGTGGGCGCTGAAGAAATGCGACTGCTGGGCCGATACACCCGCCCCCTCGCTGTTGGTGATGCGCCGGCTGGTGGCCAAGGCGGCGGCTTCGCAGACCTGGGCCAGGCTGACGGCCTGCTCGGCATTCAGCACCCAGGGGTGGAACAGGTCCAGATCGGGCTGCTCGGTGACGATGTCGGCCTCATCGGGCAAGCCGGCGCAAGGGTCTTCGGCGGTGAAGCGGGCGATGTCGTAGGCGGCCTGCACGGTCTGCAGGATGGCCCCCTCCGAGAAATCGGAGGTGCTGGCATTGCCTCGCCGATGCCCCAGGTAGACAGTCACACCCAGCGACTTGTCGCGGTTGCGTTCGACGTTTTCAAGTTCGCCCTTGCGCACGCTGACACTGAGCCCGCAGCCCTCGGAGGCCTCCGCGCCAGCGTCGGTGGCACCGAGCTTGAGCGCATGCGCCAAGGCGGTATCCACCAAGTATTCAAAGGTTTCTCGGGGGTAGCTGAAGCCGCTGGCGGCCATTGTCTGGGGTTTCTTCATAGCGGAAGCTATGATACTTGCCGCTCAGGGCCCGTGTGGCCCTCACCCCAGATACCCCCAACATGTCACGCAAACCCAAAAAAGGCTACTACGTCCGTGGCCAGTTCGTTGCCGAAGGCAGCGAACTGGACCTCCAGCTCAAGGCTGAGCTGAAAGGCACCGATGAAGCCAGCAAAACCGATCTCAAACGCGAAAGCACCGCACTGCAAAAGCTGGGTGAAGACCTGCTCACGCTGCGCGCCGACCTGATGGAGAAGCTGCCGCTGTCCGACAAGCTGGTCGATGCCCTGGCCGAGGCCAAGCGCATCACCAACTTCGAAGGCAAACGGCGCCAGATGCAGTTCGTCGGCAAGCTGATGCGCCTGCTCGATGCCGACACGGTCGACGCCGTCAAGGCCGCGCTCGAAGTGCAACGCAAGGGCTCGGCGGCCGACACGGCCGCCCTGCACCTGGCCGAGCAATGGCGCGACCGCCTGATCGGCACCGAAGAGGCGCTGGGCGTCTGGATGGACCAACATCCCGACACCGACACCCAGCAGTTGCGCGCCCTGATCCGCCAGGCCCGCAAGGACGCGCCCCCCGCAGACAAGGCCGCCGTGTCGCAAGGCCTGGCCCCACGCCAGAGCCGCGCCTACCGCGAGCTGTTCCGCCTGGTCCGGCGCCACCTGAACCCCGAGGCCTTCGAGGCCGAAGAAGCCGACAACGCCGATGAGCACGACGACTGAAGCCCCGGGTGCCTGCACCCTGCCTCCGGCCGAGCCCGTGCGCATCGGCATCGTCTCGATCAGTGACCGGGCCTCCAGCGGCGTCTACCAGGACAAGGGCCTGCCGGCCCTGCAGGACTGGCTGAGCCAGGCACTGCACAATCCGATCCAGTTCGAGCCCCGGCTGATCCCTGATGAACAGGCCACCATCAGCGCCATCCTGACCGCCCTGGTCGACGTGGCCCGCTGCGACCTGGTGCTGACCACCGGCGGTACCGGCCCGGCGCTGCGTGACGTCACCCCCGAAGCCACGCTGGCCGTGGCCCACAAGGAGATGCCCGGCTTTGGCGAGCAGATGCGCCAGATCAGCCTGCGCTTTGTGCCCACGGCCATCCTGTCGCGTCAGGTGGCGGTGATCCGGCACCAGAGCCTGATCATCAACCTGCCGGGCCAGCCCAAGGCGATCCAGGAAACGCTGGAAGGCCTCAAGGGCAGCGATGGCAGCACGCTGGTGCCCGGCATCTTTGCCGCCGTGCCCTACTGCATCGACCTGATCGGCGGCCCCTACCTCGAGACCCGCGACGAGGTCTGCAAAGCCTTCCGACCGAAGACGGCGCAGCGCCCACCGCGCCAGGCCTGAATCTGCCGCGCCCGCAAAAAAGCGACCCGAGGGTCGCTTTTTCTTTGGGCTGCCCGTAGCAGCCCCAGGCTCACTTGCCGACCAGGTCGTTGAGCTTGGCCGCCTCAAAGCATTCACTGCGCTGGGCGTCCTTGGGCACGCAGTCCCCCGGTGCCGGACGGCTGCTGAGCTTTTCGATGGCCTGCCACAGCAGCGCGATCTGGTGCTCTTGCGACGAGGCGCTGGTGATCAGGCCCTTGAGCGCCTGGCTCACCGGGTCGTCCTCCAGGGTGACGCCGTAGGCCGAGAACTTGGCCCGCTCGGGGGTGGCGTCGGCACTGGCGCCCTCTTTGGAGGGCAGGATGCGCGCCGGAATGCCCACCGCCGTGGCGCCGGCCGGCACCGGCTTGATGACCACCGCATTGCTGCCGATCTTGGCGCCGTCGCCCACCACAAAGCCCCCCAGCACCTTGGCACCGGCACTCACCACCACATCCTTGCCCAGGGTGGGATGGCGCTTGGCGCCTTTGTACAGCGAGGTGCCGCCCAGCGTCACACCCTGGTAAATGGTGCAGCCGTCACCGATCTCAGCGGTCTCACCCACCACCACGCCCATGGCATGGTCGAAGAACACCCGCTGCCCCAGCTTGGCGCCCGGGTGGATCTCGATGCCGGTCAGAAAACGCGCCACATGCGAGATGAAGCGCCCCAGCCACTTGAGGCCATGCGTCCAGCACCAATGGGCCGGCCGATGCAGCACCACGGCATGCAGCCCCGGGTAACAGGTGATCACCTCCCAGGTGCTGCGCGCGGCAGGGTCGCGGTCAAGAATGCACTGGATGTCGGATCGGAGGCGGGAGAACATGACTTGAAGATGTATCGATATGAGTTGACAGTCTATCGGCTGCTGCGAGCGGCGGTTTCGATCATGGCCTTGGCAACACCTCTGAGGATGTGGATTTCCTCCTGGGTGAGATCAGCGCGGTTGAAAAGCTGGTTCAGGCGCGGCATCAGCTTCTTGGGCGCCGCCGGGTCCAGAAAGCCGATGTCGACCAGCGCCCGCTCCCAATGCCCGAGCATGCCGGCCACCTGCTGGGCATCGGCCGGGCGCACCGGCGCGGTCGCCGATTGCAGCTCAAAGCCGCCCAGAGCCTGACGCCATTCATAGGCAATCACCTGGATGGCCGCGCCCAGATTGAGCGAGCCGAAATCCGGGTGGGTCGGAATGCTCAGGCAGGTGTGGCAACGGTACACATCGTCGTTGTGCATGCCAAAGCGCTCCGACCCAAACAGAAAGGCCACCGCCTGCGACGGGTCCTGCGACAGCTCAGCGAAGTGGGGGCGCGGCGCCTTGAGCGGCGGGCCGAAGTCGCGCGGGGTCATGGCGGTGGCGCACAGGTGGGTCACGCCATCCAGGGCCTCATCCAGGGTCTGCACCACGCGGGCCCGGTTCAGCACGTCTTCGGCGCCGCTGGCACGCTGGATGGTCTCTTCACGCTGAAGCACGTCGGGCCAACGCGGCGCCACCAGCACCAGGTCATCAAAACCCATCACTTTCATGGCGCGGGCAGCCGCGCCGACATTGCCGGCATGGCTGGTCTGGATCAGGATAAATCGGGTTTTCATGGGCTTGACACAGGGTCTCTGAGACAGGGGGCTGGCGCGCGGGGAGCAACGGCGGGTAAAATCCCGCTATTGTCGCCTCCCGCATCGCCGGCGAGGTTCAGTTCCCGCCCCACAAGACCAGGCTGATCCGCCTGGACGGGCAGGCCTCCCACGCTCTTCCTCACAATTCATGTCATCCAACCTGCACCCCATGCTCAACGTGGCCATCAAGGCCGCACGCGCCGCTGGCGCCATCATCAACCGCGCGGCACTCGATGTCGAATCCGTGCGCATCTCGCAAAAGCAGGTGAATGACTTTGTGACGGAAGTCGATCAGGCGGCCGAAAACATCATCATCGAGACCCTTCTCACGGCCTACCCGGGCCACGGCATCCTGGCCGAAGAATCGGGTCAGGCGCACGGCGCCAAAGACTCTGAGTTCGTCTGGATCATCGATCCGCTCGACGGCACCACCAATTTCATCCACGGTTTTCCGGTGTACTGCGTCAGCATTGCGCTGGCCGTGCGCGGCAAGATCGAACAAGCCGTCATCTACGACCCCAGCCGCAACGACCTGTTCACTGCCACCAAGGGCCGTGGCGCTTACCTCAATGAACGCCGCATCCGGGTCAGCAAGCGCACCCGCCTGGGCGAGTCGCTGATCTCCACCGGCTTCCCCTTCCGCCCTGGCGACAACTTCAAGGCCTACCTGGCCATGATGGCCGACATCATGCCCCGCACCGCCGGCCTGCGCCGCCCCGGCGCCGCCGCCCTGGACCTGGCCTACGTGGCCGCTGGTTTCTGCGACGGCTTCTTCGAAACCGGTCTGTCGCCCTGGGACATCGCTGCCGGCTCGCTGCTGGTGACCGAAGCCGGTGGCCTGATCGGCAATTTCACCGGTGAAGCCGACTTTCTGGAACAAAAAGAATGCCTGGCCGGCAACCCGCGCATCTACGGTCAGCTGGTCACGATCCTGGGCAAATACAGCAAGTTTGCCGGTGCCGGTGAAAAGGCCGCCGTGCGTCAGGCCCTGGGCCAGGACAGCGGCGCGGCCGACAGCAGCGAAGCCGACACTGCCGACACCCCGGCCGACGGTGCCGCCCCCGCCACCGCACAGGGCGACGCCCCGTTCTAAGAGCCTGCTCAAAGTCAGCCTCGGCCCGTGCGAGACCTTGAACAGGCTCCTAGGGCCCGGTGACCGGCGATGCCGCTCAGTCGGCGTAGCGCAAGGCAATGACGCGGAAATCGTCGGCAATCTCAATGAATGCGTCGACGATGTCCGGATCGAAGTGCTGGCCACGTCCCTGCACGACGATCTGGCAGGCCTGCTCATGTGAGAACGCGGGTTTGTAGACCCGCTTGCTGATCAGCGCGTCATAGACGTCGGCCACCGCCATCAGGCGGGCCGACACCGGAATCGCATCCCCTGCCAAGCCCTTTGGGTAGCCCGAGCCGTCCCATTTCTCCTGGTGGCCGTAGGCAATCTCTTTGGCAAAGGTCAAAAACTTCACCTTGATGCCCAGGCGCCGTTCTGCTTCTTCGATGGCGTCGCGCCCGATCTCGGGGTGGCGCTTCATGACCTCGAACTCCTCCACCGTGAGCTTGCCAGGCTTGAGCAGGATCGAATCCGGAATCCCCACCTTGCCGATGTCGTGCAAAGGCGCCGATTTGTAGAGCAATTCGATGTTGCGCTCGCTGAGCACCGCCTCAAAGCGCGGGTGCTCGCGCAAGCGCTCGGCCAGGGCCTTCACATACAACTGCGTACGCCGGATGTGGTTGCCCGTCTCGCTGTCGCGGGTTTCGGCCAGGGCCGCCATCACCATGATGGTCACATCCTGGATGGCCTGCACCTCCAGGGTGCGCAGGGCCACCTCTTGCTGCAGGTAGTCGCTCTTGCTGCGCAGAAAATCAGCGGTGGCCTTGAGCGCCAGATGCGTCTGCACCCGGGCCAGCAGAATCGGTGGGCTGATCGGCTTGGTGATGTAGTCCACCGCCCCCAACGCCAGGCCCTGGGCCTCGTCGGCCACATCGGCGCGCGCAGTCAGGAAGATCACCGGAATGTCACGGGTGGCGGGGTCGGCCTTGAGGCGGCGACACACCTCGTAGCCATCCATGCCGGGCATCATGATGTCGAGCAGGATCAGGTCGGGGGTCGGCGACTGGGCTGCGATGCGCAGGCCCTTTTCACCCTGGTTGGCCACCTTCACCCGGTAATGGTCCTTGAGCAGCGAGCTCATCAGGCTGAGGTTGTCGGCCAGATCATCCACCACCAGCACGGTGGCGATCGGCTTGTCGACCAGCAAGGACACATCAGCAGACACGGGAACGGCGGCCATCAGATTCACCCTGTAAAAAGGCCCGCGTCTGCTCCATCAGGCGGACTGGGTCGTGACCGGGAGAATGGAGTCCAAGGCTTCGACTGCCCGCTCAAACTCAAACGCAAGCGCTTTCTGCTCGACGGCATGAAACGCATCCCCCAAGGTATTCCGCAGCATAGCGGTATTTTCTTTCACCACCTCCAGTGCCGCTGAGTCGTTGTCGACAAACAACGCACGCAGGTGCTGCAGCAAGCCCAGAACCACCCCGTCCAGCGCCTGTGGCGCCGCAGCCTGGGGCTCGACAGGCGAGGCGCCGGCCTGGGCCGTCAGCCAGGCCTGCAGGTCGGCCAACAAGGCGGCCAGTGTCAGCAAGGCCACTTCGCTGAGGCGCTTGAGTGGCTCGGGCTTCTCGCGTCGCCCCATCGCCGCCTCCAGCTCGGCGGCCTGTTGTTGCAGGGCAGTGGCACCCAGGTTGCCGGCCAGCCCCTTGAGGTTGTGCGCCAGTCGCTCGGCCAAGGGCCAATCCTGTGCGGCCAGGGCCTGTGGCAGCTCACTCAGCGTGGCCTGTTGCCCGGCCACAAAGCGAGCCAGCATGGAGCGGTACAGGCTGCGCTTGCCCATCACCCGTTTCAGACCCAGGCTGACGTCCAGGCCCGCAATCTCGGTCGGCAGGTTGACCGGAAAGGCTTCGCCCTCACGCACCGGCACGGGCCCCTGCTGGCGCCCTGTCGGCTTGAGCCAGCGGGCCAGCACACGCCACAGATCGTCGGGGTTGACGGGCTTGCCCAGGTGGTCATTCATGCCGGCCGCCAGGCAATGCTCACGGTCGGCCGCCATGGCATTGGCGGTCATGGCAATCACAGGCAGGTGTCGCAGCCCGGGCTGGGCTCGGATCGCGCGCGTGGCCTCCAGCCCATCCATGACCGGCATCTGCATGTCCATCAGCACCAGATCCACCGGCTGCTGGCGCAGCTTGGCCAGCGCTTCCTGCCCGTTGCCTGCCAGTTCAACCACAAAGCCGGCGTCGCTGAGCAACTCGGCTGCCACCTGCTGATTGAGTTCGTTGTCCTCCACCACCAGCAGGCGCGCGCCGCGCAGCGGGCTCAGCGCCTCGAAAGGCGAGCTGCCTGGGGCCAGTTCGGGCTCGGGCTGGGCATGGGGCTGCCCCATCAGCCGCATCAAGGCATCAAACATCTGGGACGCATTGACTGGCTTGACCAGCACCTCGCCCACCCCCAGGGTGCGGGCGCTTTCCAGCAGCTCGTCGCGCCCGAAGCCCGTCACCATCACCGACCAGGGCAGCAGCGGGAGCTTCAGCTCGGGCAGGCGGCGAGCCACCTCCAGGCCGTCCATGCCGGGCATCTGCCAATCGAGCACCAGCACCTCCACCGGCCGGTTCTGCCGGGCGGCCTCGCTGAGCGAGGCCAGCGCTTCGGCCCCGGAGTGGGCCACCGACACCTCGAAACTCATGCCCTTGAGCAGGTCGGCCAGCACCGCTGCCGCATGCTGGTTGTCGTCCACCACCAACGCCCGACGGCCGCGCAGATCCGGGTCGGGCAGCAGGGTGCGGGGCGTGCCCGGTCCGACCTGCAGCCGGGCCGTGAACCAGAACACCGAACCCTGGCCGGGCTGGCTGTGCACCCCCACCTCGCCCCCCATCAGCTGGGCCAGGCTCTTGCAGATCGACAACCCCAGGCCGGTGCCGCCATAACGGCGGGTGGTCGAGGCATCCGCCTGCTGAAAGCTCTGGAACAGGCGCCCGATCTGACCCTCGCTCAAGCCGATGCCGGTGTCGCGCACTTCAAAACGCAGCGACAACGACGGGTCTGCCACGCCTGGCGCCGCAGGCACCCGACGCACCACGATCTCGATCTCTCCCTGCTCGGTGAACTTGATGGCGTTGTTGAGGTAGTTGATCAGGATCTGGCCCAGGCGCAGCGGGTCGCCAATCAGGCTGTCCGGCACATCGGGGGCCACGTCGCAGATCAGCTCCAGCCCCTTTTCGGTGGCCTTGTGGGCCACCACATCCGCCACGTTCTCCAGCACCTTGTCCAACTGGAAAGGCGTGCTCTCCAGACCCAGGCGCCCGGCTTCGATCTTGGACACGTCCAGGATGTCGTTGATCACGCCCAGCAGGTGCTGCCCGGCTTGCTGGATCTTGTCGACATAGGCACGCTGCTGGGCCGTGAGCCCCGATCGCAAGGCCAGGTGCGCCATGCCGATGATGGCGTTCATGGGGGTGCGGATCTCATGGCTCATGTTGGCCAGGAAGTGGCTCTTGAGCTCGGTGGCCTCTTCGGCCAGCTCCTTGGCCCGCTCCAGTTCCTGCTGGGCGCGCTTTTGATCGGTGATGTCGACAAAGGTACCGATCAAGCCGCCGGGTGTTCCGTCGGCGCGTTGAAACCCACGCACCCAGAACAACACATCGTGCCAGGCCCCGTCGGCATACTGCAAGCGCAGCGACGCCTGCTCGCCCGCGGCCCCCTGCAGCACGCGCTGTGCCATGCCATTGAACAGATCGCGGTGGGCTGGCGGCAGGTAGCCCAAGTCCAGCACCGTCTTGCCGATCAGGTCCTCGCGGCTCACACCAAAGGCTTGTTCGTAAGCCCGGTTGAACCCCAGATAACGACCGTCCGGCCCCTTGTAAAACAGCGGCACCGGAATGGTGTCCACCAGCACCTCCTGAAACACCAGTTGCTCGGCCACCTGGGCCTCCAACAGCTTCTGGTCATGGATGTCGACGATCACGCCCACCACCCGCTCGGGCACACCCTTATCGTTGCGCATGATGCGACCGGCGTTCAGCACCCAGCGGTCCTCGCCATCGGGGCGCCGGATGCGCCAGGAGTTGCGGTATTGCACCGCCTCGCCAGCCAGCGCCGCCTGAAACTGCGCCACCGCCTGAGCCGCATCGTCCGGGTGCAACAGGGTGGCCCAGCGATCCCGGCTGACATAGCCCGGTGAGTCTTCCAGGCCGTAGATGTCCAGCAACTGCCGGCTCCAGAAGGCCTGTGTCTCCTGCAGGTGGATGTCGAAAATGCCGATCCGGCCGGCATCCTGCGCTATCTCCAGCCGGTCATGGGCCTCGTGCAGGGCCTTCTCGGCGCGCTGGGCATCCGTCAGATCCTCGATCACCCAGAGCGAGGCGGCCTCATGCCCCTCCATCTGCACGCGGCGCCCCGAAATGCGCACGTCAAATGATTCATCGCCGCGGCGCAGGCTCCAGTCGATGCGCACCGGCTCATTCTTGACCAGCGACTCGCGGACCTTGGTCAGAAAGGCCTGGTACAGCTCGCGGCCACCGAACACGGTGTGGACAGCACTGCCGCGCAGCGCCTCGGCCGAAGATTTCATCATGGCCACAAAAGCCGGGTTGAACTCGGCCAGCTTGCCACTGCTGGCCAGCACGATGGGCGGGGCGTTGTCGAAGATGGCCTTTTGCTGATCCAGCAAGGCATTGAGGCGCCGTTCGCGCCGCGCCAGCTCCTCGCGCTCGCGCATGCGCTCAGTGATGTCCTCGTGCAGACCGACAAAGCCGATGCAGCGGCCATCGTCATCCACCACCGGCGACAGCGAAGCCTGGTCGTGGTAGATCGAGCCATCACGGCGCTGGTTGACGAACTGGCCGCTCCAGGGCTTGCCCGCCAACAGGCTGGCCCACATGTCATGGTAGGTGGCCACCGAGGTCATGCCACTCGACAGCAGGGAGGGCTTCTTGCCCACCACCTCGGCCAGCGAATAGCCGGTGTTGCGCTGGAATTGCGGGTTCGCCCACATGATCTGCCCGGACAAGTCGGTGACGATCACCGACACCGGGCTGACCTCCAGCGCCGTGCCCAGGATGTGGAAGCGGGCCCGGGTGGCCCGGGTGCGTGCGCGCTGCTGCCAAACCATCAGGCCAGCCACACCACCGGCCATCAGCACCAGCCACAGGCCCAGGGCCTGCACCGCGCGCTCGGCCGGGCTGACCAGGGCATCCACCGACTGGAGCATCAACAATTGCCAGGAACCGCCCGGGTCGTTCCAATCCAGGGCCCGGTGGGCCAGCAGATGCGCCTTGCCCTCGAAATCGGCGCCATCACGCTGAACATCAAAGGGCAATCGCGAGGCCACCCCGTTGGCAAACTGCCGCCCGAACTGTTCACGCCCCGGCAAGGTTTGCACCCGCTGCTGGGTCACGCTGCCGGCCAGCGCAAACACCCATTCGGGCCGGGTGGCCGCAAAGGCGACCCCATCAGGGGTCAGAAGCACGGCGTCTTGCCCGCTGAAGGCCAGGGCATCGTCTGCTTTCTGG
Source organism: Curvibacter sp. GW821-FHT01G03 (assembly GCF_059422285.1). Lineage (NCBI taxonomy): Bacteria > Pseudomonadati > Pseudomonadota > Betaproteobacteria > Burkholderiales > Comamonadaceae > Curvibacter > Curvibacter sp. GW821-FHT01G03. Next base: position 71,895 of record NZ_JBWKWP010000015.1, read on the forward strand.
AACGGCATGCGAAACAGCACAGTGCCGATCACAGGGCTGTTGGCATCGCCCGTGTCATAGATCGGAGCCGACAGATAAAGCCAGCGCTCAGGCGTGCTGCGCCCCACCGCCGCATAGGCATTGACCACCCCCTTGAGTGCCTGCTGCACATAGGGCTGGTGCTGCAGATCCCGGCCCACTGACGAACGCCCCTCGGTGTCGTGGACCACCACACGCCCTTCGGCGTCCAGCAGGTAGATGCTGTCCAGCGCAAACCGCTCGCGCGGCACTTGCAGCCGGGCATGGGCCTCCTCGGCGCGCACGCCACGCGCCCCCCGCACCAGTTGCTTGATCAGGGGTTCATTCAGGCCCAGCATCACCAGGGCCCCGACCGACTCGCTGCGCAGGGTCAGCGATTGAAAGGTGTTGTCCAGTTGCTCCAGCACCTGGGCCATGCGCTCACGCTCAGCCGCACTGCGCCGAGCCAACAGAAGCTGATCTGCGGCCCAGACCAGGGCCAGCGACACCACCAGCACCCCCAGCAGCGATCGCCAGGCCTGCAGGCGCCACAAAGGCAGGTCTTGCCACCACAAGCCGGTGCGGACGGGGCGGGCGGGCGGGGCGGACCTCATCGGACACCCCGCTGAGGGCCTTGCGCCACGGCCCGCTGCCCCTGCAACAAGGCGTTACTGTCGATCCTGCAAGTTTTGACTGCCGGCACGCGCACACCTCCGTGAAGAGCCCCCATCCTAAGGGATGATGAAGGGCCGCCCCTGTCTGCCCCATTCATGCCGGTCGATTGGGCGCCGCCGCCGCCGACTGGCCTGGGGCCTCCTACAATCCAGGCACCCGCCTGAGCCCCCCGGCCTCGCCGATGCCCGGAGCCATCCGGCGCCATCCGACCGATTCTGGGCCGGCAGTCCCCTGCCCCAGTCCCCATGAACGGGCCCCAGAGCGCGCGACCCCGTGAAGACCAATGAAGGAAGGCTTTTGCCTGCTGAGTGACTGATGTCCAAGGAAAAACCCGATTCCGCCCCCGAGCCCGCTGGCTTGGCTGCCCACACACCCATTGTGTAGACAGGAAAATGGGCCGGAGCGCTTGTGGAGCGATTTCCCCTTCCACGACAGTCACTTAGTGCAATTACGCTGTTCCGCGCTGGAGCGCACGATGGGCCTGGATTGGCGTGGTTTGGCGATGGAATTACCCCAAAATTACCCCAAGAAAACGGCCCGAAAACTGAGGCATAGACCAGCGTGTGGCAGCGTACTTGGACACGGTTCGCCGAGGTGCGCGGTACCTTACTTTCGCGAAGCCACGCGGTAGGCTCCGGCCAGCCGCAACTTGGTCATGCCCGGTTGTCCGCATCCGCCTTGTTCAAGCCGAACGCCACACGCTTCACGCAGAACTCAGATTTGAATGGCGAAGTCCTTGTCGCGAACTCCGAGCACGTTCGACTACGCCGGCGATCCCCTCTCATACCCGACTCAATACTTCGCGCACAATGTGACGAAACGCAACAGGAGACGGTATGGATGTAGTTCTGCGGCAGCTGCAGGGTCCATGGAATGCTGGTTGGGCGTTGAACAAGCACATGCTTCGCAGCACTTACCTGGGCGACGATGAGTACGGCCATGCGCGATTCGAGTCGGTTCGCACCGATGTGGGCGAGGCAACCTACCAGTTGAAGTACCGGCAGGATTGGGGGCAAGCCCAGCACTTAGCAAGGGCATTGCTGGACCATGTGGTCCCGAAGCTCACAGAGATCGGGTTCATTGTTCCTATGCCTGCGTCCACGGCACGCGCCCGGCAGCCGGTGACGGAAGTTGCGCAAGCCTTGGGCGCGTTGTCAGGGATCCCGGTCTTTCCCGACCTGCTGCGCAAAGCGAGCAGCGGCAAGTCCCTCAAAGATCTGCAGACGAAAGAAGAGAAAATCGAAGCAATCGGCGACAGTTTCACTGTTCACGACTCCATCCAGGGGACCGGTCCCTGGAATGTGCTTGTTGTCGATGACTTGTTCCATACCGGGGCCTCGATGGAGGCCGCCTGCGCGGCCCTCCGAAAATACCCTAAAGTGAGGAGCGTGTACGTTGCCGCGCTGACTTGGAGATAGCCATGACCACCGTTTTCATTGCAGGTTCGATGAACATCAAGCACCTCGATGCCAAGGTGAAGGATCGCATCGCCAACATCGTCGCGTCGGGGTTCGAGGTGGTCGTGGGCGATGCCGATGGGGCGGACACCTCCATCCAACAGCAGTTGCTGGACCTCGGACACCAGAACACCACCGTCTACTGCAGTGGCAAGACACCCCGCAACAACGTGGGAGCATGGCCGGTGCATGTCGTCACGACAAAGCATGCGCCAGGAACCAGGGCATTCTTCACTGCCAAGGATCTCGCGATGGCGGCCGCTGCTGATGTTGGGCTGATGGTCTGGGATGCGAAGAGCACCGGCACGTTGAGCAACGTCATTGAGCTACTAGCGCGAAAGAAGAAGTCGGTCGTCTTCGTCAACAAGGAAAAGACGTTCCGAACCATCGGCGCTGTCGAACAGCTTGATGAGCTGACGAACTGCATGTCCGAACACGCCAGACGCAAGGCCGATGAGAAGATCGGCCTGATGAGCCGCATTGAGGCCTTGAAGCACGAACAGCCCGAGCTTTTTGCCTGATCCGCTGGCGTCGAAGAGTCAGAACGAAGGCAGGTTGGTCGTCATGTCTTCATCCGGCTCGTCCGGGTGCTCCACCCCTGGTGCGTCGAGCAGCAACAGCGAGATGGACATATCGTACCGGTCTGAGAGCACAACCATCTCGCGCACAGGCAGCCTGATGGGCCAGACGCCTTCGGGGTGCTCTACGCCCAAGCGATAGCCCGCAGTTGAAAGCGCTTGGTCTGGGCTCACAGCGAGCGAGCCCGAAGGCAATTCCATGCCCTCCTGCAACGTTCCAAACGTGTATTTCTTCGCGCTGCCACTGGCCTTCCACCAGTGCAGCATCCCTTCCCGTCCCATGACGGCGACGGCTGGCTGATCGGTGAACTCCAACCATTTGAGCATTGCGGCCGTGAGAGAGACTCCGTAACGGTCGGCGCATTCGCCCAGGAGGTCAAGAGTGATCCGGCGCCCACGCACCTGCTGGGTGTAGTCGTCGATAGGCATGAGCAGGTACGACGCGAACTGGTCTGCCTCGCGCTCGATCCTGGCCCCGGTGATCCCCAGTGTCGCGCTCTGGGAGCATTGGAACGCCTCCTGCAGCTTGCGATGCAGGACGTAGTGTCCAAACTCGTGCGCAACGGTGAAGTTGGACCGCCCTGGCAAGTCAGGGTGCGGGTGGTACAACAGCGCCCAGACTTTTCGCTCCTTCAGCCAGAACAACCCGCCCTCGAAGCCTTTCAACTCTCGGGCTTGCAACTCCCCAATGGGCGCCTCGGGCGCCACGTTCCTGGACCATTCCTGCGCCAGTACTCCGGCGTTGATCGGAAACGTTAGTCCATGGACGGCGCGCCACAGCTTCGCCAGCTTGATTGCCTCGCCCGATGGGGAAAGCCCCTCTTTCAAGGGCCGGCCTTCTTGTCAAGGACGCTGAGGATCTCCTGTAACTGCTGCTTCACCCCGCTGTCCAGCGACTGGTACTTGCGGAAGAAGGCTTCGTCGGCCACGTCGATCGAGGGCTCGGCGACGTCGTCATTCATCAGGAACTCGGGCGTCACGCCCAGGACCTTCGCCACCTCATTGATCCGGTCGGCGGACGGGCGGGCCTTTTCCTTGTTCTCCAGTTCCCATACGGATGACTTGGACGCACCGATCTGCTCGGCGAACTGTTCCAGCGTCAAGCCTGCTTTCTTCCGCAATGTGCGGACCTTCTCGCCCAGTGTTGGCATGCTTGTTCGGAGTTCCGATAAAAAAAGTACTTGACTCCGGAAGTTCGGGAGTCCACAATTTTTATTGTGATGGTTCCGAACTTTCTGCGCAACCCCGATTTGGTAACACAGCCAGCTGGGAACAGGGAAGTCGGGATGTCGCAATCAACCAACCGATCCTGAAAGGGGACGACCATGAGCAAGACGTTGAAGCCCGGTACGCCGGCACCGAAGTCCGGCCAGTACCAGAACCCGGGCACTGGCAATGAAGTGACCGGCTTGAAGGGCAAGCCGCTGCCGCCGACGCCGCGGCCGGGCCAAGGCTACAAGCTGGTGGACCCCACCAAGCACAAGCGCTGAGCCGGGGCGAGTCCAGGTGCGGCAGAAAGCCATCGACAAGACTTCAAGGAGACCCCGTGATCCGTGAACCTGCGACTCTCCCCCAGCGCCCTCGCATCTCCATGCGGTCGTCGGCGCGTTTCTTCCACTTGGTGGATGTCATCGCCCGGGCCAATGAGCCTACCGCCACCCAGTTGATGGCCCTGGAGCGCTCCTACAACAGCACCGGCGAGTTCCTCTCGGCCTGCCCGGAGTTCCAGGGCGATCTCATCCAGATCCACGCCCACGGTTCCCGGCAGTTGGGCACCAACGTGCGGCCCCGCGATGGCTCGCGGGAGGGTTTTGACATCGATCTGATCGCACGCCTGGTGTCCGGGGCGCTTCACAAGTACGACGGCGAGCACGGACCAGCCGTGCTGCTTGACCGCCTGCATCGCGCCTTGTCCCGCTACGCCGATGCGCATGGCCTCCGGCTGCGCCGCTGGGAGCGTTGTGCAACGCTGGAGTACGCTGAAGGGATGTGCGCTGACATCGCACCGCTCATTGACTCTCCGTTGTTGGCCGCGCCTTTCGGCGACACGCACGGCCTCATTCCTGACCGCGAGCTACGGCTTTTCGACTCGACGAACCCGCGCGGGTACGCGAAGCATTTCGATCTCGCCGCCGCGATCTCGCCGAATTTCACTGGCGCAGTGCGCTTTGCGGAGGCGATGGATTCGGTGACGCGCGCGGAAGTGACGCCGCTGCCTGATGCGCAGGAAGTCTTCGACCGGCTACTGTGCCGACTGGTGCAACTGTTGAAGCTGCACCGCAATGTGGCCTTCGGCGTTGCGCAGGGGAGCCAGGACATGGCGCCTTCGTCTGTCTTCCTGACGACGCTGGCCGCGATGGCCTACGCGGTAGAGGCGCCGCAGCCGCACGAGAGTCCCCTGGAGTTGTTGCTCGATATCGTGGAGCGGATGCCGCTGCACTTCGAGCGGATTTCCCGCTCCGACGGTTCCGAGGAATGGGTCTTGCCCAACCCTTCCGCCCCCCGGGACAACCTGGCCGGCGGCATGAATTCTCCGGCACGACAGGAGGCATTCCTCTCGTGGCACCGCCGCCTGATCGGGGATCTGAAACGCATCCTGCATGCCATCGAGAATCACGAGGGTATGGATGTTCTGCTCAAGGCGCTGGAGGGCGCATTCGGACCTCGCTGCGCGGGCGCCATCCAGCAGGACCAGACCCAGCGGCGCCAGACCAGCCGCGTTGCGGGCCGGGTGACGCTGATCTCGTCGGCGGCAGCCGCGCCGGTCAGTGTCGCAGCGCGACCCCATACGTATTTCGGCCGCTGATGACACCTTACCCGGCTCCGCCCGTACCGACCTTGGCCCAGCGAGCCATGGAATTGCGCGCCCTGCCTATCGATGGCGCCCGGCTGGTGTTTCTGTCGGGCCGAGCCTTGCGCTATCGATTCCGTCTGGCGCCGAGCAACTTCGGTCGCGTCTACGAGTGCGAACTGCGCCTGACACCCGATTCGCGCCCACCGGAAATGTTCGTGCTGAGTCCTGCCCTGACGACCCTGGCCGACGAGGCTGCGCTGCCTCATGTCTACCCCAACAACGGTCCCGGCACCAAGCTGTGTCTCTGGTGGCCGAAGCAGCGTGAGTGGCTGCCGCAGATGAAGCTGGTCGACACCTACATCGCCTGGACTTCGGAGTGGCTGTGGCACTTCGAAGACTGGCTGACCACAGGCGTGTGGGCCGGCGGCGGCGAGCATCCGCAGCAACGCAGGAAGCGTTGGGCTTGAGACAGCGACGACCGAGATCTCAAAACGACAGCAATGATGCAAGGAGCAGAGAACAGCATGAATGAAATCGATAAGAAGCAGGTAGAGACGCGCATGCTCAACTTGCTGCGTGCCAGGACGCTGATCTACCGGCGGGCCAAGAATGTCCAGGCGGTGGGCCTGATCATCTCGCTCGTGTTCCCGATCGTCGGCCTGATCGTGTCAGCGCTGCTCCTCCCGTCGAAGCCGTTCATTGCGTTCGCCGCCCTGATGTTCAGTTTCCTGGAGGTTCTGCTTCTCGATCGCTGGCACCGTGCGCAGCTCAAAAACGCAGCGAAGCTGCAGGAGGATTTCGACTGTACGGTGTTGCAGATGGACTGGAACACCTTCCTCGTCGGCAATCGCATTGACCCTGAAGATGTCTTTGCCGACGCATGCAAGAAGCTCAGTGACAAGGACGAGCAACGGCTGATCAACTGGTATCCGCTCGCCGTCAAGGAACTGCCGCTCCATTTGGCAAGGCTGGTGTGCCAGCGCACCAACCTCTGGTACGACAGCGCTTTGCGCAAGCGCTACAGACGCGTTCTGTTGACAGGCTGCGTGGCGCTGATCGCGGGGGCTGGGATCGTATCACTTGCCATCGATCACACCATGACAACCTTCGTCCTCTCCACGCTGGCTCCGATGACGCCGGTGATGATCTGGGCGCTCAGGGAATGCAACCGGCAGGCCGCGACCATTGAGTTGCTGGACCGCCTGAACGATGAGGTCAAGAAGCTCCTTGATCGCGCACGCAGCGGCGCCACGGCACAGGAGATCAGCATGCGTTCGCGCGAGCTGCAAGACGCCATCTTCAACCACCGCGCCTCGAGCCCATTGATCTTCGATTGGGTCTACAACCTCTTGCGCAGGCGTATGGAAGAGCAAATGAACGCTGGTGCCGACCAGTTGGTGAGTGAACTGCGCGCGGCTGCCAACGTGCGCTGAAGGCGGATAGACGAATGAAACTAATCCAAGACTTCAACGCCTTCCTGAACGACACCGTTAACCTCAACAGCACTCGCTTCGATCAGCTCGAAAGCAGCATCGATGCCATCAAGACGGCGGTGCGCGGGCTGGACTGGACGCCTTCCATCGTCGGCTTCGCCGCGCAAGGGTCCTGGGCTCACAAGACCATCATCAGGCCCCTGCCTGGAGATCCGTTCGATGCAGACCTGCTGGTTTACGTGAAGCCGGTCGCGGGCTGGGAAGCGAAGGACTACATCAACGAGTTGTATGTGGAGATGGGGAAGCTCGGTCTGTACAAGGACAAGATCAGGCGCTACTCGCATTGCATCACCATCGAGTACGCCGGCGAGCGCAAGATCGACGTGGCACCTTGCGTGAAGGAGCGCCTTCAAACGGGTGTCTGGGAGGTTTGCAATCGTGATACCAATCTCTTCGAAAAGTCCAACCCGCTCGACTACACGGACTGGCTGATCGAGCGCAACAGCATCTGCGGGAACAACAACTTCCGCAAGGCCACCCGGTTGCTGAAGTACCTCAGAGACATCAAAACCAACTTCACCTGTCCCTCGTTCCTCTTGACGACCTTGCTTGGCAAGCATGTGTACGCGACCGACAAAGGAGCTGCAGGGTTCGTGGATGTTCCCACGACGCTCAAGTCGCTGATCGATCGGCTCGATGACTGGCTGCAGGCCAACCCGAGCAAGCCAACGGTGCGCAATCCCGTGCTGTTCGAGGAGATCCAAAGCACCGCCTGGGACGACACCAAGTATTCGAACTTCCGCTCGAAGATCAATCTGTACCGCGGGTGGATCGATGACGCGTACGACGAGACGGACAAAGAGGAAAGCATCGGGAAGTGGCAGCGTGTCTTCGGTGAGGACTTTGCCGTTCGGGAGGCTGTTGAGAAGGCGGGCAAGGTCAGTGAAGCTGCGCTGTCCGTCGTACGGGGCAGCCCGGTGTCGGCTGGCGTCACTGATCTGGTGGCATTGGTGAAGAAGATCGGCCGTGCGGCTCTCCCCAGCGGCTTCGATCGTCTGCCGCACATGCGCCGTCCGCGATGGCGATCAGCCGCAGGCTCGCGGCTGACCGTGAATGTTGGTGCGCAACTGTGGACATCCCGCTATGGGCAGAATGTCCGCTCGCTTGCCTCGCTCGCGCCCACGCAGCCCGGATACTGGGTCCGTTTCAACGCCAGCAATAATCTCGGGCTCCCTTTCCCGGAGACCTACAAGGTTGAATGGCGTGTGACCAACACGGATGAAGTTGCGCGGCGTGCCAACGCGCTGCGTGGGGACTACTACCGCTCCGATGAGCCAGGTGTTCGCTGGGAGCCGCTGTCCTATCGGGGTGTCCATATGGTCGAGGCCTTCCTCATCCGCAAAGCCGACGACACGCTGCTGGGGAAAAGTGATCCGTTTTACGTGGTGATCGAGTAGCGAGCACAGCAGCAGAGCGGCACGCTCCTCGGTGAGCTGCGCCACCGCCATCTCCAGCGGCTGCTGGAGATAGGCGCTACCCGCCTCGGCCACACCATTCTCGCTGTCGACGGAAGGCCGCTCCGCATGTCGGATCAACATCAGCTTTTCGAGCGCCATGAGCGCCGCAAGACTTTCCTGCATGCCGGAAGCGCCCGAAGGCGAGGAAATCGTCTGGGACTATGCCGCCAGCGAGACATAAAGGCGGTGGCCTAGCTTTCACCTTGCTGCAACCGCTGTGAACCGCCCCGGGACGGTTCAATCAGCTCATCGAAGCCGAGAGGCACGAGTGCCCCCGCGCTGAGCGCAAGGCGCTTCTGCGTCGCTTCTTCTACATACTCCAGATTGAAGGTCATGGTGAACCGGTGTTCTCTCGCTACTTCTTCAGCGTCAGTCGAGCGCGGCCACCTCTTGTGGGCCCACCGCCGTCCACTTCGCGTGGCGGTGTCAGACGTGCCACCAGTTGCGCCAGACCTTCGATCAGCGCCGCACCGCCCTCCTCGCGCGCCGCAGTGATGCCGTCCGAGCGGCCTCGCATTCGCGCTGAAACGAACGTCCCCGCGGATGCAATGTGCTCAGGGGCAGACGACATGAAGCCAATCGGCACGGCCGTCGCGTTGTGGGCCAGATTGAAATGGAACATGGCACACACCAGCGCGTCTGGCACGATCAACAGCTCCACGCTCCCATCCATCAACATCACATCCGCCGCCAGCAGGCGGCTGAACTGGTCCTGGTAGACGGCCAGGCGCTCTCGTGGCGGGCGGCGTGCGGTCGGTACCACGACCTGCAGTCCGGCCGAGGGGCGTTCGCCACCTTGGGGGACCAGCAGCCGGTCGATCTTCTGCGCCAGGTCGCGCGCACTGCGCGTGCGTGCCCACAGCGGTGACTGCGGCGCCCACCACAGGGCCTCCCACTGCGCGGGATGCGTCGTCTCCGCAGGCTCTTGAATGTCGGTTTCAGCCCCTTCGGTAGAAGGTGGCTCAGGCTCAACCTGTGTGCCCGACTGCACCATTGCGGCCTGGATGCGCTCCAGCAGCAAGGCTGCATTGCGTGGGAGGTACAGCGCGCCCAGCATCGGCGTGACGCGGTCGTCGTCAGGACGCACGGACCGGGTCAGATGCACCTCCTCGGCATAGCGACGCAGATCGAACGCCTCCCCAATCACGTAGCGCTGCAGCAGCGTGTCATCAAACGTCTGGATGAAGTCCCGCAAGCGTTCGTTGTCACCACGCTCTTGGCTGGCCAGCGCGTCGGTGATCGCCTCGGAGATTTCCAACCTGCTGCCGAAGCTCTCGTCGTCGATGTCACGACGGATGCTCGTCTGCCCGCTTAGGTCAAGGTGAAACTTGCATGGCAAGGGAATACTGAAGCGCTCGCCAGCATCAATGGCGCTGATCTTGTAGATCTCGGCCTTCTCCTTGCTGCAGATCTGGCGGAAATTCTGCTGGAAGGACTGCTCTGCGTATTGCCGCGTGCGCGACTGCTTGTCCAGGTTGCGTGTCGCCAATTCGATCTGAGAGCGCACCCGCTTCAGGCGGCTTGGACGTCCCGCCGGGCTGAAGCTGATCAGGTCGAACACGACTTCGGCGCTCCAGTCCTGGATCTTGAAGAAGCGCGGCAGATTGTCCGAGCTGTCCTGGAAGCGCGCCAGAGCGTAAGTGGTGAGCTCAAGGTGCTCGTCGTTCCATTGCAGCAGACGCTCGTCGAGCAAGGACTTGAGAACGGCATCGGTTTCCTTCTTCGAGAAACCGAAGAAATCCTGGATCTGCGCAGGGCTGAGCGTGCCGCAGACGTACGCGATGCGCAGGGCGAACTCCGTCACCACGGGCAGCGCTTCTTCAGCACTGATGGCGCACGAGATCGCGAAGCTCTGCGCGGGAATGGCGAACGTGATCTCATCGACCGCAAGGTGTTCGCGCAGTTGTTGCTCCTCGAGGGTGATCATGCTGGCCTCCCTTCCAAGGCCGATGCCTGGACCATCGCGAACGCCTTGTCGTCCCGGTGCGCTTCAATGTGCGCGAGTACCCGCCCCATGGGCGAACGCTGGTGGCGCTCGCGCCACATGCGAGCCGCTCCGACGATTACCAGTCGATCCATGGCGCGCGAGATCGCCACGTTCACCCGCTCGTTGCTGCTCAGGAACCCCTGCTCGAAGCGGCCGTTGTTGCGCGTTGTGGACACGATGATGATCCGGTTTTCCTTACCTTGGTAGCTGTCGACGGTGTCGATCTTGATCAATCGTCGATAGCCCGTGGCCCAGTCCTGTTCGCTGAGCATGCGCTGCAACAGGCGCTCCTGTGCGGCGTACATACAAATGACCCCGATGGGCTTCTCCTCCTCGGTGCTGTGGTCCATCAAGGATTGAACGAAGAGCCCACTGGTGCAGATCGAGCGCAGCAGATCCAGGATCTCGCGCGCCTCATATAGGTTGTCGAAGCCCGGGGTCTTGGACCTGTCGTGGGATTCGCGCCCGGCGTCCGACGTATCGATCCAGGTCACGACCGCGCGGATGCGCTCGGGTAACTGATCGAACCACGGCGGAGGCTCACCGCGGCCGGGCTGCAGCGGCACTGGGTAGAAGCAGGCAGACACCAACTCGCCGATCGGGGGCGCCATGCGGTACTGAGTCTGCAGGGTCGCGCCGACCTGGCGACCGTAGTCTGACTCGAAGGCGCGCTCGAAGTCGCTGCGAGTGAGCACCGAGCGATCCGGCCATTGCAGGTCCGCGGCGATCCGGCGCACAAGAGGCTCGGTGTAGAGCGGCGGCAACTGGCGGTGGTCGCCGACCAGCAAGACGCGACGCCCCGACTGTATCGCGACGGCCAGCTCGCCTGGCGTCGCCCGGGCCGCCTCGTCGACAATCACCCAGTCATATCGATTGCGGGCCACTCCGAACTGGGAACGCCCCAGTCCCACGCAGGTACCGCACACCAGGGACCGCGTCTTGGCGAGAAATTCCTCGAAATTGCCGCGCAGCGTCCCCAGCCGGTCCACCCATTCCTGAGCCATCGCCATGACCTGATCGAGCTTGGACACCGCGTCGACTGAGGTCACTCCGTGGGCCTCCATCGCGGCACGTCGTAGCTGGGCAATCGTCTCGGCTGGCTCGGCCACATCGAGCACGCCGAATTTCTCCCGCGCCAGCGTGCGCAGACGTTCGGTGCGTTGCCCAACGCGCGCGGCCACAGACGCGAGGTCATCCCCCGTCGCATTGGCTTCCGAGAGCTTGCGCGCCAGCCGCTCGATGTCCCTCAACAGGCGTCCGAGGTGGAAATCGACGTCAAACCATGTCTCCACGAAGGCATTGGGAAGGCCCAGGTTGCGACTCAGCGCCACGACGCGCTGGCGCATCTCGGATCGGAACAAATCGCGGTAAGCCTGCAGGATGGACGCTGAATGATGCGGCCGCAGCTGCTCGGACACCATGCCCTCTGCGCCGAAGCGCACCACGTCCAGTGGCAGATCTGTACGCTGGCACAACTCAATGACCTTCTCGGCAGCGTTGTTCACCGCCTCGTGCGATTGGCTTGCCAGCAGGATACTCTGTGCGCCATGGGACATCGCGTAGTGGATAAACGAGGCGATGAAGGACGTCTTGCCCGTGCCTGGCGGCCCTTGCAGTAGGCTCAGTGGCCCCTGGGACCACAGCTTGGCAAAGGCGTCCCGCTGTTGCCGATTGAGGGAAAACACCAACTGCCCCGACTCGTTGTGACGGTCGTAGGCATCCAGCTCTGCATCGGTGGGCAGGGCCTGCAGGGCTTGCGGCAGCGGGCATTGCACCGGATCGAAGTAGTCGACCAGGTCGGGTAGCACCGATTCACGCCCCAGAATGCGGGTGACGGCGAGATGTCGGCGGCGAAACGAAGACAGATCCTGCTGGCTGCGCAGCTTGATCCGATCGCCCACGCCAGTCTGTATACGGATGCGCGGGTTGTCGATCACCAGGATGGCCTGAGTGGTCTCGCGCATGTCGATGTCGCCGACCTTCACCAGTTCGCCATTGATTTCCTGCAGGGCCTCGACCTTTGCGTCGGACTCGTAGTCGAGCGCCTCGCCCTCCTTGCGATACGGAATGCGCAGCTTGTCGCGGCGCCCCATCTCGCGCGCCACCGGCGCGGCAATCTCGACTTCAGGCAGCGTGGCTTCCTCGGCATCGAGGATGGCTTGCCACAACGCCTCGGTCCGCGGAGCGGCGCGTGGCACGCCAGCCGGACCTTCTTCGCCGACGTCGACCTCCTCCTCGGGCGCGTCGAGGCCGAGGATTTGGGCGCGGACAGCGTCGATGGCCTGGCGGACCTCCCCTATCGCCTCCAGAGCCGCCAGCAGGTCGCTGGCATCGTCGGCCGGCGCGGGTTCGAACACGATTTCTGCTTTCAGCGTCGCGGCCGCCTGGGTGGCCATGCGCACGAACTGACTGTGCGGCATGTCGTGCACGCGCAGCGACGCAAAGTCGAGTGTCGTAGGCTTGAGCAGGAGCAGCAGGCGCCGACGCACCCCGGACAGCGACACCTCCACCTGAGGCTGTTGCCGGCCATTGCGCACCCGTTCGATCGCCACCCCGACGTGGAACTCATCGTTGTCGCCCGCCAGGGGCGTGCGCGAGGTGAGCTGGCGCATCTGAACGACCAGCCGCGGCCCGGTGTCGAGCAATGGCGGATGAAGCAGCCGCGCGAGAGCGTCATCGATGCGGTCGAGCGCATGCACGCGCAGTTCTCTGTCTAGGCAGCGCTGAATCTCCCCACGCAAGGGGCCTGCATCAGTACCGTCCCAGGACGAGACACGCTCCAGCAGTTCCCCACACATCTTTGCCACGGCGTAGCAATCGCGCTGCTCCGGCGACACAGACTCGTGGTCCGCGGGCGCATAGGCCGGGTTGTGGGGGCCGGCCACGCCACCCTGCACCATGTCGATGGCGTCGATGAAGCGCACGTCGGCGCCTTCGACCAGGACATTTCCGGGGTGCAGGTCGCCGTGTTGCAGGTCCAGCCCATGCAGATGCACCGTAGCCTTGACCAACTGGTGACACAGCGCGAGGATCTCGCGCGCCGCCGGGCAGGCCGCGCCGGCGTCCAGCAGACTCTGCCCCTCCACCCAATGCTGGACCAGGAAGGTGCCCGCGTCCGAGATCCCAAAATCCACCACTGGCGCCAGCGAGGCACAGGGCTGAGTCTTTACCAGGCGGGCCTTGTCCAGGAACATCTTCAGCGCATGGGTCTCCTCGGGACGCTTCGGGTCGGGCCGTCGTCCGTACCAGACCTTCACCGACACTGGGCGTCCGCCCACGGTCGAGCGGTAGAGATGGCTGTGACCCTGCTTGATGTTTTCCTCAAGCGGATACGCCACCATCGGCATGACTTCACTGCGGTAAGCCTCGAAGGCGCGTAGATCCACCTCGGCCCTGGACGGCCGACCGACCGTCAGCGCGTTCAAGGCGTCCAGCATGGCTCGGGCATTCGCAAACCGCGCCGAGGGGACCCAATCCAGAGCCCTGGCGAACCAGGCGGCCAAGCCTTGATCGCAGTCTGCCCCTTCCGGAGGCTCCCATTGGAACAAGCCTTCCATCTGAGGCGGCAGCCGCAGAAACAGCACGTGGTGCGTGGCCGCGCCGAGCAGGTAGACGTCGCCCTGGAAGGCGTCGCTGGGCTCGTCCTCACCCAGTTCGGAGTCCTCCGGCAACACGGCCCTGCCCGCACGCAAGCTCTCCCGTAGCGGACCGACCGTACCCGCCTCGGGGAAGTAGGCGGTCAGAAAGCCGGAGATGGACACCTTCGACGGCCGCTCCAGCCACAGGCTGTGGTCGCTGACGTCGCGATGTGCCACCCCAGCGTCGTGCAGTTCCGCGAAGTGCGAAAGGAGCACTTTGACCAGGGCCAAGCGGTCAGCGAACGACATGTCCTGCCCGTGGCGGTGCACGAACTCGTTGAGCCTCAACTGGCGCGAGGGCAGCCGGTAGAGCTCACAGAAGTCCGCGTCGATATCGTCACGGGTGGGGTGGGACAGCGGTTGGAGCACTACGCCATCGAGTTGCTCGCACTGCTCGTGGATGAAACCGAGAACCTTGTGCTCGCGCAGCGCGATGCGCGCCCGTTCGTCGAGAGTGTCGGCGATGCCAGTGAGCGCGGAAAAGTCCCAGCGTCGCAACAAGGCCTCGTGCCGCTGGTCATCCTTCTTGACCGACTTGTACTCTTTGTACAGGCCCTGAGGGTGCGGGAAGGTCGCCTCACCGACGATCTGGAAGTTGCCAAACGAAAAGCCCGCGGGCTTGAAGTCCCGGCCACGGAAGAACTGCGTGAAGATCTGTACATGCTGGTTGGGCTTCCCTGCGCAAGGGTTGCCAAACTCCTGCCGATAGCCGCCCTGCTTGGCGATCTTCAGGAACTGGTCGAGCGTCAGGACGAAGGCCTTTTCATCATCTGAAATCGCTGAGAAATCCGCTGTTCCGCACATCACAACTCGGTAGTCGATGTATACAGACTTGGCCGGCTCGGCGAGGCGGTTGCGGATCTTGGACGAGAGAATTTTCCACTTGTCGGCAAGCACTTTGACTGGAGAGCGCCCCATGTCATCGCCATCGCGCAGCCAGTGGTCTTGCATCGGCTCGATCTTGCCGCGCCACTTCTTAAGCTCAATTAGCAGCAAGCGATCATGGGTCAGCAGCACCAGGTCGATCTCGCGATCCCGGTAGGTCGTGTCCATCATCATGAAGCCGGCGTAGCCTTGCCACTTCAGACTGAACTCAGATGCATTGAATGCCTGCCGCATGCGCTCCAGCGCCTCCTTCTCCGAGGCGTGGATGCCGTCACTGCTGATGATGTCGATCTTCATTTTTATGTCTGCCGCACTCGACAGGGAAATATTGGGGAGCAACGTCCTTAGCTAGAAGTCGAACTCACGGTTCGGACCTTGAGCCACATCGCCCCAGATCCTGTTGGGCAGTTCATGACGACTGAAGAACACCAAGTGGTACAGTGGTCGATTTCCTTCGTCGCGAACCAAAGGCATGCGCCGGCTGATCGAAAATCCAAGGCCACGCACCAGCCCACACCAGTAGTCAAAAAATGCTTCGTCGGCATCCCCGCGCACAAACGCGAGAGGATCGACATGCTGCCGCCAGCCAGGCGCAGCATCATCGAAGCGCGCGCGCTCGGGGTTGTATTCCATCAGCACGTTGCGTCGAAGATCCATGGTGCTGAAATGAACCGCGAAATCGACAAACTTCAGACGCGCCAGCTTTTCGATCACCTTGAACGAAAGGTACTGGAGGTTGTAGGGATCCAGATACGCGAGGCAGAGCGCTCCTTTTGGAATCGTCCCAAGTACTTGATCCACCGTGGATTCAGCTGCACCCGGGAAAGCAATGGCCGGCGCACCCATGGCCCGCAATCGCTCTGCACAGGCCGATGCCCGAGCGGCGTCCAGATCACCAACGAGGCAAGAGGTGAAAGCAATATCGTCGCGCAAAGAATGCTGCCATGCGACCTGAGCCCCCCCGGGGCGCGTCATCGTCTCGCCCTTGACCTGAATACGGCCAGGGCCACAGAACAGATCGACGTACACACGCTGCTTGAATTTCTCCCTCGCGCGACGTGTGCCCTCCACGTACTTTGCGAGGAAGGTGTGCTTCATCTCTGGAACCCAGCGGCCAACACCTTCACCGTTCCGTCCAAGCTCCACCGGAAGATGCGGCAACGGATCAGCATCGTGCGCGAGACTAAAACTCATTTGCCTGGCCCTGCCGGAGAACTAAACAGAGAAATTTGCTGGTTTCGTTCGATCCAATCCGTATCCCGCATGTATCGCGCAAGCCGCCGAACCGTCCCGTCCTCGGAGCGAATGACGATGTCTCTCTCACCAGACAACCGCTCCAACGCGTCCTTGTACATGAGAGAGGTACCTGGGGACGTATTGCAGGTCGAGGCATAAAGCTCGCCAATCTGCACAGGCTGTCCTCGCCTAAAAATGTTCTCCGCCAAGTGCTGTGGCAACACGCCGGCGGACAGGCTCTGTGCCACATCGTCGAATACAAATCCGCCCTTGAACTGCTGACGGAAGCCCATCATGTGGGTCGCAAGCATGTCAAGGCCTGCACCGCCATAGTGGATGGAATCGTTCTGGTGTTCCCAGTGCACCTGCTTCATCACATCTTGCGCACGCGGATGTCGGGAAAGATGGACAAGCCAGTACTCGCCCTGGCCACTACCCTCCCCTCGAATGAAGAATGGCGTGAAGTACTCGGCTCCGCAATCCTTCACCAAGGCATGGTACAGAGCGGCTTGAATGAAGCGTCGCCAATCCGCCGAGTCCTCTTCCTTGATTTGCTCGATCGTTCTACCGCCCAGCGCCGAGCGGATGTCGATGGCCAGCTTTCCAGAGACCTTGTCCGTGAACTCATCGTTGGTATAGGTCGCAAAAGCGGAGACATGAAACGTGAGGACCACCTCACTCTTCGGTGATTCAGCAAATATTTTTTGAATCAACGGTGCAGGCACATCGCTGTACCCATACTGATCAAGAAAGAAGAGCGCGGTGTGTGCTCGGGGGGTATGCGCCTCGATCAACCGAAACACGGCTGGCGATGCCGAGACAAAGTCATCATGAATGACGTGTATGGATTGGCCGATTTGTGCACCGTATCCTCTGTCATGCAAGACCTGTTTCAGGTGCGATAACGCCCGAGCATCCTTGTCGATGAAGATGTACCGCACATCCAGATCAATGGGCTTTGTTCTCTCGGCGTTGACCCGGACACTGGCCTCCCGGACCGCATCCAGCATCCGCAGCGGAGAGCCAAGGATTTCCGTCCCCATACCCTTGAGCGTGTAGAGGCCGCCCCCACAAAACCCGTCCACCAGCGTGATGCGCAGCCGCTCTCGTCCACGCGCGTTGAGTGTGCGCTGTTCGAAATACCGAATCAGGTATCCAACCAACACCTCATGCTTCGTCACACTGTGCGGATCGATCTCCGCCGGTCCGTTCCTCCAATCGTAGTGACTCTGTGCCAAAAGCAAGCCTTTCTGCGGTGCAGGAGTGGATCGAGGTTACACCGTGTTTCCCGTGCTCGGAAACTGGTCCCAATGGCGGCCGCCCAAGGAGCGGCCAGCCTTGCCTTTTCCGACAGCGGCGAGCTTGACCTCTGACCCATCGCGTCTGACGACGTGAATCGGGGTACGACCTGTCACTGCGTCAGCGGCTTGCTCCAGAGGCGCCCAGTGCCCCCATTGCTTGAAATGGAAGGCAACGCCAGCCGCATTGCATTGTTTGCGGAGATCTTCGGGCCATTGCGGATCCATGGGACGCGAACCTGGCCCGGACTCGCCGCCAGCAATCACCCAGTCCACGCGCGTACCGCTCTTCCCAACCTTCAACCACTGGCGCAGATCCAGAGGTCCAAGCAGCGGCTCACAGGACAGGAACCGGACTGCCGGCGTATCGAACTCCAGAAGATACTTCAGCCGTTTGCCTGCGGCATCCTGGTTTTCGACGGTCGCACCCAGCCAAACATTGGAAGGCAGTTCATAGCCCTTGGGCAGTTGCTTGCGTACCAGGTGGATTCGCTTGGTCAGGAGCAGCCAATCAAGATGAGGCGTTGCCGCGATGAGGTCCAGAAGGCGTAGCCGGTGCGGAACTAAATCCTTGCGGTTCTCGAACACGTCCGCCATGGAAGCACAAAACACGCGCCGTCGGGTCTTGCTCTCCTTGGCCTCCCGGTCCCACTTCAGGGGCTCCTTCCAATGGGCATCGCCAAAGAAGCGCCGCTCCGACTTAGCGCCCCAAACGTCCTCTCCGAGGCGCTTCGCCCAGGTTTCGGCATAGCAATGGTCACACGCATCGGACACGCGCACGCAACCCCACCATGGATTGAAGGTGTGGTGCGTCCACTCGATACGGGTGTCTTTTCCCATTGTTTACTCTCTCGGCGCATTGCGACAATGCACTGTTTTTTAACACAGTATAGACGTACTCTTGTGAAAGAACGCGAAATCCGCCAAGGGCGTCAAATTGACGCCCAATCACATGAGTTCAATGTGCTGATGGATCCTGTCCAGCAAAACATCAAAGTCCGGCTGCCCCTGGTAGTACAGCGCGGCGGTCCTGCGGTATTCCTGCGCAAAGCGCAGACGCCGCTCAGCTTCGGCCAGCAAAAAAGCCGGATTGCGCGCAATGACCTGCTCGTCGCCAGTACGGAACCGCTGCGACTTGCGTTCTTGGTACGCATGTGTGTTCATGAACGCCCGAACCTCCTCCAGTCCCAGCAGGCAGTACACGTCGTAGTAGTGCCGCAAGAAGTTGGAGGGAAAAGCCTGGGTTTCGTCCAATCGGCGGTACTTGGTGGAAATTGTTTGCAGCTTCTCGACGAAGGTGTGCGTGGGGGCATAGCACGGTACAGCCACCGCGCGGTTATCCCCCACTGCCACACCGCGCTCCCTAGCAACGTCCAGCGCCCATGACGAGATCGTGACCGCCCGATTCGGGGCGGTGTCATCGAATCCAAGCTCCAGCAGGATGCCGTCTTTGACGCCAGCGAGCGCGGGAACACGCGGCGCATAGATCAAGCGAATTCCGGCACTGCGCATCTTGTCGTCGTCAAACTGGGTATCACGCTCCACACTGTCGATGCCCGGAATACTGATTCGCGCAGCGAGTGCGTCGTAGTACGCACGCCGCGATTCAACATGCGCGGGCTTGTCTTGGTTGCGCCCCGTTTTCACGTCCATGCCGTCGGGCGGTTCAATGCGGATGTCGATGTCTTCGGAAAAGCGATGGATGACACCGAACCCCTTTGACAAGGACGTTCCACCCTTCAGCTCAAACTGAAAACCCTGCGCCTGGAGACCCCACAGGCAATGCATGATCCAGTAGTCCTTCTCGACAAGCATGGGATCAAGGCCACGCTCGTCAGCAACCACTGCCAGCAACTGATCGAAGTCCCTTCGTTCGTGCAGGAAGTCAGCCACCCGCCCACTCCCGCAGGCGCTTGCGCGTGGCCACGCTGCCAAAGCTGTCGACTGCGCGCTGCAGACGGGTGGAGTCGAATGAAAGCAGTTTGCTACGCGCCTGGCGCAAGACCGCATCGCGGTCCTCTGCCAGTTCGTCCAGGTTGTTCAGCAGGTCCACGTAAAGGAACTCAGGCGTCAGTTTCCTGGGAAAGCGCGGCTTCATTCGGAAGTCGAACTGCCGATTGCCAAGCTTGAAGACGCCGTGGCGCTTGTGGTTGTAGACCAGCGTTCGGTTGTAAAGCTGGGTTGTACCCAGACCCACGGCGTTGTAAGCCGAAGGCGAGAACACCAGGAAATCCTTGTCGCGCAGGAAGCCGCCCACCACCTGCTCATCGGCCGGTGGCAACGGACCGAAGTTGGACTGCTTCGGTACGTGGTACAGGCCTTGGGCCAACTTCTTCAGCTTTCCGGTAGCCACCAGCTCGCGCAGATGCCGATCCACCGCCGTAGACAGGCGTGCGAGATCCTCCCGGCGGTAAACGCGCCCAGCTTGCAGTTCGCCTGCGAGGTGCGCAGCAGCGCCTCGCAAAGAGACAGCAGGAGACTGGACGGTGGTAGGCATGGCTAATTTTTCATTGAAATTCCATGCATTTTAGCGCTTTTCGGTAGCTTGCCTCCTCGCGTTCCTGAACCCCCTATCCTGCGCCATGAACGCCTCCAGCATGTACGGAACCAATGCCATGGCATCCACCGCCCCACCGTAGGTCTGCCCATGGAGTACCGCATACCGCTCCAACTCCGTCTTGAGACTGGCCGTGCAGGTGAAGGTCAGCTTGACGGTTTCAGTCTTGGGTAACGGTCCCAGCCGCAATTTCCTCGTACTGCTCATCTTGCCCCTCTCCGGCTTCCGTCATAGAACAGCGGTTGGTACGGCCGCAACACCAGATCCTTGCTCACCATCACCCGCACCGGGAACCCCGGCCGGATCGTCAGCGTCGGCTGAATGCTCATGTTCCGCTTGGTGATCTCCTGCCCCACCTGGTTCACCGCATCCTGCGCCCCTTCCCGGGCCGCGATCACGATGCGGTTGCCATCGGTACGACTCTCGGGCGCCGCCAACTCCGCCCCCACTCCCAGCAAGGTCGACAGCGCCGCCCCGGCCAGGATCCGGTCCCAGTGCCAATCCACCCCATCCTCCAGCCCCGCATACCCCGCAGGATCAATTCCCGGCAGCCGGTCCAGCGCCACCGACGAGGTGTCCGGTAGGATCAGCCGCGTCCACACCAGCAACACCCGCCGCTGCCCGAATGCCACTTGGCTGTCATACCGCCCCATCAGCCGCGAACCCTGCGGGATCAGCAAGTGTTTGCCCGTGGCCGTGTCATAGACCGCCTCGGTCACGTTGGCAATCACCTGCCCAGGCAGATCCGAGTTGATCCCCGTCACCAGCGCTGCGGGAATGACCGTCCCCGCCATCACTTGGTAAGGTGAAGTCGGCATCTGCAAGCTGCCAGGGTTGCGTGTCCCACCCTCCCCCGCCTTCACCAGGAACGCCTCCTTCGCATCCTGCCGGTCCTGCACTGCTGTCAGATCGGCCGGAGCCGCCTGCGGTGACGCCCCGGCCAACGGATCAAAACCCTGGTTCCCCGAGCCCACCGCCTGACTGCCCGCTGCAGCCTCCGCCCCCGCCGGCTTGGTGCCCCCGCCATGTCCGCTGCTCCGGAAGAACACCGATGACTTCGCCGCCTCCTCGGCCTGATCCAAATCCACTCCCGGCGCCCGCATCTCCATCGGCTGCTGCGACTTCACGATGGCCGGTCCAAGATCCCCAGGAAGCGGCGGTCCCAGCACCGGCGGCACTGCATTGACCAACCCCGAGTAGTCCTTCGGCAGCCGCTCCAGGTCCTCGGTGCGCGCAATGCGATCTACGTTGAAGAGTTCGGTATTGGCACCACGATCCCGCCGACTCGGACTCAAGGACCACAGCGTGGCCCCCAACACCGCAGCACTGAGCCCGCCTACCAGCACGATCAGCGTGCGGCGATTGAGCCGCGTCACCGGCCGAGGCGAGGCGCGCAATGCCATGGCCTCCGGATCAGCCTTGGGCGCCGCCGCACGCGGTGCTTCCGGCATATCGTTCGTACCCATGTCAGTTCCTCCGCGCCGAGCTCACACCGTCCGTGCGCTCGATCCGCACCACCTGGGCCTTGTCCCCGCCCAGGCGCAACTCGGCCGCGCCAAACAGCCGGTCCACCACGTAATACGGCGCCCGGTACCGGTAGTTCACCAACTGCCCATCCCCCTGCGGCCCGATCACAAACAAAGGTGGCAGCTCGCCCTGCGCAATGCCCCCAGGGAACTGGATATAGACCTTCTCCCCATCGTCGAAGGCGCGCAGCGGCTTCCAGGACGGGGAATCGCCACTGACCGCGTAGCGGAAGCGGATCTGCTCCAGCGTCATGCCCGTTTCCACCGGCGCACCAGCCTGCGCCTCGCGGGCCTGCTTCTGCAGCGCCAGCATGCGGTCCTTGGGGTAGTCCCAGGACACCGATGCCATCCAGGCCTGCGGCGTCGAAGACAGTTCCAGAAGATAGGTCCGGCGGTTCGTCGTGATGACGAGATTCGTCTTCAGCCCCACCCGCGTGGGCTTCACGAGGACGTTCACGCGCAGGTCCGCGCCCGAACCGCTGGCCGTGTCGCCCACGATCCAGCGCACCGTGTCCCCGGCCGAGACCGTCACCAGTTCCTCGCTGGGCTGCAGCGCGATGACTGTGACACGCCCCGGGCTCGCATAGACCTGGTACAGCGCCCCGTCGGCATAGGGCCAGACCTGGATCGCATTGACATAGCCCTCGCGCGAAGGAGCAATGCGCGCCTCCTCATTGGCCTTGGACACCCTGGCCTTCTCGTCAGCAAGCTCGGGAGCTAGCTTCCCATCGGCCTCGCGCCCCACAGGCTTCAACTGCCCCGGCAATGCCAGCGGCTGCGGCACCGCTAACGCCTCCACTGGCTTGGGCGTCTCCGGCAACAACTGAGCGGCCCTCTCCTGCCTGGGCTCATCGAGCGAGATCTCTGGCGGCTTGCGCGGCGACGCGCAACCTGCAGCCAGGATGGCCAGCAGGATCGCCGGCAGTACGCAAACACGGCTTTGTGCATTCATGGCTTCTTCACTCCTTCGGAGGTTTCCAGTTCACGGGTCCACGACAGTCCGTTGACGTAGATACCCAGGGGGTTCTTGCGCAGACGTTCCTCGGTGCGAGGCGCCTGCAACACGATGGAGAGCACAGCCGTCCAGCGGTCCAGCCCGGCAGCTTCTCCATTGACATATCGCCGCTCGGTCCATCGCACCTGAAACGAGGTGTCGCTAGCCCGCACCACGCTGTTGACCTGCACGGCCACCGACTGCTGCCCGATCCGAGAAAACGGATCGTTGGTGCGCGCGTAGTCGTTGAGGACTGCAGCCCCCTTGTCCGTGGTGTAGTCATAGGCTTCCAGCCAGCTCTGCCGCACCACGATCGGATCGATGGACAGCGAGCGCACGCTGCTGATGAACCGCGCCAGGTGAAACGCAATCTGCGCATCCGCCGGCTGGTACGGTGTGGCCGCCTCGCCCACCGCCCGCACCTGCCCCGCCTGATCCACCTCGATCACATAGGGCGTCACGATGGACTGCGCCGAGCGCCAGACCAGGCCGCCCGCCATCAGCAAGGCCAGCGACAGAGAACCAAAGGCCATCAGCCGCCAGTTCTTGGCTTGAACACGCGCACTGCCGATACGCTCGTCCCAGACCAGCCCTGCGGCCTGGTAGGGGGTGACGGGCTCGGGCGTTTCCGAGTACCGCACCCGGGGTCGTTTGAATCGCATGGAGGTTCTCCTCAAGAGTTCGAGTCATCGCGCAAGCTCGGACCGGAGCCGCTGCCCCCGTGGTCGCCCGAGCGCAGCGCATGCGCCGCCGTGGTGGCGGCATGCGTGGCCTGCTGCCGGCGCCGCATGCGCTGCGCCCACGCAGGTTCGGTGGTGGGTGAAGAGGAATTTCCCTCGGATGCGGTGTCGGTTGCCGCAGCGGCAGTTGGTGCTACCGCTTCGCTGACGAAGCCCGCAACGCTGGCCTTGACGGCCTTCGCACCGGAGGCAACGCGCTGACCCGCAGCCGTTGCTCCGGTCTTGGCAACGTTTCTCATGCCAGCGCCAGCAGCCCGTACGCCGCTGCCGCCCGAAGCGGCAGCGCCCGCCTGGTATGCCGACTTCGCACCGCGGGCCAGCGCACCGGCAGCGCGCGCAGCCGAGGCACCGCCACCAATGGCCGCCTTGGTGGCGCCAGGTGCCATGCGTGCCCCTGCAGCCACGGCCGAGCCCGCACCGGCCACGGCAGCGCCGCCAGCCACAGCCAGGCCAGTCGCGCCGATGGCTGTGCCCACCGCCGCGCCGGCACCAAGCTGCGGGGCCCCTGAGACCAGCCCCGTCGCAATCCCCGGCCCAAAGATCCCCAGCCCCAGCATGGCCAGCGCCGCCAGCATGATCACCAGCGCATGGTCGATGGAAGGCTCTGCTCCCGCTGGCGTCCTGAACTCCGCAAACAGCCCCGAGCCAATCCCCACGATAACGGCCAGCACCAACACCTTGATGCCCGAGGAGATCACGTTGCCCAGCACCTTCTCCGCCAGGAAGGCCGTCTTGTTCCACAGCGCGAACGGCACGAGCACGAAGCCCGCCAGCGTGGTCAGCTTGAACTCAATAAGCGTCACGAACAGCTGCACCGCCAGCACGAAGAAGCTCACGATCAGGACCAGCCACGCCAAGAACAGCACGGTGATCACGTCCAGGTTCGCGAACACCTCCGGGAACCCCGTCAGCTCGCTGATCTGCGCCATGATCGGCCGGCCCGCATCGATGCCCACCTTGGCCAGTTGCCCCGGCCGCAGAAACTGCGCCTGGGTCATTCCGGATCCCGAGGCGGTCAACCCCAGCCCCGCAAACGACTGAAACAGAATGCCCGCCAGCCGGTTGAAGTTGCCGATGATGAAAGCAAACGCCCCCACATACAGCACCTTCTTGATCAGCCGCGCGATCACATCGTCGCCCTGCCCCGAGGCATGGCCCATGGCCCAGAACAACCCGGCCAGCGTCACATCGATCACGATCAGCGTGGCGCTCAAGAACCGCACCTCGCCACCGAGAAGCCCAAACCCCGAATCGATGTACCGCGAGAACACGTCGAGGAAGCGGTCGATGACCGCCACGTCGTTCATGGCGCTCAATCCGTGGGGAGGTCGCTGGACGCCGCGCTCGCGGGCGACGATGCGGGTGGGCGCGCAGCCGGTATGTGTGCTGTCCCGCCACTCACGAAGCGCTGGCGCGTGGCCTCGGCCACCGCGTTGCACTGCGCATCACCCACCTTGACATGGTCTGCCTTGCACTGCGCGCGCAGTTCCCGGAGCCGCTCGGGGTTGACCACCAGCGATTCGACGGTCTCGATGGCAGGAGTTTTGTCGCAGCCAGCCACCAGCAGCGCGACGGACATGATCAGAACGTACTTGGACTTCATGGCCATCTCCTCATTGACCGTAGAAGCTGACCGGCGCCGCCGTGTATGGCGTGCCCTCACCCTGGAAGCGGCGCCGCACCTCGCGTGCCCGCTCTTGCACCGCCACCTGGCGTGCTTGCTCCAGCGCCACAGCCCGGTCCTGGGTGATCTGCAGCTGCTGCGCCTGCATGGACTGGCGCGACTGCAGGGCCAGCAGCTGGTTCGTCGCCTGCATGGCCTGCAAGGCACCCACGGCCGACTGGCTGCGGTTGACCAGGTCCGTGAGCGTGCGCTCGTCGCTCGCGAAGTTCTGCACCGCCTGGGACTGCACCTGGGTGGCGGTACGCAACGCCTCCAGCGAGTTCTGCCAGCGCTGGCGCGCATCCAGCGCCATCTGGTCGCCCGAGATCGCCGCGGTGTAGGCCTGCGGATACAGCCGCCGGAACTCGCCTTCCATCTGCTGCACGTTGAACGCCAGCCCCTGGGCCTGGCGTATCAGCTGGTTGGTCGCGGCCAAGGCCGCCCGCAACTCGCCCAGCGCGCTGGAATCCAGCTTGGCCAGGTTCAGTGCATCGTTCTGCAGCTGCCGGATCTGGTTGTTGATCTGCTCCAGCGTCCGCGCCGCCGTCAGGATGTTCTGGGAGAAGTTCGAGGGATCGAACACGATGCGGCCCCCAAACATCTGGGCCTGCGCAGGCACCGCCGCGCCGAGGGCCAGCGCCGCCGCGGCAACCAGCGTCACACGCAGCAGTTGAAACTTCATCTTGCAGTTCATGGAAAACCTCCTTCAGTGGGTTGAGATCGCGGGAAGCGAGGGAAATGGTGGAAACGAAGGGATGAGATCCGCAGCCCAGTCAAGGCCGCGATGGCGCAGCCAGGCGGCTGCAAAGTCCTGGGGAGCCCCCAAGGCCACCGCATCGATGTCGCGCTGGTGCTCCTGCGAGGACGCCCCTGCAAACGCCAGCGCCACGGGCCCGAGCCCCAGGTCAAACACCCGGTTACCCAGCCGGGACTGGTAGTAGTAGTCGCGCTTGGGCGTGGCCTGCGCGACGATGTCGATCTGCCGGCCGTTGAGGCCGAAGCCTTCGTAGATAACCCGGATCTGCGGCTCGGTCGCCTGCGGGTTGGGCAGAAAGATCCGGCTCGCGCAGCTCTCCACGATGGCCGGCGCAATGCTGGAACCTTGGATGTCCGCCAGCGACTGCGTCGCAAAAATGACCGACACGTTCTTCTTGCGCAGCGTCTTTAGCCACTGGCGGATGCGCGCGGCAAACACCGGGTCGTCCAAGAAGAGCCAGGCCTCGTCGAGGATCAGCAGCGTCGGCGCGCCATCAAAGCGCTCGTCAAAGCGCGCGAACAGATAGGACAGCACGGCCAGTGTCGCGGCCTTGCTGTGCATGAGCTCTTCCATCTCGAAGCACTGGACCGAGGAAGATCCCAGCCGGTCTACGTCCGCATCGAGCAGCTTGCCGTGGGCACCGCCCAGCACATAGGGCTGCAGGGCTTGGCGCAGCGCGTTCGATTGCAGCAGCACAGACAGGCCCGTCAACGTGCGCTGCTCCACCGGTGCGCTGGCCAGGCTGTTGAGCGCAGACCAGACTGCATCCTTCTCGGCCGGGCCCACAGACACTCCCTCGTGGATCAACCGCCCCTCGACCCACTCCGACGCCCAGGCGCGATAACCTTCCTGATCGATGCGCGCCAGCGGCTGAAAAGCGATCTCGCCATCCAGCCCCAAGTCATAGTGTTCGCCGCCCAGCCCGAGCACGGTAGCCCGCATCGAGCGTCCCATGTCGAAGGCGAGGATGCGCGAGTTCGGGTAGCGCCGGAACTGCAGCGCCAGGGTGGCCAGCAGCACCGACTTGCCCATGCCCGTGGGGCCGACCACCAGGGTGTGGCCCACGTCTCCGATGTGCGTGACCAGCCGGAACGGCGTGGCACCGTCCGTGCGCGTGACGATCAGGGGCGGCCCGCCCAGGTGCTTGTTGCGCTCCTGGCCGGCCCAGACCGCCGACACCGGCATCATGTGCGCCAGGTTCAGGGTGGAGACGATGGGCTGGCGCACATTGGCATAGGCATTCCCCGGGATTGACGACAGCCATGCCTCTACCGCATTCAGGGTCTCGGGAATGGTGACGAAGCCACGGCCCTGGATGGTCCGCTCCACCGCGCGCAGCTTCTCGTCGGCGGCGGTCGCATCGGCATCCAGCACGGTCACCGTCGCGGTGACATAGCCAAACGCCACCTGGTCACTGCCCAAGGCCTGCAGCGCCGCGTCGGCATCCGCGGCCTTGTTGGACGCGTCCGAATCCACCAGCGGACTCTCCTGCTGAAAAATCGTCTCGCGCAGCAGTGCCACGATGTTCTTGCGCTTGGCGAACCACTGGCGGCGCAGGCGGGTCAGCTCCTTCTCTGCTTCGGACTTGTCCAGGCACAGGAAGCGCGTGCTCCAGCGGTAGGCAAAGCCCAGCCGATTCAGGTCGTCCAGCACGCCCGGCCAGGTGGAGGTCGGAAAGCCCCGCACCGACAGCGTGCGCAGATGCAATGCCCCCAGCATCGGCGCCAGTCCACCCACCAGCGGCTCATCGGCCAGCAGCGCATCCAGGTGCATCGGTACCTCAGGCACAGCCACCGGATGCCGGCGCGTGGACACGCAATCGTGGAGGTAGGTCAGCGTCTGCGCATCGTCCAGCCAACCGATCTCCGGCATCACGCCTTCGAGCAGGTCCAAAAAACGCACCGACTCCGACACAAAGGCTTCGAGTCGCTCGCGCCAATCCACGCCCTCGGTCTTGCCGTTCTCGTAGAGCAGCTTGGCCGCGCGTGCCCTGCCCTCTTCCGGCGGCAGGTAGACCAGGGTGAGGTGGTAGCGGCTCTCGAAGTGGCTCGCGTCCTCCGCAAAGGCCGCTCGCCGCTCTTCGTCGACCAGCCAGGACAACGGTTCAGGAAACACAGACTGCGGGTAGTCACCCGCCTCCCGGCGTCCGGCCTCCACGAACAGCGCCCAGCCAGAGCCCAGGCGCCGCAGCGCATTGTTCAAGCGCGCCGAGGTGGCGATCAGTTCGCCTTGCGTCGCACTGTCCAGGTCCGGTCCACGGAACCGCGCCGTGCGCTGGAACGCACCGTCCTTGTTCAGCACAACACCGGGCGCAACCAGCCCGGCCCAAGGCAGCCAGTCGGACAGCAGCGCCGGTCGCCGGCGGTATTCGGCAAGGTTCAACATGGGGTGTTCTCCATGACAAGCCTCACACGTCCAGCAGCACACGGTGCTTGATGTGCCTCGCGAAAACCTGCATGAACTGCGCATCCACGCGCGCGCCCCAGACCGCGAGCGAGTGCCCCGCGACCCAGAGCACGAGGCCGGGAACCCACAACTGCAGGCCCAGGCCGACTGCGGCGGCCAGCGTGCCGTTGGTGATGGCGACCGTGCGCGGTGCGCCGCCCATCAGGATGGGCTCGGTCAGCGACCGGTGCAGCGGCACTTCAAAGCCCAGCACAGAGCCAGCGACGGTGCTGTTGCTCATACCAGCACCGCCCCACCAGCGAACGAGAAGAACGAAAGAAAGAAGCTCGATGCGGCGAACGCGATGGACAGCCCGAAGACGATCTGCACCAGCTTGCGAAAGCCCCCGCTGGTATCGCCGAACGCGAGCGTCAGACCAGTGGCGATGATGATGATCACGGCGACGATGCGCGCCACAGGGCCCTGAATGGATTCGAGGATGGACTGCAGCGGCGCCTCCCAGGGCATGTTGGAGCCCGCCGCGTGCGCGGGCAGTGCGAAAGCCAACAGCACCGCGGCCAGCAGCAGGATCTGCAGCGCCAAACGCAAGCGCCCGGTGTGCAGAGACGGATTTACGAAAATGCGCGAAGTCGTCATGACGGTTCTCCTGGAAGTGACGGCGATGAAGGAAGCGATGGCAGTGGCGTGGACGCCAGTTCGTGGCTGAGCTGATAGCCGTGCGCGTCGAGGCCGACGACGCGTGCGATGGCCTCGATGCGGCGCTTACGGCCGCGCCCGGCGATAAAGACAATGACGTTGATGGTCTCGGCGATCAGCGCGCGCGGCACGTTCACCGAAACCTCCTGCACCAGTTGCTCCAGGCGCGTGAGCGCGCCCATCGCGGAGCCCGCATGCACGGTGGCGATGCCACCCGGGTGGCCCGTGCCCCAGGCCTTGAGCAGGTCCAGCGCCTCGGGACCCCGCACCTCGCCAACAACGATGCGGTCGGGCCGCAGGCGCAGCGTGGAGCGCACGAGTTCGGTCATGCTGACCACGCCTGGCCGTGTGCGCAACGGCACGTGGTCATCCGCCGTGCACTGCAACTCCATGGTGTCTTCCAGCACGATCACGCGGTCACCAGTGGCGGCGATCTCGTCAAGCAGGGCATTGGCGAGAGTGGTCTTGCCCGTGCTGGCACCACCAGCGATCAGGATGTTCTGGCGGTCGCGTACGGCAAGACGCAGGAATGAGGCCTGGTCGGCGGTGAGGATGCCGTCGGCCACGTAGTCTTCCAGGCGGATCAGCGCGACGGCGCGCTTGCGCAGCGCGAAGACAGGGCCTGGTGTGACCGGCGGAAGCGCACCCTCGAAGCGCTCGCCGGTCTCGGGCAGCTCGGCAGTCAGGAGCGGCTTGTCCGCATGAACCTCGGCGCGCACGTGTGCCGCAATCAGGCGGATGATGCGCTCCCCATCGGCGGGCGAAAGGGTAACGCCCATCGGCGCACGGCCGGTGCTCAGACGGTCCAGCCACAGCGAACCGTCCGGGTTGAGCAGCACTTCGACCACATCGGGGTCGGCCAGCGCCTGCGTGATTTCTGGCCCCATCGCCGTGCGCAGCATGCGGATGCGACGGTCCAGCGCCAGTGATGCCGGCGCGACGGGTTTGTTCGGCTCGCGCGGCGCTCCGGTCATGAAGCCACTTCCGATTTGCTACCGGCCGGGGTCGCCGGCCGATCGTCTCCAGTGGTGTTCCCCACGGGATCACCCAATCCGAAGAATTGGCTGTCCTCGGGCTGGATCTCCTCGTACACATCCTTGACCAGACTGCGCCCGCGCAGCAGATGGCGGCCGAGCTGTTCGATGAACTGCTCGAAGCGGGCGCGGCCTTGGGCGCGCGCCGCCTCCTGATGTGCCTCGGGAACCGGCGTGCTGACGGTAAGGAAGTAGCGCACGTACAGCGCCACCGTCTCGATCAGGATGTTCTGATCGCGTTCGAGCTTGTCGACCTGGCGCGAGAGGCGGTCCAGCCGCTTGGCGATGGCGGCCTCCCGCTGATCACCACTGTCGGGCGAGAGGAACGAGGACAGCGCGGCGGCGATGATCGAGGATTTGGACAGACCCTTCATCGCTGCCAGCTCGTCGAGCCGACGCGCGTGGTCGCGTTCGAGGAAGATGTTCAGGCGAGCGCGGCTCATAGGGCAATCCCGTCGTCAGGGTCGAGCGCGGCCAGCCGCGCAGCGCGCTGCAGGCGCGGGTCGAGTTGCGTCGGCATCGGAAGCGGCGAGTCGTCGTCATCGAGCAAGCCGAGATCGTCGGCGGCGGGCTCGGCCTGCGGCGAATAGGTAACCTCACCAAGCTCAGGCTGCTGCTGGCGGCCGCCGTCATCGACGGAGCCGGCCTGGCCGGCAAGGGCCATGCCGAGGATGGGCGCCGCCAGCGGCGCCAGGCCGCTCCAGTCGTCGGCGCGCGGCGCCGGGGCGTCGGCGTAGTGGCCAGCCACGGTGAGCAATGGCGCTGGCTTCACGCGCACCGTGAAGTTGCGGTCAAGGTAATAGCGGATCTTGCGCGCGCGGATCGGCGCATGGCCCGACACCATCACCACGGCATCGTCGGGTGGCAGTTGCATGACCTCGCCCGGCGTCAGCAGCGGCCGTGCCGTCTCCTGGCGCGAGACCATCAGGTGCCCGAGCCACGGCGCGAGCCGGTGGCCCGCGTAGTTGCGCTGCGCGCGCAGCTCTGTGGCCATGCCCAGCGCGTCGGAAATGCGCTTGGCGGTTCGCTCATCGTTCGTGGCGAACGCAATGCGCACGTGGCAGTTGTCCAGAATCGAATGGTTCTGGCCGTAGGCCTTGTCGATCTGGTTGAGCGACTGAGCGATCAGGAAGGCACGCAGGCCGTAGCCCGCCATGAACGCCAGCGCCGATTCGAAGAAGTCCAAGCGCCCAAGAGCGGGAAACTCGTCGAGCATCAGCAGCAACTTGTGCTTGCGAGCAATACCGTCGGAACCGTCCAGCGACTCCGTGAGACGCCGGCCGATCTGGTTGAGGATCAGGCGGATCAGCGGCTTGGTGCGGCTGATGTCCGAGGGTGGCACCACCAGGTACAGCGATACGGGATGCTTGGCCGAAATCAGATCGGCGATGCGCCAGTCGCAATGTGAGGTGACTTCGGCCACCGTGGGATCGCGATACAGGCCGAGGAAGCTCATGGCGGTGGACAGCACGCCCGAGCGCTCGTTGTCGCTCTTGTTGAGCACTTCGCGTGCGGCTGAAGCCACCACCGGGTGGACCTCTCCACCAAGATGCCGCGTGGTCATCATGCGGTGCAGCGTCACCTCGAAGGGGCACGCCGGATCGGACAGAAAGTTGGCGACGCCGCGCAGAGTCTTGTCCTCGCCGGCATAGAGCACATGCAGGATGGCACCGACCAGCAGCGCGTGGCTGGTCTTCTCCCAGTGATTGCGCCGCTCCAGCGCGCCTTCGGGGTCCACCAGGATATCGGCGATGTTCTGCACATCGCGCACTTCGTGCATGCCTTTACGCACTTCAAGTAGCGGGTTGTATGCGGCCGACTTCGCATCGGTGGGGTTGAACAGCAGGCAGTGCGAGAAGCGCACGCGCCAGCCGGCCGTGAGCATCCAGTTCTCACCCTTGATGTCGTGGATCACGGCCGAGCCGGGCCAGGACAACAGCGTAGGAACCACCAGGCCCACCCCCTTGCCCGAGCGCGTTGGCGCGAATGCCATTACGTGCTCGGGACCGGCATGCCGCAGGTAGTTATCGTCCTTGCGGCCAAGGAAGACACCGGCCGGTCCGGTCAAACCGGCCTTGCGGATCTCATCACCCTCTGCCCAACGCGCGGAGCCATACGTGGTCACGCGCCGCGCCAGCCGGGAGCGCCACACCGCCATGGCAATGGCCACGCCGGTGGCGAGCAGGCCGCTGGCTGCGGCAAGAGCGCCGCCCCGCAGGAAGACATCCGGGGCGTAGGCGTCATACCAGTACCACCACTCGAACAGCTTCCAGGGCTCATAGACCGGAAGCCCCGCCATGTCCACCCACGCAGGGCCCAGCCGTGGCTGATAGCCGAGTGCGTGCGCGGTCCACTGCGTGGCGCCCCATACGCCCACGAAAGCCACGCTCAGGACGGCAGCAATCTGACCAAACAGAATGCCCGTCTGGACGTTCGACGTCCCGCCTTCGCCAACTCCGGTTCGAACTGCCATGTGCCATGCTCCCTTTGACGCTCCATCGCGCCATGCGCATGTGCGCCCTTATGGCGCGCATGGCACGAGTCTGGAATCAATGTGCCGTGCAGTACACCCGCGCGGGCGTAGCTCAGCGAAGGCTGGCGAGCATGTCGCTAGAAAGTGCAGTGGGCTGGCTGGATTCCAAGATGCTGGAGACGCAAATGACCCAGCATTTCTGGCTAGGAGCATCCATCGATCGAGGTCCCGCGTCCAAGACCGAATCGGCGATGAACGGCGCGATATCGCCCCAGTCGGTAACTTTCATGACAAAGTGCGGACGTGGGTTAGGAACCGTTGCAGCGGTTCGGCTACGCCGAAGCGCTGGTGCTTGTGCAGCACAAAAGTGGTGATGTGTTCTTCCTCTGCCAGCGGCACGGCGAGAACGTCGTCGCGCTGCAGCGCCCATGTATGCCCAGCATCGGTCAGACCCACGCCGGCACCAGCCGCGACACGGGTCACATAGCCCGACAGAGTGCTGGCAGCACCCGTGAGCGTGGCCTGTTCGGTGTACTTGCGCACGATCGTTCGCATCTGCACAAAGAGACCGGGCAGACGCTCCTCGTTGCAGGACAGTAGTGGAAACGCAAGCAGCTCTGATAGAGGAATCGCAGCTTGCGCTGCAAGCTCATGGCCGCGGGGCAACAGCGCCACGACGTGATGGCGCCACGCAGGTGTCTGTGCGATGGCTTCGTAATCCGGTACGCCGAAGGAGAAACCCGCATCAATTTCCTCGCTCCTGAGCGCGTCCGCCAGTTCGCGTGCACGCATTTCCGAAATCTCAAGAGGCACCTCGGGCGCAACTAGACGCCAGCGGTTGAGGCATTCGGACAATCTGGGCTGCGCGATGCCATCGGCGACGCCAATGCTCAGCGGCGCTTGGTACAAGGCATGGGTGTGGCGCACCGTTCGCTTGACCCGCTCCAGCCGGACCAGGAGCTTGCGACATTCCTTCAGCAGCTTCATTCCAGCCGGTGTGACCTTGAGACTGCGCGGTAGGCGGACGAACAACGGGACGCCCAGTTCCTCCTCAAGATCCCGGATAGCGCGCGACAGCGGGCTTTGATCAATGTGGATGCGCTCGGCGGCGCGCCGGAAGCTCAGGTCCTCGGCTACAGCGATGAAGTAGCGCAGGTGCCGCAGCTCAATCACCTGTGCCTCGCTATCGGACAGTTGACGTCACTGCGTCGTCCGTTGACTGGCCGGCCGGCTCTGACCGTTCCACCGAGTTCGGTGTTCACCAGCACGCTCACGCCTTTTTGCAGTAGTCGCAGAAACCGTCCAGCCGAGATGCCCATGACCTGTGTCGTACTTGACGCGGCGCAAGAACTTCTCGGCCACGAGCATCGCCTCGCTTTCAACAGAACGGCATCCTTGACCATATCAACACCTATCAACGAGAGGCGGCCTACTGGAGTATCTTCCCCACCCTGGTGACAATCGAAAGCTCCACGAGCTTCGAACCGGTGCGCTGGCCACGCCGGAAGTCCAGCGCGTACCCCGCTAGATCCAATTTGCTGATCGACTCAATGGACATCGGTATGGTCTCGCGTGACGGTCGTGAGCCTTGGCGGCGCACAGCTTCCACGATGACCTTGGCCGTGATATAGCCTTCGATCATGGCGTAGCTCACTGGCACCTCTAGGTTTCTCGACTTCGCAACAAGATCGGTGAACTCCTTCGTCAGCAGACTGGACACCTTGTACGGATTCGGTGTGACTTGAGCGATGGCCACTCCCTGCGTCTGCTCTTCGGCCAATCGCTTGGACAGTTGCTCGATGTCGGCACCTGAATGCGCCAACAATTGCGCCGCACCGCCAGCCTCTCGGTATTGCTCAATGAATGTCGCAGCTGCGGCGCCGGATGAGACTAGGATGATCGCCTGCGGTGCCGATTTCAGAAATGCTCCCACCGAAGTTGCCACGCTCGCCGTTCCCGCCGGGTAGCTAGCGCGTGAGACAACGGCGATGCGCGCACGCTTCGCAGCATCGTCGGTGGCGTCTATCAGTGCTTGGGCGCTTTGCCCATCCTCGTAGAAGAGGCCGAGCCGGGTGATTCCAATGATGGCCAAGTGCTCGATCATCTTATTCACCTCGTCACTAAGGCCGGCACGGGTGTTGTAGAGCCATGGAGTTTCCGGCCGGATCTCTGCGACGCGGTAGCCGATCAGTGCGATTCGCTCCCGTTCGAGAATGCCGGAGCCGACCAACTCACCAACATTGCGTCCACCGAAGTAGCCAGCCAGAATCAACGGCTTGTGCTCGGCCAGTATCTGCTTGGTGGCACTCACCGTGTCTGCCGGACGTCCGCCGTCGTCCCGGCGCACAAGCTTGAATAAGTGACCATTGACGCCGCCAGCCTTGTTCACTGAATCGAAGAGCAACTGCATGCCGGTCGAGTACGCGCGGCCTTGACTGGCCTCCATCCCGGACAATGGCGCGACCTGCCCGACCACCACCTCAGATGCCTGTAAGTAGCCAGCCCCGAGAACTGTGGCCGTGACAATCGTGCTTCGCACCGCTCGTTTCACGGACCTGACACCGACTGCGAGCAGAGTCGGAATGATCAATTTCATGTGGTTACCTTTTGGACGATAGCTTCTTATCGACTTTCAATTTTCCTGACAGGGCGATCCCATTCTTAAATCGCCCCTAACGTCACAGAACGCCCGATTGGCTCTTGCAAACGTCAGTGTTTAAGCGCACCCGCTCACGCGCTCCAAGAAGTGATAGTCCGGTATGACTCGCAAAGATCTCGATTGCACGTGCAGCCGCGATGCTGTTTCCGGATTCATCCAGCCCTGGTGACCATGCGCATAGGCTCCCAACTCCCGGAATGACCGCGACGATCCCTCCTCCCACTCCACTCTTCATCGGCAATCCGACTCGAGCGGCGAAGTCACCTGCGGCATCGTATGTTCCGCACGTGAGCATTAGGGCAACTACGCTGTGCCGCTGGGAGGTTTTCAGAGAATCACGTGTGTCAGCGATCGAAAACCCATTGTCCGCTGCGAGTGGCAATGCGCATCGCGCGATCTGACGCGCAGTCATAGCGAGTGCGCATTGTCGGCAATACGTGTCCAGCACTGCATCAACAGAGTTTCGGATGGATCCGTAACTCTTGAGAAGATGGGCTATAGCTGCATTGCGGTGACAGCTTTCCCGCTCCGATCGCATAACGCCTTGATCAATATCGATTTGTTCGTCGCCCGCGCCCAATCGCAAGTTTTGAAGCAATGCAAGTTCAGGTTGCGCAAATCGGGAGCAAAGTATGTCAGTGACAACAAGCGCCCCCGCGTTCACAAATGGGTTTCGCGTTGCGCCGGCCTCGTGATCAACCTGCACAAGCTCATTGAACGGCCTCCCCGATGGCTCCCTCCCAACTCGGCTCCAGACCTCATCGCCTACACGCTCCAACGCAAGCTTCAAAGCGAAGAGCTTGGAGATGCTTTGAATCGAGAACGATACATCAGCGCCGCCGACAAAAGCCTCCTGGCCATCCAGCGTGATGAACGCCATGCCAAACTGCATCTGATTGACGCGTGTCAGCTGCGGAATGTATTTCGGTAACACACCCTGCGGCAACAGCGGTTTCACCACTACGGCTATGTGCGTGAGAAGTGCTTGCGCATCCTTGTTTTTCATGTCGTTGACGACTTGCCTTTGGCGTCTTATTCCAGGCCGTTGAAATGACGGAGATTTCGAAGTGAAAGGGCTGCATAAACTCCTTTTTTCATTCCTTGAAATCCGTTGCTACTCACATAGACGGAATCTTCGGATCAACGCAGCGCGGCAGTCACCGTCACCTCGAATAGGAGATTCTCTGAAGCAAGCCGGGCCTCCACGGTCGTTCTTGCCGGCGCCGCACCAAGCGGGATCCAGTCCTCCCAAACCTCATTCATCGCAGCGAAGTCATTGATGTTGCGCAGGTAAAGGGTGGCTGCGAGGATTCGAGCTCGGTTGCTACCTGCATCGGCCAGGAGTGCATCGACCCGCGATAAAGCCTCCTTCACCTGAACTTTGATTCCAGCGCTTTCGTTGGGGCTGCCACTTGCGGTCTGTCCGCATAAATAGATCAGTCCCGAATACCGGACGATCTTGCTCATTCGTGCGTTCGTATGGATGCGCTCGACATCATTGAGAGCGCCTGCAACAGGCGGGGATGAGATATGTTGATAGGTCACGGCGATACGGAGAAATTCGGAGACTGCATAGGGTGTGGATGGAGTACAGGAGTACCGTCAATGCGCATTGACTGATGCGAACCTATCCACGGCGAACGGAGCAATCGGCAATGATGACTGTCCCTCAAGCACCAACTCAGCCACGATCTTTCCACCAATGGGGCCGAGCTCAAAGCCATGAGCTGAGAAACCAAAGATGTGAATTAGCTGTGGCGCACGTGTACTCATTCCAATGACGGGGATTTCATCTGGCATGAACGCTTCCACTCCGGCCCAGGCACGCACGACATTGATGCCTGCGAGGTGGGGAAACAGGTCGGTTACCGTCTTCGCACTGGATGGGAGCCGGAAAAAGTCAACATCACCGTGACGCTGCACCATGTCGGCCCCACAACGGAGGCCGCCGCCAATGAGTACCGTCCCATTGGCGAACTGCTTGAAAGACAGCGGCCGTCCTGCCGCGCCGAGAACCGGCCCGATGAAGTGCGGAACACGCTGAGTGATCATCAGCATGAGTCCCCCCGGCTGAATGGGCACCGAATCTCCCACCTGCGCAGCAAACTCACCAGCCCAAGCCCCTGCCGCATTTACCAGCCATGGAGCGGTGAATGCACCGTACGGCGTGGTGACGCGCCATTGATCGCCGACCCGCTCGATTGTTTGCGCAGGTGTGCCTTCATGAAACTGTGCTCCAAGCCGCTGTGCGGCACGACGAAATGCCATGACGGCACGAAACGGCACTGCGTGGCCGTCATCTTTGACCCAGATGCCACCGACAACATGACGTGCTAGCCTCGGCGCAATTTCGCGGATTTGCTGAGCATCGACTATGACTTCATGCGTATAGCCCAGCGCGTTCAAAGTTGCGACACGCCCTCGCAGCTTGTCGAGTTCCTGAGGCGACTCGGCCACTTGGAGCTGGCCACTTGCCACAAATGATCCGTCCTCGCCGATCAGCTCGGGCAGGCGATGCCAAAGGTCCAGGGACGCACGCGCCAGCGGAACCTCAGCATGATGGCGCCCCAAGGTGCGCACGCCTCCAGCGTTTACACCCGATGCGTGGCGCGCGCAATACTCTGCTTCGAGCAACGTAACCTTGGCGCCGCGGCTTGCCAGATGGTAGGCACTGGACGTTCCGTGGAAGCCTCCCCCTATCACAATGACATCGCTGCCACGAGGCAGTCTGGCATCAGGCTTCATGGGCCAACTCCCCTAACGTGATCGGCTTGATCGGTGGTCGAATACGGAAGTAGCCTACCTCGGCCGGCAACACGCCTCGTGCATGTGCAATTACCTCCGTCACTGTCAGACCACACTGGCGGCCTTGGCACGGCCCCATGCCGCAGCGGCCGAAGCTCTTGGCCTGATTAGGACCAGCACAGCCCATGCGGACGAAGCCGCGCAGGTCACCCGCCGTGACCTCTTCGCACCGGCAAACGATCGTGCCGTCTGCAGGAATGCGGTTGGCTTGTTTGGGGCGATACAAGGCGTCGAGAAAGGACCGGATGAACAGATGCTGGCGCATCTCAGCGCGCAGCGGCTCTGCCAGATCGTCCCGAACGAGGTCATCAAGCTGTCGAACTTGCGCTGTCGCGGCCAAGCTGGCCAGCTTTCCCTGCAATGCAGCGACCTGTGCTCCACCGATTCCACGTCCATCGCCAGCCACGAAGATGCCAGGCACGTCTAGTTCACCCCACGCGTTCGTCACGGGCACCCAGCACAACTGGGCATCGTCCCAAATATGCCCAGCGCGGAGCGACCAAGTGAACTGGGTATTTGGAACCACGCCCTGATGCAACAACACGACCGGACTGCGCACTTCGTGCGGCGTACCGCGGCTGATGAACCCAATACCTTGTGCTTCGCGTTCGCCGATAACATGCAAGTCAGTCGCGCCGCCGTAGAACGGCACACCGGCGCGCCGAAGGGTGGCCATGAGTGTCAAACCCTTCTTTAGGTATCGCCAACCTGCCAAGGCGCCGCCGACATGCCGCAGTGCGCGGCGATAATCTGTTCCACTGGTGGTATCGACGATAGCGGCAATCGGTACACCGGCCTGAACATACTGCCAACCCAGCAGGTACAGCAGCGGACCGCACCCTGCCAGCACCACAGGCGATCGAGGCGTCATGCCGGAGCCCTTGAGCAGAATTTGCGCCGCTCCCGCCGTCATCACCCCGGGCAGTGTCCAACCGGGAATGGGGAAGGGCCGCTCCATCGCCCCAGTAC
This sequence comes from Curvibacter sp. GW821-FHT01G03, assembly GCF_059422285.1. Taxonomy (NCBI): domain Bacteria; kingdom Pseudomonadati; phylum Pseudomonadota; class Betaproteobacteria; order Burkholderiales; family Comamonadaceae; genus Curvibacter; species Curvibacter sp. GW821-FHT01G03. The sequence continues at coordinate 110,669 of NZ_JBWKWP010000015.1, forward strand.
ACAGCAGCACCCGCTGCGCCTGAACACTGCGCATAGCGCCGTGCTGCAAGTAGTGCACTTGGTGCTGTGGCGTAACCTGCCAAACAGCTGCGCCAGTGATATGGTGCGCCCCGCTCGCCACGAATTCCCGGGCCAGTTCCGCTCCGACCGCGTAATCTGGACCGAGTACATGGATGCGTTCGGGCGGCGCAGCGGTAACCCCCCGGTAGATCTGCCCGCCTGCGGCGAGCTGTTCATCAAGCAGCGCAACGCTGGCGCCGTGCCGGCGCGCGGTCACGGCTGCAGCCATACCAGCAGGGCCGGCTCCAACGATGGCGATGTCAACAGTATCGACCTGCTGAAGAGACGCTATCTGAGGCGAAGCTTCAGCTGCCATGGTGAGCTCCCCCGGCAGTGGCTTGGGCAAGTGCCAAGTCTTGGTCGTCAGAGGAATCGAGGAAGTCCGGCAGGCTATCTTGCGTGCGGATATCCATACCGGCGCGCAGCGGCACCAAGCAACCTTGGCGGTTGGGGACGCCGTCGATTTCGAGCAGGCATTCGAAGCAAACGCCCATCATGCAGTACGGCGCCCGGCCCTCTCCAGACACTGGTGATTTGCGGAATCGCCGGACGCCTGCCGCGAGCAGAGCAGCAGCGACACTGGACGCGGTGGGCACTTGCAGAGGTTTATGATTGAACGTCACTTCTACAAGACTCTCGACACCAGCGAACGGCTGGAATAATGGTTCAGCGGACATAGCAATAGAAATACGGTCAAGGAGCCAGTGACCCTGGGGAACGGCTGGTCGCAACTTATGCAGCAGCGCTGTAGTCATAGAGTGGCATCAGCCACTCTCCTTTTCGGCTTCATCTAATTGGCCCAGGTGTGCGCAGATTCCGACGCAATCTTGTGCCATTCAGAGTCAACGCTCCGGCTTGGTACATTGCTCTGTACACACCCGTCCGGAGAAGACTTACGCGGGCCTACTCGATCTTGATGCCAGCGTCAGTGATTACCTTGCGCCACTTCGGAATATCGCTCTTGATCCGAGCAGCAAAATCGCTCGGGGTGCCCGGTATCAACGTGAAGCCCGCTTCCTCAAGTTTCTTTTTGGCGCTCGGATCGCTCAAAGCTGTCTGGAGGTCGGCCGCAATCTTGCGGACAATTTCTGGCGAGGTTCCGGCCGGCGCAAACAGCCCGAGCCATGCGTCTCCGTCATAGCCTGGATACCCTTGTTCAGCGACTGTGGGGACCTCAGGAAGGAGCGCAAGACGCTTGGGACTGGTTACGGCCAAGGCACGCAACTTCCCATCGCGAATGAAGGGAAGGGATGGCGGCACGTCGCTGAATGCCGCGTGCAACTGCCCAGCCGCCAGATCCATCAGTGCCGGCGAACTGCCTCTGTAGCCGATCGGTAGCAACTTGATTCCGGCGCGCGCGCTCAGCAACTCCATGGCCATGTGTGGCGCAGTGCCAGGCGTACCGTCGTACGGAATCTGGCCGGGATTGCCTTTGACGAATGAGACAAATTCGGCCAACGATTTGGACGGAATGCTCGGATGCACAGCGAGTACAAACGGGGTGGTTGCCACCAACGTAATGGGCGCGAAGTCACGCTCTGCGTTGTAGGGAAGGGAGGGTCTCAGCGTCGGGGCGACTGCGTGAGTTGATGACGTTCCCAGGAGAATCGTATAGCCGTCGTTCTTCGACTTCGCAACGCTATCAGCTCCAACGGTCCCGCTCGCGCCGCCACGATTCTCGACGATCACACTTTGCTTCCACACAGCGCCTAGGCGTTCCGCCACAACGCGGCCGAGCATATCCGTCGCACCACCTGCCGCAAAAGGAACGACCAGTCGCACGACCTTGTTCGGATAAGCATCCTCTGCATGGCTCACCCCAGAGAACAGGGCCGCTCCAAGTGCAAGAAGAGCCGCCCGGAGCGGCCAAAGATGATTGGTATTCTTGCGAAGGGCGCGTTTGAAACGGAGGGCGTCTGGCATTTCAATTTTTCCTTAAGGTAAGGGTTAAAGAAGCTGGGGAAGGAAACTCGGTTAGCGACCGCCCTCCCCCTGGGGGCAATCGAAATTGAATATGTCTACCGCTGAAGGAATGCAAGTCTCTGCTCACGGCATCATTGCGCACCCTTCCGGTCTATCGCATCTGCAGGTGCCGCGGCATTTGAGTCAATACCTCGACACCGTTGTCGGTTACGCAAATCGTTTCACTGATTTGAAGCCCTGCCGCCGAGAGATACATGTGGAACACCATGCCCTGCTGGAGCTCCCACTCGCCTCCGGGCGTGAACAAGTGCGCGAAGTCCGCTGTTTTTGGTCCCGTGACAATCCCGATCCCATACCCAGTACTGTGAGGAAAAGTGGCGCGGAGACCGGCTGAGGCGAGACCCTCGCGCCCGATTTGATCGATCACTTTCGCTGGTACGCCGGGGCGGATGGCCGCGAACTGACGATCTTGGATCTTCACCAGTTGCTCAACGCTAGACAGCAGTTCGGCAGGCGCCTCACCTAGCACTGCGGGCCGCATCAGACGCGAGGAGTAGCCGTTTGACTGAGGGAGCAGTTCGATATGGACAGCCTGCCCGAGCTCAAGCCGTCGGTCGCCGACATTGCAATGAAGGTGCTGGGTCGCCGACCCCATGCCAAGCAACACAATGCGCGGCGCGTTGTTGTCGGCACCGGCTGCGAGAGCAGCGGAATATCCTACTGCGACGAGTTCCCGCTCACTCACTCCTTCCGTGATAGCGTCAAGGATCGCGGCGACGCCCAAGTCGGCAATCGCAGCAGCGCGGCGATGCTCCTCGATTTCGGCCGGTGACTTTCGGGCGCGCATCTCTACGATGACGCCTGAGATGTCTGCGAATCTCACATCCGGAAGTGCAGCGGCGATACGGCGTTGGTCGCGAACGGTAAGGTAGTTGGAGTCGAGCTCCTGGCCAATGGTGGCCTTTGCAAGCCCCAGTCGACGGATCTCGGCGATGAGCAGGTCAAACGGGTCTTCCCAGTCGACGTAGGCTACCCAATCCTTCACCCAAGAGACCGACGCGAAAAGCGACTCATCCAGCTTCCGCACGATGCCGTGCACACTGCCGTCGGCCGTGACGATGCAGCACTGGTACATGACTGCGCTAGCAGAGAAGCCAAAAAGATAGCGCATGTGCTCGGCGGCGTCGATTATCACGGCGTCGATCTGTCGAGCGCGAAGAACTCCGGCCAGCGCTGCGACCCGGTTGATCTGATCTGCACGATGTGAAGGTGGATTCGAAATTTTGTTCTGCATGTATTACTCGTATGTGCAATCGCTTGATCAATCTGACCGAATAACAGTCATAGACCTGTTCGACCAGATCAATTGCTTGCGGCCTGTGCTGTAGCCCTACAAGCGTGGAAAGCGTAGCGAACGCGCTCGGGCTTGATCACCACCATTTCGTCGAGTCCATCCTTCCCAAGCTGACCCTGAACGGCGGCGATGCGCGACTTGTATGTAGGGAGTTCATTTGGATACCCCGCTGGCGCCCAGGCAGGTGCGGAAGACTGGCCGCGCACGATGTGGGGCGCAAAGTCGAGAGCTGTGGCGTCAAGGTGTCTGGCTTTCATATGAAGGTGTTCCATAACGGTGCGATAGCGCAATCAAGATCCCGGGATGCACCAAAATCAAACATAACGTTATATGTACTACCTGGTGCCGTCTGTCTCTCTGTACTTGGATAGTATTCTCCTTACCCATGAGCTATCAAATACAATTACTTTGCTCATCCATAACATTACATTATTGATTTTCGGGGGTCCCCGTGCGCCAGCGCCAACTTGAAGCCTTCCGAGCCCTCATGCTCTGCCAGACAGTGACACGGGCCGCCGAAATGCTGTGCATCTCGCAACCCGCGGTCACCCGCTTGCTTTCCGACCTGGAAGACAGCGTCGGCTTCCAACTGTTCGAACGCGTGCGCGGGCGGCTGCACCCAACCGCCGAAGCACAGTTGCTTTACGAAGAGGTCAACCGCTCTCTGGTCGGTATTGAACGGATCGCGCGTACGGCGCATGCGATAAGAACGCAGCAGCGCGGCGCGCTGAATGTCGCGGCACCTCCATCGATTGCGCTGTCCCTCATGCCGAGGGCGATCGCAAGCTTCCTCAAGGAGTCCAGCGAGATCAAGGTCACATTGGGCGTATATGACTCACGCACGATCGTGGACATGGTGATCGGTCAGCGCTGTGACGTCGGAATCGTCAACCTCTCTATCAGCAATACCGGAACGCACGGAGACAGCCTGCTGTCGATCGCTCACGTATGCACCGTTCCCGTTGGTCATCGACTATCAGGCCGCGAGTTGATAGTTCCGGCCGATATTGAAGGAGAGGTTTTCCTCGCACATCCTAGCCACTTGGGTACGCGCCTGTTGATAGACGCCATGTTTGCGGCTCACGGGGTGACCTACAAGCCAGCACAAGTGGAAACACAGACTGCGGCCGCTATTTGCTCTCTCGTCGCTTCAGGCCAAGGGGTCGCACTCGTAGATGCAATCACTGCGAAGGAGTACAAGGGAGGAGACCTGAGCTTTATCCCATTCGAGCCATCGATTCCGCTTGAATTTTCAGTACTGAGGCCGTTGCGAACATTGCCATCGAAACTCGTTGACCGCTTCATCTCACATTTACGCAACTTTGCGGTCACCGAGCTTGATCCGCGCTTGGTGATGAAGTAGACGCGTAGATCTGTATGACGAGTCCCGGCACGTTACTGATGACTCACTGAACAACGTTTGACTCAGATCGAGAGGGTCCTATGCCTACCGAAATCCCACGCAACGCTAACCCCCCGCACAATTGCCGACATTCGTTGACCTAAGCGCTGCTCGATCACCGACTTCCATGGCACGAGTGTGAAACCCAGGCCGTCGTCCAGCACCGCGAAGCGCCCGCTGGCCAGCAGCACGTTGCGGCGGTAGACGCCGGACACGCGGGCGCCGTCCAACGCGGGTCGGTACGGCAGTCCGGTTTCGCCGGCGATGCCACTCGCTGCCGCTTCGAGGTCGCGTTGGCGCAGGCTGCCTAGCAGGTTGCGCGCGAGCACGACGCGCGTGCCGCGGCGCTCGGCCAAGCCCTGCTCGACGAGGAAGTCGCTGCGCTGGCGCAGCGCTTCGCGCAACTCAACGCCGAAGCCTTTGTCGGCGACGCCGGCTGCACCGCCGATCAACTGCCGGTCCAGCCAGGTCGCGCCGATCACGCGCGCCTGCCGCTCGATCGGCAGATGCGAATGCAGCATCACGCTGCCGCCGGAGAGGCGATGTGCGTCGTACTGGCGCGCTCGCGCTGGCAGGTCGGCCGGCACGCGCCACAGGCCTTCGGTCACGCGCTCGACCAGGCCAGCCCGGCGCAGCGCTTCGAGCCGGCGCACGTGCGCAGCCACGGTCTCTCGCGGATCGCCGCCGTGTACCGGCTGCGAGCGCAGCATCGAGAGGTGATGCTCGGTGCGATACAGACCGCTCTCGGCAAGCCCGACGATGATCTTGTCCACCGCGCGCTCTACGGCCGCGCCGCGCGCTTCCACCACAGCGCCGGCCGGGAACTGTTCGAGTTCGGTGCCGGCCGGCAACGCAACGTAGTGCGCGCGTCCGTCGATGCCGTCGAGTACCAGGTAGCCACGCTCCTGCAGCTCGTCAGCCAGGCCCGTGCCGATCACCCGGCCGACCACTGGCTGCGCGCCCGCGCCCGGCGCGAAGACAGCAAACTCGCGCCGCTGTTTGCCGAACACCCGCTGCATCGTGCACACGATGTCGCCGCGCTCACCCATTGTGCGCAGGGTCTGCTCGATGTCGGGCCGCAGCCGCCAGCGGTTCATGCCATCCGGCTGGGCCAGGCCCATGTCGGTCAACCGCTGCAGCCGGCCGATCAGCAGCGTGCGCGGCGAACGCGCTGCATCGGAGTCGGCCTCCAGCTCCACCGTGCCATCCGGCGACTGTTGCGCCAACTGCTGCAGGTTGCGGTCGAGGCTGGTCCACCGCTCCTGCTCCACCTCGCGCAACAGGCCCTCGCGGATCTCGCGTTCCGTCCGCGGCCCGAGCCATTCGGTCGCCAGCTCGCACGCGCGCTGGCGCATGCCGTGGGCGATGTATTCACGCGCGATGATGAGGTCGTGGCCCGTCTGGTCGCGTCCGCGCAGCACGATGTGCGTGTGCGGGTTGTCGGTGTTCCAGTGATCGACAGCCACCCAGTCGAGCGAGCTACCCAGATCGCCTTCCATGCGCGTCATCAGGTGGCGCGTATAGCCGCGCAAGTCTTCGAGCTCCTGCGCGTCCTCGGGCGAGACAATGAAGCGGAACTGATGCCGGTCACCGCGCCCGCGCTCCTCGAAGTCGGCCAGGTCCGCTTGGTCGGTGACGGGGCCGTAGGCGTGGCCCTTGCCGCCGTCGCGGTCCACCCCCTCGCGCTCGATGTAGCGCAGGTGGGTTTCCACCGAGCGCGCACCCGCCTGCTTGAGCACCACGTATCGGGCCTTGATGACGACGCGCTGCGCGCCGGGCCCCAGCCGTCGGCCGGCGGTCTGCGCCGCGACGTGGCCGCGTCCGAGCTTGGCAGCGCTGCGGCCGCCAGTTCGCCCGGTCCGCAAGGAAGGCTTGGCACCGGCCTTGCTGGCCTCACGCAGCACGCGACTGACGAAGCGCTGGCCGCCGCCAGGCTGGCCTGCTCTTGGCGATTTCGGCGGCCCCGGCAGTACGCGGAATCGGTCGTCGTCGCGCGACGTCATTGCACATGCTCCAGCGCACCGAGGCGCCTTGCAGCGCAGACAGCACGCGGAAACGCGAGCGCTGGCACGCACTTCCCGCCGCTTGCGGCACGCGGACGGCCGAAGGCCGTGCCGCGCCACCCCCCGTGCAGACAAGGCCCGAGGCACCCGAGCGTGCCGCCCCCTTCTATCTTGCCCTCCGTCTTTGCCGATCGCTGACGCGACCGGCCCCGACGGTCGGTCGGCGATCGCCTGCACGGACGAAACGCACCGGCCGCAGGCGGTGCGGTGAGGCACGTGCACACCGTCTGTACGTGGATCCGCAGCGACGATGCACGCTGGGCGACATTCATTGAGCACCCCAGGCCCACATCGGCTGCGCGCGGCCGAGCACGGCCACCGCGTCGATGAGACCAAAATACCGGCTATCGAATGACGCCGGATTCGTCGCGCTGAGTAGGAACAGCTCGCCGGCGCGCAGCGCGCGGCAGTGCGACCACAGCGGCAGGCTGCGGCCCAGGCCGTCGGCCTCGCGCGAGAGCGCCACCGGCACGTCATCGACGTAGACGGTACGCTGCGCGATGCACACGCGCTGCGGCGCCATCGCGCCGATGCGCTTGAGCAGCGGGATGCGCTCGGGCAGGTAGCCGCGCTGCGCAGCAAGCGCGGCGGCCTCGGCGGGCAGCCGGACCAGCACGATGTCGCCGACATGCAGCGCAGGGTGCGATGGATCGAAAGGCTCGATGCGATACCAGCCGCGCGGCACGCTGTCGCTCGGGTTGTAAACCCAGCGCGCGGCCGGTCCGTGCAGCGCCGGCGCGGCAAGCGCAGCGATGCCGAGGCCCGCGCACAGCGCGAGCTCGCCAAGATGCCTGCGGCTGCTCATCGCAGTTCCTCCCCGCGCAGCCAGGCCGCGTGCCGCTCGGCGCTGTAGGCCGGCAGCGGCTGGCGCGCGGCAAGGCGGTTGCCGAGCGTGCGCCAGTGCGCGGGCGCGGCACTTGCCGGGTCGATGATCAGCGCCTCGATGGCGTCGATCCGCTGCAGCACCGTCTGCACCCGTGCTTCGCCTTCCGCGCACAGCAACAGGCTAGCGCCCGGGCGGATGCCAGCGATGCGCTGCATGCGCTCACCCGGTGTGCAGGCCTGCAGCACCATGAGCTGCCAGCGTGTCGTGCCGTAGTCATTGGACTCCCAGCGCACGCGGCAGAAGACTGCGCCTGGCGCGAAGCTCGCGCAGCGCCGCCAGCGGTCCAAGCGCAGCTCGCGCAACGGCTGGCCGAAGCGCAGGTAGAGGTTGATGCGGCGCTCGACGTGGGCGAGCGAGACGCGCGTGAGCTGTATGTCGCTCGCGCGCAGCGACGCCGGCAGGGGCAGCGAGCGGTGCATCGAGGTGTCCGAAGACACGTCCGATGGCACGACTACCGACGCGGCTGCGGTCGCTCGACGGGGCGCAGGTGAGGAGGTCATGTCCGTTGCTCCGGGAATTCGCGCTCCAGCAGCGCACGCAGCATGTCGGCCACGGTGATGCCCACCGTGAACGCCGCGACCTTGATGCGCCCGCGCAACGCCGGCGTCACGTCCAGCGTCAATCGCGCGGTGTAGACCTCGCCACGCGCCAGCGCCGAGAGGTCGTCACCGTCGCCATTGCGCACCCATGCTTCGGCCTGCGGATCGGCCTGCGGCCGCGCGCCAATGAACACACGCTTGCCGTTCTTCATGGCGTGCCACCCCGCAGCACTTCGGCGGCCAGCGCCGCGATCTCGCGCGCTGCCAGACCATCCTCGTCCAGCTCGCGCACGAGCCGCCCGGCGGCCACGCTGTCGGCGAAGGCGATGCGCTGGCGAACCTCGGCAGACAGCGCGGGCAGCGGCTGGTCGGCCAGTGCGCCCCGCGCCTCGCGGCCGATCACCGTGGTGCTGACGCGCCGGTTGATGACAAAGGCCGCGCGCAGCGCCGACCTGAACACCTGCGCCTCGCGGATCAGCGCCACCATCTCCGCGCTGGCCCACACGTCGTAGGGGCTGGGCTGTACCGGGATCAGCACGAGGTCGGCCGCGAGCAGCGCCGAGCGCGCAAGCGCCGCGATGCGCGGCGGGCCGTCGATGACGACGTGATCGGCACGGCGTGCGAGCTCGGGCGCTTCCTGGTGCAGCGTCTCACGCGCCAGGCCGACCGTGCCGAACAGGCGCAGCAGGCCGCTCTGGCTGCGCCGCTGCGTCCAGTCCAGTGCCGAGCCCTGCGGGTCGGCATCAAGCAGCAGCACGTTCTTGCCAAGCAAGGCCAGTTCGCCCGCCAAGTGCGTGGCGAGCGTCGTCTTGCCGACACCACCCTTCTGGTTGAGCAGCGCGATGATCATGGCGTGCTCCTGACAGACCTGTCTTCTGCGTTCTTCTTGGCGAGCCTCGCACTTTTCTTTGCGCCATGCGTGCCGGATGCATGCCGTGCGCCGTCGCGAATTTTCCACAGCGCGCAGCCGCCTCTTATCGTTAGGTTTTTATGAAATACGTTAGGTACTAAGTTACGTCGCGCGCAAGCTGTTGTTGGGCATGGGTTTTCGGTCAGACGGCACGCCTGATAGCACGTGCGCTCCACGCCTGATAGCACGAGTCCGCGCACGCCTGATAGCACGAGCCCATTCACCGTCTGTCCACAGGCCATGCACCGTCGCTGAAGCTGCCGCCGGGGCGCAGCTGTGCCGCAGACGGCACCGGCGCGAAGACCAGCACTTCCGGCCCGCGCCTGGGACGCAGAATGGTCAATGCGTAGCCCGGCAGCGGCTGGCGCGCGACGATGCGCCGCAGGTCGCAGGCGAAGTCCGCGAAGCGGGCCAGGCTGCCGGACTTGCGGTGCAGATGCATGAAGTCGAAGCGCCAACCATCCGGCTGCCAACCAGCGTGCTTGCGCACCAGGCGGTACAGCCAGCGCTCGATGCCACCAGTGAGACGGAAGTAGTTGGCGTCGATGGTCAGCACCAGGCTGTCCTCCATTACGCCGGCATAGAACCAGTCGGGCAAGATCAGCTCGATGCCCAGCGGCCGGCCCTGCCCGTCCGCGCGCTCCTTCCACTCGTTGACCCACGAGAAGCGGTGCAGGCGCCGCGTGTTGGGCTGGCGGATGGAAGTGGCCACGCTGGTGGACTGCAGACGGTCGAGCGCGGCCTTGAGCCGCTGGTAGTCGCGCAGCGACGTGCCACGGCCCACGAAGCGCAGGATCTCGTGGGGCGTCGCGGCCATCAGCCGCGAGCTGCGCACGCCAGCATCGCGGGCTTCGACGATCTGGCTGGCGGCCCAGATCAGGATATCGGCATCCCAGATCGTGGCAATGCCGTGCTCGGCCGTGCCTTCCACGCGCACCGTCACCGGCCCCGCGCGAAAGTCGATCGGTACCGTGCGTCGGCCCTTGGCCAGCGAGAAGAACGGGTAGACCATCAGGTCCTGCACGTCGCGCGCGGGCATCTCGCCCGGCATGGCATGGAACAGTTCGAGCTGCTCGCGCTGCGGATCGCGCCCGACGGCCATTGACTGCGGTGTCCATGCTGGTCAACGCCCGCCGTCGCTGCGGGCGGCGCGCAGTTCCGCGTACTCGGGATCGCAGGTTGCCTCGAAGCTGCGCGCATCGGCCCAGGCATCGAGGTCAGACAGCGCGTACATCACGCGCCGGCCGAACTTGCGAAACCGTGGCCCGCCACCAATGACGCGATGCTTTTCCAGCGTGCGCGGCGACAGCCGCAGCAAAGCGGCGGCTTCGTCGTTTGTGAGGTAGCGCAGCTGCGCCGAGGCGGTCGGGGTGATTGCGTTGGGCGACGCCGGCTGGGGCGTCGATGAAGGTGCGGCCTGCGGCCGCAGCGAAGCGGATCTCATGGAAGGGGCCTCCGTCGGTGCTGATCGCCGACGGGCCAAACGCCGCCGGATAGAGGCAGTCTCAGGAAAGCACGGCGTCCTGAGGACGGACGTTCGAGCGTCAGCCCGAACGTCCGTCCTCGGAAGACTCGACCTGGAGTAGGCGCCGGTAGCCGCCATAAACGAGCGCCCGGCCGCGGCGCACGAGCCGACGCACCTGAGCGCGCATCTCACCCAAGTCGTGCCACCGCTCGGCCACCGCCGCCGCGCCGAAAAGCGCCTGGGCGATCTCGCGCTGCGTGGCGCCGGCGGCGAGGCCATCCAGCGTCTGCAGGCTGCGCATGTGCAACAACGCGATGCGGTCGGGCCGACCATGCACGTGGGCATGGTCGGCCGGCCGCGCAGCGTCACGGCCGTAGTAGCCGTCGAAGCGCTCCATCGTGGCGGTTGCGGCGCGCCAGCGCTCGCGCAGTCGCGCGCCGGCCGCCTGACCGTAGGCATAGGCCATACCGTGCTCGAGCGCAGGCGAGAGCGCCGCGCGCAGCGTGCTCTCCGGGCGGTAGGCCGTCAGCAGCAGGCGCTGGCCGTCATGCGCGAGCTGCTTGCGCCCCGGCATGCGCCACAGCGCGAAGACCGGCGCATCGGGCATATCGGGCGCGGCGGCCGCGTCGGGGTGGAGTTGCGGCAGGCCGTCCGGATCGGGCAGCCAGGCCGGCTGCGCGTGGCGTGCATCTCGCGCGGGGTCTTCGAGCAGGCGCAGGCCCCAGCGCGCCGCGTGGCCGGCTTCGTCATCGCTGCCGCCCGCAAGCAGGCTGTAGTTGGCGCGGTAGCCCGGATTGCGCCGCAGGTACTCCCACGCCAATGCCGGCCCATCCAGCATCACGACATAGAGATATGCGGCCGACGGATGCCATTCGTTCGTGCGTGCGCCCATGACGAAACCTCCTTGCTTGCAGGTGGCACCACGGGCAGCGGTCCGGCGAAGCCTCAACGGCTTCGCGGGAAAGGTCCATCAGTACGGCAGTGTCGTTGTCTCGATGTTGGATGTAGCTAATGAATAGCAGGCGATGCCGCGTGCGGCCGCCCTTGTGCCGCTGCATCCATGATACGGGGGAGCCCGCCTGCAGCGGCCGGAAGCCATGCAACGGCGGGGCCGCCCACTTCAATCGTTGATCGAGCCATCGGCCTCAGCGCGGCGCACGTATTCGGACAGCGGGCGCTGCGGCACGAAGTGTGTGTCGCGCAGTACCGGCAGGTTGCGCGGGCCGCGGATGCTCTGCAGGTCAGACAGGCGCACGTGGTCTAACCGCGGCGCCCCAATCCCGAGATCGCACAGGCCGTAGGCCATGTCTTCGTCGCGCGGATTGAGCTGCACGAGCAGCCAGGTGGCGTGCGCATCCGGCGTGAATAGCTTGACCACCGGCCAGGGATCGGCCTGCGTGCCGCAGGCCGCTGCGTTGCCGTTGTCGAGCAACTGACGACGTTGCTCTTCCGTGATGAGCGCGGTCATCGACACCCTCGCCGGGCGGAACGGCCACCCGGAAGCAGTGCGGCGGGGAAGGCGAGTCGCAGCGCAAGCGCAGCGATCGCCGAACGGGGTCTGGTGCGTGCCATCATGACTGGATTTAGAAGACCAGCATAAAGCGGGCCAGCGGAATTGCAAGCGGGTCAACCCGCAAAATGAGCCCTATAGATTGTAGCCCTATAGATTTCAATGCGATGTCATCTTGGACTTGCCCCAAGTCCAATTGATGACGCCAAAGAACTCGTTTCCAACTGCACTCCGATCCCTCCGAAAATCCCGCGGCCTGAGCCAGGAAGCATTCTCGGACGTATCGAGCCGCACATACATGAGTTCGCTCGAACGGGGCCTCAAGAACCCGACGCTCAGCAAGGTAGACGAGCTGTGCGAGGTTATGCAGGTGCATCCGCTGACCTTGCTGGCTTTGGCCTATGGTCTCGATGCCAAAGGCGCGGACAAGTTGCTCGCGCGCGTGCAGCGCGAATTGGCCGGCTTGGAGGAAGTCCCGGACGATTGAGGACGCCGCCAGCGGCGCCCTGCTTTGGCTCGCTATGTCACCATGCGCCCGGCCAAGTGCGCCTCGCGCGTGCAAGTGCAGAGCCGGTTCCCGGCACGGAAGTACAGGTCGCGCTCAACCGGCAACTCGAGTGGGGCACGCACGGCTGCCGGCTCGCCCAAGCTGAGCCGCTCTAGTTCGAGGAACCCCTGATCCAGGTCGCACAGGCCGTACTATGAATGCGCCTCGGTATGTCCAGACATGCGCGCAACTCGTCTGCCCGATTCACCCACGCCCTTCTAGTTCTTTAAATTTGCACCGATCCGTTCACCGATAGGAATCTCAGAATGTCCATAGCGATCCCGACGGTCTGGTGGCATGACGACGACGCTCGTCTAGCCCTGATGAATTCGGTGAGCCGGCAGCTGGCGCAGTACGAACTCGCAGATCCGGGCTCGCTGCCGAATCTGCGCAACGATCCAAAGTTGTTCGTGGCGACAGACTTCGGGGGAGAACATCGCGAGGCGACATACGAGACCACCGGTGTCTTGCTTGCCGGCGGTGAGTCCGTTCGGAATTGGTTGCCATTGCAGAAGGCGCTCCGACTCGAATACCTGCCGGATGGGCGCCGCATGTCATATAAGGGGCTCAACGACCGCCAAAAGCAGCGCGCCCTTCCCGCTTTTCTAAGCTCAGCAAACTTTCTGAACGGACTTTTGCTCCTGGTCATTGTTGACAAGCGGCTGGGCAGCATGTTTTCGAACTCAGGGCGACTCTCCCGTGAGTCCCTCGACTACCCTCGCTTGGACTTGTGGCCGCTTGAACGCATCGAACGAGCACTTCGTGCCACTTCGTTGGTCAGCTTGCTCATGCGCGGATTGAGCCGACAGGGTCAAGACCTAACGTGGTTTCTAGATGAGGACGAGGTCGTGGCCAACGAGACACGCCTACGGGAATTCATCGATGTCTTCGGTTCCGTGTCGAGCCACTACATTCCCCACCTTCTGGGTCACTGTCGAATCGGGACGACAGCATGCGATAACGGAAGTCGCGAAATTGAGGATCTCGCGGCCATCCCCGATCTTGCGATTGGCGCCTTGGCCGACATATTGCCTGAACTCGCTCGTGGTGGTGCGCTTAGCACTTCGCTCACAACGATGCTTCCCGAAAAATTGAAGCCAAAGACACGTCCTCTAGTAAATTGGCTCGCAGCCAAGGGAGCGCCGCTACGTCGATGCGTCTTGATTTTGAGTCCGTCGCCAACCTCTGACAAATGCCAGGTCTCGTTGATGCGATTCGACGGCTCTGGCCGAGTCCCGTAAGACGGCGCAAGCGAACTTCACAGGCCGCGCCGAACTCATTGTCCAGCCGAAGCCCCAATGTCCGCTTCTTAAGCAGCAATCAGCGGCATGATCGGATCGATGTCGAGTTGGAAAGGCTGAAAGAACAATATCCGTACTTGTGCATCGCCCGGCATCGCCGAGGGACGCCCGGCTTCGCGGTTCCGTGCGGAAGCTCGAACGCTCGAATCCGCATTCATTGAAAGACACGAAGCCCCGAATCCGCTTTCTCACGAATCCACGCAAGCACGAAGTCGTATTGGCGATTCCATGCGCATGTGGGAAAGCACAAGCGATCAAAAGCGGCTTCCCTTGCAGGAACAAAGCCACGAAGCCACTTTTGCGGAAAGCCGCCGATGTGGGGCGGTGCCAATGAGTCCGGCCGCGAGCTGCGACCGGCAAACGAACCAGCGCCCCGCCGGTGAGCGGGGCGCTGGTGTGGACGGTGGTCAGTCGCCCTTGCTGCGCGACCAGATCAGGTTGTGCGTGCCGTCCTCAGCCTCGACCAGGCGGGCGTAGATGGTCGCCGGGAACGACGGGTCATCGAGCGTCACCGACAGGTAGGGCCGGTCCGCCTTGCTGATCTTCTTCCACGCCGCGCCGATCTCGAAGTTGCCGGCGACGATGCGGTAGTCGGGAGCGTGCTCGCTCTCCTTGTCGTTGGGGACCAGCTTGACCTTGACGTTGAGCGTCAGAGTACGGACGGTGCCGTTGAAGCCGTTGTTCTGTGCGGTGAAGGTGCCAATGTTGGCCATGATGAAACTCCTTACGGTGGCTGACTGGTCGCGCCCATCGCGGCCTTGTCGGTGATCCGATAGGGCGAGGCACGGGCGGGCTGCACCACGGAGCGCAGTGCAGCGGAGCGAAGGAGCCGCAACAGCGTAGAGGACCGGGAGTGCCCGAAGAAATTTGTCTCGCGAGGAAGCCGCCGAACGCAGTGACAAAGGTGGGGAAATTTGTTCGGGCCGGACGGTTGCAGCCATGAAGCCCGAGGCACAGCCGGTGCATCGCCAGGATTCACGACAAGCCAAGGCCGCCCTGGGCGCGATTGCCATCGCAAGGGGTCATGGCCAACGCACCGTCTCTCCACGAACACCGCCGGCACCATCCGCACCCTGCCGCCGTCACGGTCGCTCCCCAATGCGAGCGAAACGCTCCCAGGCATCGGCGCCGGCAGCGGCGGCGCGGCTTGAAAGAGCAAGGCGAACCGGCCCGGCGTGAGAACCCGGCCCCGGCCTCATCGAAGGCGGCTGCTGGTGTCGGGATCGCACGTGCCTCAACCGGATCTCGACCGGCGGCCCCAGCGAGACTGGCGCACTCCTACTTGCACCACCCGGCACGGCTCATGACCTCAGTTCGCGCAGCGCACGGACCTTGGCGGTGATGCGAGACTCGATGTTCTGGCGTGACGTCGCCACGAGGGTAACGACGGCTTCGCAGACGACCTCATGCGCATCGTGCGCACGCACGAGGAAGGTGACGCTGCGGTCGCTGAGGCGCTCGATCCATCCTCGCAGCCGCAGCGGCGAACCTGGCGGGATCGGCCCCAGGTGGTCGATGCGGATGGACCGCCCGACCAGCACTTCCGCCTCGGCGTCTGTGAGCCGCTGCACCTCGCGGATGCACACCGACTCGATGACCGCGACCAGGTAACCAGTCGCCAAGCACTCGATCAATTGCTCCGCGTAGTCGCGGCCGTGCGGCAGCCGCGAGAAAAGAGACCGTGCCGTCTGGTCGGCCGGGACGATGTAGGACTCCTCGAAGAAGACCGCGCTGACTGCTTCATGGTTCATGGTTATGGGTGCGGTGATGACCGGAGGAGCGAATGCCTCCGATCCACTGATGCTCCCGTGCAGCGGCCTCACCGCAAACCCGCCGCAGCGTGCCCTGGCGCGCTGCGGCGGGTTTGCGGCGGTCTTGGATGTGAAAACGCGCGCGGCAGATCTGCCGCGCGCGTCGCGCTGTCGAAATAAAGCCCCAGCCAACCCCGAAAGGTCAGCCGGGGCATGCCGTGTCAGGCGGCTTCGGCCAATGCCTGCACCTCTTGGACACTCTTGTCGTCGGCCACTTCCGCAAGCTCTTGTGCCTCGTCCTGCGTTGCAGCGGCTTCCGTCACGGCCTCCGGCGCACGGAACATCGCGGGCAGCCAGCCGCTGCCTGCGGCCAGCCGCTCGGCCTCGGCGGCGATCTGTGCCTTCTTGAGCTTGGCGAGCCGGTGCACTTCACCCGGGGCAAACACCTGCACCGCTTCCAGCGCCTTGGCCTTGGACACGTGCTCGAAGTAGCCCGCAGCAGTGGGCGTCCACCACTGGCCCATGTCCAGGCCCACGGCCTGCGCAAGCAGCGCGGCGGGCCGGTCACCTTCGCGCGACGTGATGGCGCTGACTGTGAAGCCGACGCACACCGCCAGCAGCGACAGCAGTTCGGACTGCGGCATTGCCAGCAACTCGGCGAACAGCGCTTCCGAGTCTACGGACAGGCGCTGCGCCCAGGCCTCGCGCACCTTGCGCATGCCCACGGCAGCCGGGGCCTCGGCCACGTCCGGAGCGTGCTGCTCCAGCCGGTCCTGCGGGTCGGCGCTGATATTCAGCGGCGAGCCGTGGTGCCGCTCCAGCACGATGCGCTGCGCGAGCCGGTGCACCACAGCCACCAAAGCGACATGCGGATGGCGTGCCACCTCGGCCTGCAAGGCGGCGGTGCGGTGCGCCGACAGGCAGCGTGCCAGCTTCTCGGAGATCGTCGGCGAGGGCGGATCGCCCTTGGTCTGCTCCTGAGCGCCAGTCTCGCGCGCATCGTCCTCGGCTTCTGCGCCGCGCTGCTGCGTGCGCAATGCCTTGGCCTCATCCTCGCGCAGCAGCCCGCGATGCACCACCACGGCGCCCTCGGAGTCGAGCGACACTACGGCCCCAGCCATCGGCACCACGCCCACCGGGTAGACCAGCAGCTTGCGCTCGATGGCGTCGAGGTCGTCGCCGATCGCGTCCATCGCGTCCTGCAACGCCTGCGCCTCGTCGTCGCTGATGGCTTCGTTCTCGTCGTCCAGCCGATCCTGCAGCTTGGCCTGCTCGGCTTCCAACTTGGCGATGCGCTTGGCCTCGGCCTTGCCCGGCTCGCGGCGCGTGGCGCGCACGCGCTGGAACGCATGAAGGTCAGCATAGGTAGCGCGCGGCACGGCCTCCACCCAGCCCCAGCCTTCGGCGCGCACTTCTTCGGCCATGGCAGCGAGCTTGTCGCGGGCCAGTGCGTCCAGCAGCACGGCATCGGCCAGAAACACGCCGCTCTGCTCGTCGGCGAACAGGTCGCGGCGCACGCCGCCGCCCGCCTGCTCGTAGGCGTCCAGCCCGACGAACCGGGCCATCGGGTCGCGGCCCGCGTCGATTTCCTCCTGCGTCAGGTAATCCCGCAGCGCATCGGGGCTGCGCTGCCACTGCGGCGAATCGTAGAACGCGGCTTCCTGCGCCTTGTGGTCGTCGGTGATGGCCAAGGCCATCAACTGGTCGAGCGTCACGGCGTCAGCCCGGTAGTCGGCCAGCAGCCGGGGCGAGACGTTGGCGAGCTTGAGGCGGCGCTGCACCACCAGCGGCGTCACGCCGAAATCGGCCGCCACGTCCTCGATGGGTCGGCCTTCCTTGATGAGCGCAGCGAACGCCTCGAACTGGTCGGCCGGGTGCATGGCCTCGCGCTGCACGTTCTCGGTCAAGCTCACGGTGCGCGCTGCGGCATCGGGCACCAGCAGGCACGGCACTTCGTGGTCCTTGGCGAGCTTGCGGCGTTTGACCAGTAGCTTGAGCGCGGCAAGGCGGCGGCGCCCCGCCACCACTTCGTAATGCTCGCCATCGGGCGAGAGCACCACGGTGAGGTTTTGCAGCAGGCCCACGCGCGCGATGCTCGCGGCCAGTTCGGGAATCGACGTGCCGCCGCTCTTGCGCACGTTGCGCGAGGACGGGCGCAGCCGCGACAGCGGAATCAACAGCAGGTTCTGGCCCGCGCCGATGGCGGCCACGGTCTGCACGGCGGCAGCGATGGCAGTGGTTTCGTGAAGGGTAGCGGTATTCATGATGAAACTCCTATCGAGTGGAAAGACGGGCAAGCCAACGGGAGAGAGAAACGGAGGGGCCTTGTTGGCGTGAAGCCTCTCCGCGTGGGGTTCGGGGTTCAGGCCTTGAGGCGCTGCATGCCATCGGCGAGCAGCCACAGCGCGCGGTTCAGGCGCAGGTTCTGGTCGATGCCCTGCACGGGGCGGGTGCTCTGACGGCGGCCATTGGTGGCGCGGCCCTGCAATCCGCCTTTGATGAGGTTTTCTTGCGTGCGGTTGAACACGCTCCACAGGTCAGGGCTGCGGTCGTCGAAGCGGCGCGGCGTCAGCACCTGCGTTTCGGTGATGGGCGCGGGCTTGCTCTCGTCGTCGTACTTGAGAGCCAGCGCAGCACGGGCGAACACCAGGGATTCGCCGTCGTCCAGCGTGACGGCCTGCATGGCTTCGCGGGACTCCAGCGCGCGGCCGAAGCCGTCCAGGACTTCATAAGCGCCCTCGATGACATGCCCGGCCACGTCGCCCTTGTGGGGCACGCGCACATCGGCCACGGTGTCGCCGCACACCAGCCCGTTCTCGCAGACGAATCGGAAGGCGCCCGCCAGCATCTGGTAGCTGCTGGTGCCATCGTGCGAATTGAGCAGGATGATTTCGTTGGCAACGCCCCGGGCGGTGATCTGGCTGGCATGGCGCAGCCGCAGCATGTGCTTGGTGTAGTCGCGCCGCCCCTCCTGCCGCACGCGGGTCTGGCACGCCATGAAGGGCTGGAAGCCTTCGCCGCGCAGCTTGTGCAGCACCGTGGCGGTGGGGATGTAGCTGTAGCGCTCGGAGCGGCTTGCGTGGGGAGCGTCGGCGAAAATGGATGGGGCCACGGCCCTGATCTGGTCATCCGACAAAGGATGTTCGGAACGCAGCACCGGCGAACGCGGTGCGAAACGGGAAGCGAGTTGCATGGTCTTTCCCCAATGAAGTTGGCTGTTGAAAAAGCCCCACCGGATTCCTAGATTCAGAGCCCTCTTCGGACTTCCGGTGGGGTCGGCGCAAAGAACCAGGTCGGCCTCGTTGCCACCGTCTTTCCTGAGTTCATCGCCCGCGACGAAAGGGAGCTCGTGGACGGGGGCCGTCAAGGAAACAAGCGCCGGGTGTGGGGCGGCCCGCAGCGCAGCGAGGACACGGCCCGGCGCGCCTTGACGGACACCGGCCACGGGCTACAGTCGCGGACAAGGTGATGGGCTCAGGAAAGACGGCGACTGCGGCAACGGCCGCTCTCGGCGCCGACACCACGCAAGCGAAGCGCGCAGCGCCGCCAGGCGCGAAGGACGATCAGGCGCAGCCTGGTCGTCGGTCTTGAAGGGGCGCCAAGCACAGCGCGGCGGGGATGGGCCACATGGCCGATCCCCTGGAGGCAAGCGCAGCGCGCAGGCCCCGCCGGGGCCGAAGACTTCGCCAAGAGGCGCAGCAATGAAAAAGCGCCGCGCCCGCACGAGCGAGTGCGACGCGTGACGCCTCCTTGAGCGATCAGCTCGACGCCGGCGGCACCATCGCCTGCAACTGCTCGATGACGCCCGGCTCGACGAAGACGCAAGCCTGGTTGGCCTCGAGCGACACGTTGAACACCTGGGTGAACACATGGCGCTTGATGTGGGCCAGCCGGCCCGTGCGATAAGCCTGCGCTGGCTTCAGCCGACCACCCGGCGAGCCGCTGCGCTGCGGATCGCATTCGACCAGCGCGACGAAGCCTTCGTCGGCCAGCTTCTGGTGTTCAGGGCACAGACCCCAGCCTGTCGCCGTGTGGCGCTCCATGCTCGCGCGCAGGCGCTTGTTCAGCAGGATGGCGCCGGTGTCGAAAGGCACGCCGCAGACCAGGCAGACGTGTTGTTCGAGCGAAACATGCGATTTGTCGTTCATGACTTTTCTCCGGTTGCTCGGGCGGAATTGCCCGGAACCGTCGCCGTCACGGCGCAGCGCAAGCAGTCACAGGGTCGAAGACGGCCGCCAGGACGCCAGCACGCAAGGCGCGCGCAGCCCTTGACGGCGCGAACGCCGTGATACGGTGAAGGGGACAGCAAGACCGCCTACCACCCTCCAACGAAGGCACGGACAGGTAAGCGCAGCGCGCAGGCCCTCAAGGGCCGAAGGCGTCAGGGATCAAAGCCGGATGGCCGCGATTCGGCACGAAGCGTGGGGCGTAGCCCGCGAGCCCGACGGCGGGACGCCGGGACGCATAATTTGGAATCGGCACGGCTGGCAAAAAGTCATCCTTTGCCAACACAAGCCTGCGCCGCATTCGACAACGAGACAGACATGAACGGACACACTGCAAAGATATTCTGGTCCTGGCAAAGCGACTATTCACCCAGGACCTGCCGTCATTTCATCCGCGATGCTCTGGTCGATGCGATTGCCCAAGTCGCCGACGAGCTCGGTGTCGATGACGCAGACCGTCCTGAAATTGACCACGACACCAAGGGCGAGCGTGGCATGGCCGACATCGCCACCACGATTCTCAACAAGATTGCAGATGCGGCGGTGTTCGTCGCTGACCTCACCCCCATCGCACAATCTCCAGACGGCAAGTGGCTTCCAAACCCCAACGTGATGATCGAACTGGGATGGGCAATGCACCGACCCGGTTGGGAGCGCGTCATTGGAATCCTGAACATGGCGAGCGGCGCGAAGGTCGAAGATCTTCCTTTCGATATCCGTCAACGGCGTGTCGTCACGTTCGTGCTGAGCGAAACCGCCGACAAACCAACCCGCGCGGCGGTTCGATCGAAGCTCGTCAAAGAACTCAAGGAAGCCCTGCAGACCAATCTTGAGGAACACGCCGATGACCTCGCGGCCACAGCCAAGATTGCCGGCACGGAGCCAAAGGCAAACAACTACTCCGTCTGGGCCTCGGCTGGCGACACGCTAACGCACAACGACGCCTTTGGAGGAGCAAGACGCGAGACGGTCGCGATGCCCGACGTTCCGCGCGCCTTCATGCGGATCATCCCTGCTGGCTGGAAGAACGGCGCGCCATCGGTTTCTGACATCGCCAAGTTGAATCAACCCGAGAGCGTCGAAGCGCCGAGCGATAGTGCAAGCAGTGGAAACTTTGGAGCGACAGAAGAGGGATATGTTCGCTATTGGATCACTGGCCAGATGGAGTCGGGCGAGCCGTCCTCCACCAACATGACCATGTTCTTCACGGATACCGGTGAGTTCTGGATGTTGCATGGCAGTGTGATCGCCGCGCACCAAGGTCAACTCTTGCTCAGGGACCACCCGATGCTGGGGCAGTGGTCACAGTTGCTGCGCAAGGCGATGGCAGTAATGGACCGTTTCCAGGCGCTAAAGACCCGCCGGGTCGAGGCGGGACTCTTCGGCGTCAAGGATCTTCAGTGGTTCTCTGAATGGCAAAGCGATCGGACACCGTCCCGGCGAAATGACACCCGCGAAATCAGGCAGAGCCAAGACTGGAGTCCGGAAGCGCAGCTGACTTTTCTGACCGGCGCCTACAACCGAGTCAAAGATCTGTTTGCTCTGGAGCGAAGCACTGAGGCAGAGGTGACCCGGATATTGACGCAGTTCGATCCGGAGCGATTTCGAGCAAGAGACTAGACAGGCAGGGATTCCGTCGCCTTGGACAGCATCATGAGACCAGTTCTGGTGGCAGCGCAGCGCCCATGGCGCGCGCGATGATGCGAAAGTCCTCTTCGTCGATCTTGAACAGGCCACGCCGGAACAGCATACCCCAGGCCGAGTGGCCGCGCGTCAGCTTGAGCTCTTGCAGTAGCGGCCTGATCGTTGCGTCCTGCGCCTGATAGTAGAAGACCTTGCGACGGAAAGGCTCGAAACACTCGCTCTGGATGGCCCGATGCGGCTCGTCGTCCTCCACCCGGCCAATCGCGGTGAACGCCTGCACCTTTTCGCCCGCGTTCAACCGTTCCCGTGGGGAGTAATAGAGGAGGAGGTCGCCGCGCTTCAGGCGTTTTACCGGCGCCATCTTGCCGTGACCGGCTTGGGCGAAGCCTCCTTCAATGGCCGCCTTCACATGGTCGCGGCTTGCAACACCGATCCAGCAGGTCATGGCCTGTCACCTGCACTTGATGCCTGCGTGACGACCTGACGCCACTCAGCGGTAGGGTGGCCGATCAGCGCACTCAACTGCCGGCCTCCATCTTCCAGTGCGCCCCTCGACGCGCCCGTGTCCGCGTCTGCGATCAGTTCGGCGACGGCCTCGGGAAGCTTCATGCCGATGAGCATGCGCTTGTAGTCGGCCTCGGGCATGTCCCTGTAGGCGACAGGCTTGTCGGCGGCGGCCGAGATCGCGGCGGCGAAGTCGGCCAGGGTATAGCTCTCGTCACCGGCCAGCTCATAGATGCGGCCGGCCTGGCCTTCGGACGTCAACACGACGGCAGCGGCCTCGGCGAAGTCCCCGCGCGCAGCCGTCGAGAAACGCCCTTCGCCTGCGCAGCCGAGCACTGCACCGTACTGAAGCGCGGATGGAATGAGGTGCATGTGGTTCTCCATGTACCACCCGTGTCGAAGCAGGACATAGGGAACACCTGACGCCGCAAGGATCGCTTCGGTCCGGCGATGGTCTTCACCGAAGCCGAGAGCCGATGTATCGGCATGAAGCAGGCTT
The DNA here is from genome assembly GCF_059422285.1 of Curvibacter sp. GW821-FHT01G03. NCBI lineage: Bacteria > Pseudomonadati > Pseudomonadota > Betaproteobacteria > Burkholderiales > Comamonadaceae > Curvibacter > Curvibacter sp. GW821-FHT01G03. Next base: position 133,253 of record NZ_JBWKWP010000015.1, read on the forward strand.
GTATAGGCCAGCAGCCCTACTTTCGCAGCTTTGGCCGCGTTGATGACATTCTCGTGCTGAGCGAGGCGTCCATCGTCCGCACTGGACGAGATCAGCAACAGCCGGTCGATCCCATGAAACGCTGCGACAAGCGTCTCGGGCTGCGCATAGTCTGCGACGCGGATTTCGATGCCTAGGGCGACAAACTGCTTGGCGACCTCATGATCGGAAGACCGGACGCCCGCCACGATCCGAGCCGGCGAGACCCGCTTGAGCAGTTCACCGATCACCAAGCGTCCAAGCTGGCCCGTCGAGCCCGTAACGAACAGCCGTGTCTGACCAGACTCCGTCGTCATCTCAGTTTTCCTGGCGGCCATGCTCAGGACCGCCCGACGGTGTGGGGGGTGATCGTGTAGCCGAACGGATCACGAAACGCGAAGTAGCGGCCGAACGGCCCATCCTTCGGCGCGAAAACGATCTGGACGTCGCACTCCACGAGAAGGGCGTGCAGTGCGTCGGCGTCGTCGCAGCCGAACCAAAGCGCGATGCCCTCGCCCAGACCATCCAGGTTCTTGAGTGCGTCGATCGGCTTGCGCACGGCGAACGGGATCGGCTTCGTATCGAATACAACCGCACCGGGCGGGCTCATGGCTGCTGGCTTCAGGCCGACGACCTCGGTGTAGAAGGTGCGTGCAGCATCGAGGTCCTCGATCTGAATACCAATGAAATCGGGACCGATGAGATGAGGCATGACTGGACTCCTTGAGTGACCAAAGTTAAGATGACAGGGTGCTGATATTAATATAAGGACACTGATAATGGCAAGCAAAGTATCCGGCAACGAGCTGGGCGATGCATACGCGACGATCGGCTTCTCGTTGAAGCTGGCGCAACAAGCGCTGAGAACGCACATGGATGCCGCGCTTCAGCAGATCGGGTTGACGACCCCGCAATATGCGGTGCTGACCTTTCTTGAAGTCGAGCCGGGCGCATCGAACGCCGAGCTTGCGCGGCGCGCCTTTGTCACGCCGCAAACCATGCAAGGAATTCTGGTCTCCCTCGAACGGGCCGGGTTCATCAAGAGGACACCACACCCCGAGCACGGGCGGATTCAAACGACCGAACTGACAGCGAGTGGGCGCGCTGCCCAGAAGGCGGCCTCTGGCATAGTGTTCGAGGTGGAGATGCGCCTACGGGATGCTGCGGTGCCCTTCGACCCTCAGACGGTTGCCGCGATGCTCCGTCGCTTCGCAGACGCACTGCGTTGAAAGGTGCCTGGCGATGACATGGGTGGAGTGCCCGCTCTGAGTTTCGCGAAACCGCGCGGTGCACACGGGTGGCGCACAGTAAATGCCGTGTGTCCCAACAGATCAAGGAAGAAGCTTAGCTGCCACCGTCTGCAGAACCGGGGACGCGGACATTTCATCACCGGCATTTGCCGCCGAAGGCAGGCCGTCGCAGCAATGGTGGAGGTCTTGCTCGACCCAGCGTTGGCGGTTGTGCCTCCAATCAGGCCGGCGTTGGAACAGGCCGCGAATTCGGGCCCCGCGCCGATGACGGCCGCAAAGCGGAACGGTTCGCAAGCCTACACGGTATCGTTGCCAGACAGCGAGTTTGGCCTGAAATCCCCGTTGCCAGTTTTCACGCCACAGTTCTCGACACCCACGATACTTCGCTATTGATGTCGCCACATTTGACAAGGTGACGCACGATGGCAGATGAAGCTGGAGACGGCGCACCTGCGCGGAGCTACCCGCTTGCGAAACGGGCACGCTCACGCCAGTCCAGTGCTCTCAATTCTTGAACAGATCCAGGTTTATCGCATTGCCCATTGCGGCGTAACCTGCCGCGTTGGGGTGCACATTGTCGCAGTTGAACTCCGGCTTGATGATCTCAGCGCCCGTCGCAGACTTCCCTCCGCCGACCATGAGCGCGTCAAAATCAATGACACCGTCGAAACGTCCGGACGTGCGGATCCAGGCATTCACCTCTTGCCGCACCTGCTCCTGCGCCGCCGTGAATCCGCCGGTTGCGGCACCGCGCGGAATGATGGTTCCCGCAATCACTTTCAGACTCCGTGCTCGAAGTCTATCCAGCACCTGTTGCGAACCGGCAATCAGCGATGCCGACGAGGCGCCGCCCAATATGTCGTTAGTACCTTCAAAAAATATGACATGACTCACGCCGGAAAGTGCCAACACATCACGGTCAAGGCGCTCCAGCGCCGACGGCCCGAAACCGCCGGGTAACACAACACGGTTGCCCAAGATGCCCGCGTTCGCCACGGCCTTTCGCTGGTCTTCGGGGAGCGCCGCAAGGCGGTTGGCCAGGATGTCGGTCCAGCGCTGATACTGGTCCAGCACCACGACTCCACCGGCCAACGCGCCACCATTGGTCGTCGTGCTGCACCGTCCGTCGGTGATGGAGTCGCCCAAGGTGACGATTGTGCTGCGCGTGCTGGACAGAACGTCCACTGCACCAACCCAGTACACCGGGTATGCCGAGACGGAGGTGCCCTCCAAGACCGGGTTCACGGGGCTAAAGCCTGTACCCCCCCCCGATTCGGCCAAGTTGCCCCGTGCAATGTAATTGTTGGTCAAACCCAGCGTATGCGCGCTCGCGGCCGTTGCCGAACTGGCATGCAGGCTGACAGCCAAGCGCTGGAAGGACTGTACGGGCATATTCACGGCATCGCTCCAGGCTTGCGTGCCTGGCGCCAGCGTGAGCGAGCTGTTGCCGTTGAAGGTCATTCTTACGTTCGGCCCATCGACCGTCGCTTCGGGGCCAGCCACTCCGACATAGGCAGCCGAGAACGTGACCGGAGTGGTGCCCACAGTGTTCTCAATGCGTACACGGACGGCGCTGCCCGTCGCAGTCGGCCGCACAATCATTCGCACAGTGCTGTCGGACAGGTTGGCTGGAGCCTCAGGACGGTTGTGAGATGCGGCCCACGATGTGAGCCAGCCCCGGTCACCGCTGCTGCCGCCGCCGCAGGCAGAGAGCAGCGTGGCTCCCACCAATGCCAACATGGCAATCCGCAAAACAGGGAGGTGGATTAAAGGTCGCCGGTCGCGCCGGAGCACATTCCTTGTCGCTTGAGAATTGCTTTCAGTTCGGGGCATACATGTCTCCTGTCCTTATAGAGTTGGATCTGACAATGTGTCAGTGCACTGATATTAATATAAGCCCCCTTACACATTGACCTCGGGGTAACCCGGAGATGTCGCTGTGCATCAGGTGATCGACATTCCCCTCTGCCGACCAACTTCCCAAGAAACACCGACGCCCCACGCTGTAGCGGCGAGCTGTTGACCCAGCCGCTCTCGATCACGGATTTCCACGGCACCAACGAGAACCCCACACCAGATGCTGGCGGGGATGCTCCGCTTCAGCCGCATTGACGGTCGGTGAACACGCCACCGGACAACGAGCTACATGCTGCGGCCAATCCCGAACCCTGACGGGCCCGGGCGCGACAGCACTGCCGAACACGCATGCCAAAGATGCAAGGGATCACAGCCGGATGGCCGCCATTCAGCACAAAACGCGGGGTGCTGCCCGTGAGCCTGATGACAGAACACCGGGATGCCCCATTAGGATGTCTGCAATTGGACTTCTTACAAAAAGCACCGATGGCCGAAGATCTTCTATTTCTATCCAGTCAATTCGCGCGATGGTGTTCCACGCAAAGACGTTCCGACCTCGAGCAACTGCAAGCCCAGCGAGAGGAAGCACTTGCCCTCCTCGTCGAATGCATCAACACCGGCGAGATCACCAGCCTCGACGGCGTTCAGTCGTCGACATCCCTGAAGATCAAGGATCACCACGGGGTAGACGACTTCGAGATGAACAGCCACTGGATAGGCTCTTCCCAGGACTGGACATGCCCGTGCTGCGGCCGCTCGAAGTTCCAGGTCTCTCGGATCGGCAAGAAGCATCAGATCCTGGCCAAGCTGGTGATCCATCACGATCACATGGGCGAAGCCTTGCAGGCCGCGTTTCATGCTGCCTTTGCGCGATCGGGCACTGACGTCGAGCAGATCAACGGATTTCGCTTGGTCGAGCGGATGGGCCATGCATTTGCCGCCTACGAAGAGGTGCTGGTCTGCGAGGACTGCAACAACGCCGACGCCGACGCGAAGAAACTGGTCGCCGCTCCGCCCTACTTCTCATTCTCCATCGGCCAGATTCGCCGGTTCATTCAAAGCGGCGAGCATCAGCCGCATTACGTCGATGCGGCAACAGCCCGACACACATGGGAGGAAGCCCGGCCCGCCTATGAACTGCGCATGAAACTGATCAACGCGGTCGCTCGTGCCGCAGCCACGGACACCCATTGGTACGAGCCTCACAAGAGAAGAGCCCAGCCCATCCCTGTTCTCGGCTACGCCAACCGCATCGGTGACGCCATGATCAAGGACTGGGTGTCCACCGAAGCGCTCTACAAGGCCCTTGGGCCGCAACCGAAGAAGTCCGACCGCAATCTCGCACGATGGCGCACCACCACACAGAAACCCGGCCAGCCCTTGCCGCCAAACTATCTCGCCATGCTGCGCTCGGAAGAAGCCTTCGCGCTGGCCTGGGACTCAGTCGCAGACGATTGGTCATGCCCAGTGTGCGGACGCGGCAAACAGCAGATCGTCTACATAGGCGACAAAGGTAAGCTCGTGTTCTTCCTGACCAGTAACAACGCGAGAGGCGCTTGGTCCGTGGCACCTCGGATCTGCCGACAATGTCACTCGACACTGATGAGCCTCAAACTGGAAATCACCGAGTTGACGGGCAACAAACCACCAGACAGCTACAGATTTGTCAGCCCAGGTGAATTGGCAAACATCATCGATTCCAGGCCACATTCGCAGCACGCCATCCGCCGAAACGAAGCGGCGATTCTGGTCGAACAAATCAGCCAACGCCTAAGTGATGTCGCATCAAGCTCCAGTTGAGCGCATCCGGTCAATACGCGCGCGTTGCCGATTATCCAAATGCCGTGCGTCTCATGCTTGCAGCTTAGCCAACGCCTCGCGCTTGCCCATCTTCAGCATGACCCGGATGCGCTCGAGTTGTGCAGCACGCGGTGTCACCTTCCCACTCTCCCACTTGTACACAGAGAGCGTCGATGCTTCCAGCAACGCCGCCATGGCTTGCTGCGAGATACCCAACTGCTCGCGCTTGGCCGCCAACGCCTGCGCGTCGAACCGGAAGCGGCGCTTACGGCGCGCCGGAGTGTCAGTGTCCTGGGCAACAGCCTTGCCATTGTCGACCTGCCGCCCTGCCGCTTTGTGCAATGCCTTGACCTGGGACACCAGGTTTTTGACGTCCCGCTTAAGCGCCGCGATCTCAGAGCGCTGCGCCGTGACGGTCTTGCGCAGGCTCCCCAGTTCGCCCTTGATCTCCTTGCGCGCCATGCGCAGGACCTCGGCCCGGAATGCCTCGGAGAAAGCTGTCATCGTTTCAACCTGAACTATGGATGGCGTGGAGCGTAGCAGCCCCAACAAAAAAAGCCGCCCAAGGCCAGTGCCATCGGACGGCTTGAGGAGTAAGGCCTGGCGATTTACTTTCCGGCCTTCTCGGCCTTGCGCTTGGCAGCCTTGGGATCCACCACGGCCTTGAACTTAGCGCCGGCCACGAACTTTGGCACAGTGGATGCGGGGATCTTGATGGCAGCCCCCGTGGCGGGGTTCTTGCCGGTGCGTGCAGCGCGCTTGACTGACTTGAAGGTACCGAAGCCGACCAACTGCACCACGTCGCCCTTCTTCACGGCGGTCTGCACGGTCTCGATCAGCGTGTCGAGCACGGCATTGGCGGCCGTCTTGGGCAGGTCATTCTTGGAGGCGAGGATTTCAACGAGTTCGGCACGGTTCATAGATGTAAAGTGCTGTTGCAATAGAGAGGCACAGTTTATATGCAAGGCAGTCCTCTCTTCCCTTCGACTAGCCGGAGGACTCACACCCTTTGCCATGCTCAAAGAAACTCTCGAACTAATTGAAACCACGCTGCCGTCCAAGTCCTTCGCCATGGACCTGCAACGCTGGCCGGGCGCCGTTGCGGAGTTCGGCGGACGCCTCATACCAATCGCCGACGACTTGATGGAAGCCATCAAGCCGATCGTGCCGGCCAGGGTCTTGCGAGAGTCTCCGCAGGAATTTCTGTCGGCCAGGCAGCCTATGGTTTCGATAGTCGAATTCCGTCTGCGACCGCCCAACAGTTACTATGAAGATCAGGGACTCCAGCTACCCATACCTGCCGACCCCAAAGGCTCTCATTCCACCGGTTTGGCAGTCTCGTTGGCCCTGTGTCGTGGCTACGAGACCCGAGCGGGCATTACGGCTCCCTTCCTCGCCCTGGATTTCGATGTCTGGGGCGCGCACGAGCGAGACTGCTTCGCGAACCTCTTGCGTGACCACCGCTATATGGTCGAACGGCTAGTGACCCGCTCCGGTGCAACATTTTTCACTTCCTGCGTCTTCGGGAATGTAGACAAAGCCAAGCAGGCGTCGGCGTTTGAACAACTGGTTCTGTACTACGAGAACGAAGTGAACGATGAAAGCCAGTTTTCCCTCCAACGCCAGTTCGGTGTACAGGCCACACAGGCCGACATCACGCAGGCCTTGCTGCCTGCCGTTGCACTTTATGACGCGGCCTTGGGCTACTGCCTACGTCAGCCTCAGCGCGGCCGGATCCTGCAGTACGCAACCATCACGGGCGCATGGAATTAAGGCAGGAAGGTTTTGCTCTGTGTTACGGGATTTGGCTTCAGGTGTAACCCGGGAGTTGATCGGCAAGTGCAGCACCGCAGACGTCATCCCGAATGGGGACTGTAGGCCTTGCAGGGAGAGAGACATATGCGCGACTTGGCGCACGAACTGCATCGCTAAGTGCGCTAAAGCTGCGGCGCACCGCCGAACTGAACCCAAGCATCGTGGACGCTGACACTACGCTTCACCGACTTGCGTCGGTAGAGCCAATGTGCGAATTGCATCTGCGACCGTCGTGAAGGCACCTTCTGCATTCTGATATGGCAAGACCTTAAACAGGCTAGGCAGGCCAAGAGCCATTAGCGACACATAACCTTCGCCAAGTTGAAGATTGTGGATGTGATGGTCTGGTGTTCTGTACTGAACCGGTTTGGCTCGATGGCTTTCATCCAATTTGAAAGCAAGCACGATGGGGATTGCTCGAGAGCTTGCAATCTGCAGTTCAATACCAAGACCGGTGGAGGGATAGCTTGCTTCGGCAACAACAACGTCCGCCCACTCGACCATCTCCTTGTCCCACAAGTAGCACAAACGCGCTCGATCTGCGAACGGCTTTTCAGCGAGCTGGGGATCGCTGTTTCGGAGAGCGTACTTAACTTCAAACGTGCCTCGAAACGCAAGTCGCTCAGCCAGCCCCTCTATGAGTTCAACGTAGGCGCTGAAGTCCTCTCTTGGTACGTGTGTCAGTCCGCAGGCGATATAGATTTTCATGTCGAAGTTCAGATCAGGTTGCCGGTCGAACATTGGGGACCATGAATTGCTGACCAGTGAGCTCGGCGGCCATTTCATCTAAAAACTGTGGCGGGGACATGCGAATGAACTCCGTTAAGAGCCAGTTCTTTTGGCCATTCATAAATGATGCGAGTTCCATCGGCCGATAGCGGCAGATCTCGCTCAACCGGTGCATGGCCAACAATGTGCAGGTCAGTGGCGATCTCTTGAGCCGGGATGGACCTGCGACGGACCCCTTTGCGTACCAGAGTGTCTGAGCACCGGCGATGTAGTTCAGATCTGGTCGAAGCGTTCGCAACAATGCGCCGAGAGCCCCCAACTCGGCGGCCGTTTCTGCCACCGGCTGCGCAATCGGGGCCGTCGCGACGGATCGAATTGTTCTGCCATCCGCAGCAACGGGATCCGCGACAAGCGAAGGTGGCAGCCTCCGTATGAACGAGGCACCCGCGAAGTCCTTGGACAGCTTCGCAGAGAAGAATGACGAATTGCTTGCAGGGTCAAATTCAATCCGGCAATCTGTCAAGGGGATGAAAAGATCCTTCTGGTTCTTATACGTCAAGCAGAACGTTCGGTGAATGCATGGAAGGTTGAATAGCAGATCTTCCAGACTATGCCTGTCGCTTGCTTCGCTTTCCTGTAGGTATTGCGAGAGCGCAGGGGCAACGCCCCGTTGCATGATCCGAACGCCCTCATTGGATAGTGCGATTTTGCTTGAGGCCGCTCGCATGTTGTGCGCACGAACCCCGTGGTGTTCGTCAAATGCGACTGATTTAGCCGCCAAGAGCGCCTTAGTGGCATTCATGAAAGAGTAGTAGAAGAGCAGTGGCGCAGATGCGACCGGCATGCCTTCCGCCGCTTTCGCGAACACCTGCGCCTGCTGCCAGTAGAAGAGCGCGTCAGTCTTGCGCTCGCGGCGAAGCCAAAGTGCAACGTACTCCCAGTGGCTGTTTGTCAACACCGTCCGTGCGCCCAAACTTGGATTAACCGTGGCCTTGTGAGGTCCTGCGTCACGACCATTTACCCGGAGCGTTGGCATATTTAAATTGTGCTGCAGTGTGAAGCAGTCGAAGTTTTGAGATAGCAGAACTGGCTGTCCCACCCTCTGACCTGCTGAGCGGACTGCGCCGCAGGCAGTGGACGCGTGGCAATGGCATGCAGCACCCAGTAGCTGGCGAGCGCCAACACCGCGCCCGCCCACCAGGGCAGCAAGGCCACCAGATCCATGAGGTCCTTGGCCGTGCTGGATTTGCGCCGTCTCGCCATTGTTTCCCCTCCGAAACCGCCGATTGTCAGATTGAATAAGCATTCTGCAACAAGTCCGAAGAGCGTTCGACAAACGAATCGAAAGGTATGCCCCATACGGTGCATCAGTCGCTAGGCGCATGAAGCAGTTGGACTCGCGTCACCCAAAGCCGGTAGCCTTGAGTAATTCGCTGTCCTCCCACGCCCTTCCGCGCTCATACACGCCTACGTGGGTTTTGCCTGGGTGCGCCACCTCGGACAATTTGCCTCAGACAAGGCCGCCACCCTTCCCTGCTTCGATGGCCTTCTTGAGCGGAGGTCATCGTCATGGGCTATGCCGGCCAATGGGTACTCATCAAGCGTTTCGCTGAGATCACGGGCTACAGCGAAAACGCCGTGCGGCACAAGATCAAGGGCGGCACCTGGATCGAAGGGCGCGTCTGGCGCAGGGCGCCGGACGGTCGAATCTTCGTGAATCTCCGCGAATTTGAGCGCTGGGTCGAAAGCGATGCCCTCGCCAAAGCCTTTTGAGCCCCGTCGGAAACGGGGGCGCAATGTCGAGCCAAAGAGAAAAATCCATGCGCTCAATGAGCGTATAATTTTCTGTTGTAGTACCTCCCGGCCGCGCCAGCGGATCGGGCTTCGCTGCCGGCGCATGAACGACCCGAAACCTCACAGCCCCAAACCCGACGCCATTCGCAAAGCCCGCCTTGTCATGGGACTCACGCAAACCGAGGCTGCCCACCTGGTGCAGGCATCGCTACGTGGGTGGCAGCAATGGGAGGCCGGCGATCGAGCTATGCCCCCCGGATTGTTCGAGCTGTTCATGCTCAAGACCGGCCAGTGGCCACTCGATGGCAAAGCGGAGAACTGAATAGTGAGGTAAGCAGATGGTGAGAGCAGCGGCAACAAACACGGAGTACCCCGGCGTCGAGGTACGCGGAAATTCGATCCGCGTCTTCTTCATGTTCAAGCGCGCCCGCCACAGTCACACGCTTCGGCTGGAGCCGACCCGTAATAACATCAAGCACGCCGTCAGCCTGCGCAGCGCAGCTCTTTTCGCGCTGAGGAACGGCAGCTACAACGAAGCTGACTTCTTCCCTCACGCACGCTCGGCCGCAAGCACGGCGCCCGGTAAGCGCGTGGGCGAGCTGTGCGACCGGTACAAGCCCCTCAAGGCAGTGGACATCACCCCGGAGACACAATCGCGCTACGAGGTCGCGCTCGACGTCTGCGTAGACACGCTCGGTCGCAATCGCCTGGTAGATTCATTGTTGCCCGAGGATATCCAGAAACTGCGCGTGGACCTGATCGCAACGCGTGCCGTTTCTACAGTGAATCACTATCTGGCGACCTTCTCCGGCTTCCTCTACTGGTGCGAGAACAACCACTATTGCGGTGAACTCGGCAAGCATTGCACACGCTTCACAAAGAGCATCAAGGATCCCGACCCTCTGACTTACGAGGAATACCTGGCGCTGATCGAGAAGGGTTGCCTGCATCCGATCGATAAGGCCGCGGTGACGGTGGCCATCTACGCCGGACTGCGGCCGGGCGAACTGCTCGCCCTGGCGATGGAAGACGTAGCGCCGGACTTCAGCAAGATCACCGTGCGCCGCTCGATAACGCAATCGGTGACGTTCAAGGTGCCCAAGACAAAGAAGGAGCGCACCGTGCTGTTGCAGCCACCGGCGCGCGATGCCTTGAAGGTGCTGGTCGCCGATGCCGAGCAGCGCGAAGCGGCCGATCTGACTGTGTGGCTGAACCGCCATGAATCGCGCATCGACCACGTGCGCGTGCTGTTGTCTCCAAAGACGCAGGCGCGCAAGGCAGTCGTCAACGACTACTTCGTTCCCAGCGCCTGGAACACCAAGTGGATCAACATGGTCCGGCGCGCCAAGATCCGTCCCCGTCCGCCCTACCAGACCCGGCACACCTTCGCCTGCTGGAACCTCACAGCACGGGGCAACCTTGCCTTCATCGCCAACCAGATGGGCCACATGGACTATTCCATGCTCGTCACAGTCTACGGCCGCTGGATTGATACGGAGTCTTCCAGAGAACTTGAGCGCATCTGGGAGGGCATGCAAAACATGACTCAAATTACACCAAAATTACCCCAAGAACTGCAAGCCTGATCGCTAAGTAGTTGATTTAAATGGAAAAATTAGACTACTCAGCGCACACCCCCATGATGCAGCAGTACTTCGCCCTCAAGGCGAACCACCCGGACACGCTGCTGTTCTACCGCATGGGCGACTTCTATGAGCTGTTCTATGACGACGCCGAAAAAGCGGCACGCCTGCTCGACATCACCCTGACCCGGCGCGGCCAATCGGCCGGCCAGCCCGTGGTCATGGCCGGTGTGCCCTTCCATTCGATGGAGAACTACCTCGCGCGCCTGATCCGCCATGGTGAGTCGGTGGCCATCTGCGAGCAGGTGGGCGATGTGGCCACCGCCAAGGGGCCGGTCGAGCGCAAAGTGGTGCGCGTGGTCACCCCCGGCACGCTGACCGATGCCGAACTGCTGGGCGACAAGGCCGATGCCGTGCTGCTGTCGGTGCACCAGGGCCCGCGCAACCGCTGCGGCCTGGCCTGGCTCAGCGTCACGCAAGACGACATCCACCTGGCCGAATGCGCCAGTGACGAACTGGAGGCCTGGCTGGCGCACATCGCGCCCAGCGAACTGATTTTCAGTGCCGATGTGACCCCGAGCTTCGAGCAAAGCCTGCGCCAGGCCCGGGCCACCGCCGGCCTGCCGATGAGCCAGCGCCCCGAATGGCAGTTTGACGCCGCCCTGGGCCAGCGCAAGCTGCTGGAGCAGCTGCAAGTGGCCAGCCTCAGCACCTGGCACGCCGAAGACCTGCCCCAGGCCCATGCCGCCGCCGCCGCCCTGCTGAATTACGCCGAGCACACCCAGGGCCGGTCCCTGCCCCACCTGCGCGCACTGCGTGTTCAGCGCAGCGGCGAACTGATCGAGCTGCCGGTGACCACCCGGCGCAATCTGGAGTTGGTCAAGACCCTGCGCGGGGAGGATTCGCCCACCGTCTACTCGCTGCTGGACACCTGCATGACCGGCATGGGCAGTCGCCTGCTCAAGACCTGGCTGCTGGAGCCCCCGCGCGACCGCAGCATCGCCCAGGCCCGCCTGGACGCGATTGCCGTGCTCAAGGGCAGCAACGGTGCCGGCCCCTGGCACGCGCTGCGCGCCCAGCTCAAGGGCAGCAGCGATGTGGAACGCATCACCGCGCGCATTGCCTTGCGTCAGGTGCGCCCGCGTGAGCTGGTGGCCCTGCAGGTCTCGCTGATCAAGGCCGAGGGCCTGACCCGCATCGGCCAATGGCCCGACGGCACCCTGGCCCAGGTGGCCACCGAGCTGCAGGCCCCGCCCGAATGCGCCGCGCTGCTGCAACGCGCCATCCAGCCCGAGCCCGCGGCCCTGGTGCGCGACGGCGGCGTGATCGCCGAAGGCTTTGACGCCGAACTCGACGAGCTGCGCCACATCCAGGACCATGCCGACAGCTTTCTGGTCGAACTGGAGGTGCGCGAGCGTGAACGCACCGGCATCGCCAACCTGCGCGTGCAATACAACAAAGTGCACGGTTTCTACATCGAAGTCACCCAGGGCCAGCTCGACAAGGTGCCGGCCGACTACCGCCGGCGTCAGACCTTGAAAAACGCCGAGCGCTTCATCACCCCCGAGCTGAAAACCTTCGAGGACAAGGCCCTGTCGGCCCAAGAGCGGGCCTTGGCGCGCGAGAAATGGCTTTACGAGCAGGTGCTGGACGCCTTGCAGGCCCACGTGCCGGCGCTGAGCCGGGTGGCGCGCGCCATGGCCACGCTGGATGTGCTGTGCACCCTGACCGAACGCGCCCTGACCTTGGGCTGGAACGCCCCGGTGTTTGCCAAAGAGCCCTGCATCGACATCACCCGCGGCCGCCACCCGGTGGTCGAGGCCCGGCTGGCCGAGACCTCGGGCGGCAGCTTCATTGCCAACGACACCCGGCTGGGCCTGCGTCAGCGCATGCAGATCATCACCGGCCCCAACATGGGCGGTAAATCGACCTACATGCGCCAGGTGGCATTGATCGTGCTTCTGGCCAGCATGGGCAGCCATGTGCCGGCCGAGGCCTGCCGCCTCGGGCCCATCGACGCGATCCACACCCGGATCGGTGCTGCTGACGACCTGGCCAACGCCCAATCGACCTTCATGCTGGAGATGACCGAAGCCGCCCAGATTCTGCACAGCGCCACGCCCCACAGCCTGGTGCTGATGGACGAGATCGGCCGCGGCACCTCGACTTTCGACGGCCTGGCACTGGCCTCGGGCATTGCCACGCAGCTGCACGACCGCACGCAGGCCTTCACGCTGTTTGCCACCCACTATTTCGAGCTGACGGAATTCCCGGCCAAACACCACCAGGCCGTGAACGTGCACGTGAGCGCCACCGAGTCGGGCTCGGACATCGTGTTTCTGCATGAGATCCAGAACGGCCCGGCCAGCCGCAGCTACGGCATCCAGGTGGCCCGTCTGGCAGGCATGCCCGTGGCCGTGCTGCACCATGCGCGCCATGCCCTGGAGGCACTGGAGCTCCGGGCCAGCGAATCGCAGGCCCAGGTCGACCTGTTTGCACCGCCACCAGCTACTGAATCCATAGCACCCAGCGCCTTAGAATCAAGGTTTTCCGAGATCGACCCCGACACCCTCAGTCCGCGCGAGGCGCTGGACCTGATCTACTCCCTGAAAAAACTAGCGTCTTCCCAATGACTTATTGCGTCGCCATCAAACTCAATGCGGGCCTGGTGTTCCTGTCCGATTCGCGCACCAACGCCGGTCTCGACCAGATCAGCACCTTCCGCAAGATGATCGTCTATGAAAAGCCGGACGATCGCTTCATGGTGCTGCTGTCGGCCGGCAACCTGAGCATTTCGCAGTCCATCCGCGAGATCCTGCAGGTCGAGCAGCTCAAGGACCATGAAGGCGGTGAGCCCATCACCATCTGGAACGCCAAGAGCATGTTCGACGCCTGCCGCGTGCTGGGTTCGGCCGTGCGCCGGGTGTATGAGCGCGATGCCGCCTCGCTGCGCCAGGCCGGTGTCGAGTTCAACGTGTCGATGATCTTCGGCGGCCAGATCAAGGGCGAAGGCATGCGCCTGTTCCAGGTCTATTCGGCCGGCAACTTCATCGAAGCCACCCCCGAAACCCCCTACTTCCAGATTGGCGAATCCAAGTACGGCAAGCCTGTGCTCGACCGCGTCATCACCCCGACCACACCGCTGGACGAGGCGGCCAAATGCGCCCTGGTGTCGATGGATTCGACCCTCAAGTCCAATCTGTCGGTGGGCCTGCCGCTGGACCTGGTGGTGTACGACGCCCACCAGTTCAAGACCGACAAGGTCATCTGCATCGACGAGAACAACCCCTACTTCCGCATGGTCCATGGCAGTTGGGGCCAGAAGCTGCGTGAGGTGTTCGACAGCATCGAAGACCCGATGTGGGGTGATGGCCAGACCGAGGTGCCGCTGATGGTGCACAGCCCGCGCAGCAAGCCGCTGCACAAGATCGCCACCCCGCAGGAAAAGCTGATCTGAAGCGGCCCTTCTGGGCACCACGGCATCCATGTCATTGATCATCTTCTCCCACGCCAACAGCTTTCCGGCGAGCACCTACCAGGTCTTGTTCAAGCAGTTGCGACAACGCGGCTTCAAGGTCAAGGCCTTGGAACAGTTCGGACACGACGAGCGCTACCCCGTCACCAGCAACTGGCCGCAGTTGGTGCAGCAGTTGGCCGACTTTGCCGAGCGCGAGATCACCAAGGCCGGCGAACCCGCCTTTCTGGTGGGCCACTCGCTGGGCGGTTTTCTGAGTGTGATGGCCGCGGCCAGGCACCCCAAACTGGGGGGACACGGTGTCAAGGGCGTGCTGCTGATCGACTCACCGCTGCTGGGCGGCTGGCGCGCCAATGCACTGGGCGTGATCAAGCAGACCCAGTTGGTTGGCTCTGTGTCGCCCGGCAAGATCAGCCGGCGCCGACGCAACGCCTGGGCCAGCGCCGAAGAAGCCCTGGCCCACTTCCAGCACAAGAAGGCCTTCGCGCGTTGGGACCCGCAGGTGCTTGAGGACTACATCACCCACGGCACCCGCGACGAAGACGGCCCGCAAGGCCTGCGCCGCGTGCTGTGCTTCGACCGCGACGTGGAAACCGCCATCTACAACACCCTGCCGCACAACCTCGACGGCTTGTTGACCCGCCACCCCTTGCGCTGCCCGGCGGCCTTCATCGGCGGCCTGGCCTCACAAGAGATGCAGCAAGTGGGCATGACCATGACTGAAAAAGTGGTCAAAGGCCGCATCATGATGCTCGACGGCAGCCACCTCTTCCCCATGGAAAAGCCCCTGGCCACCGCCGCCGCCATCGAGGCCAGCCTGCGCAACCTCGAAACCGCCAAGGCCTGACCACCGATCAACGCTATCTCAGCGTCTGATCGATGGCGAAAAGCCGATCTTTCGATGGCCTCGATCGGCATGGTAATGTCTTGCTTTGTGCTGCTTTGATGGAGGCTGCCATGACTGTTGAGACGGTTCGCGCCGTGTCGATCCAGATCGACGAGAACATCCGAACCCGCCTGGAGCGCCTGGCCGAAGTGCGCCACCTCAGCCCTCAGGGCCTGGTGCACGATGCCATCATCCAGTACGTGGATCGCGAGGAACGGCGCGAAGCCTTCCGACAAGACACCCTGACCGCCTGGGAAGATCATTGCCGCACAGGGCGGCACCTCACCGCCGCTGAAGCAGACGCCTGGTTAGCCCAGCTTGAGGCAGGCCATGACGTCGATCCACCAGCATGCCGGACCTGATCTGGTCGGAGACCGCACTGAGTGACGTGCGACGACTCCACCAGTTCCTCCGCCCCAAAAACACGGATGCTGCCAACCGAGCGGTGCAAAAAATCCGCCAGAGCGTGCGGCTGCTGATCAAACACCCTGGTGTTGGCCGCCCCATTGAGGGCATGCCAGCACCGTTCCGAGAGTTGGTCATTGACTTTGGCAGCAGCGGCTACCTGGTCCGATATCACCTGGGACCGGAAAGAGTCACCTTGCTCGCCGTTCGCCATCAAAAGGAAGCGGGTTATTGACACCCTGTGCCTAAAGTGCACGCCCAGGAAGCTCTGCCCGAGGCGCCGCCGCCCGACGGCGGGCTGGCCCTCCTCCCCGCTTCAGCCGGCCTGCAACGAAGCGGTCAGGCCGGCGCCGGGCCGCCCCAAGGCGGCCTGCGGCCCCCTCGGGGGGCAGGGAGTGACACGAAGTGCACGACCGTGGGGGCCTACATTCACGCCGCCCAATGCACCAGACCGCTCCAGGCGGTGGCCAGCACCACGATGCCGAAGGCGATGCGGTACCAGGCAAAGACCACAAAGCTGTGGGTGCTGATGTAGCGCAGCAACCAGCGCACGCACAGCCAGGCGCTGACAAACGAGAACAGCAGGCCCACGCCGAACAGGGGCAGATCGGCCATCGACAGCAGCGCCCGCTCTTTGTACAGGCTGTAGACCCCAGCCCCGATCAGCGTCGGGATGGCCAGGAAAAACGAAAAATCGGTCGCGGCCTTGCGGCTCAGGCCCAACAGCATGCCGCCGATGATGGTGGCACCGCTTCGGCTGGTGCCCGGCACCATGGCCAGGCATTGCACCAAGCCGACCTTGAGGGCATCGATGGCCGTCATGCTGTCAACGTTCTGCACATGGGCATCGCTTTGGGGACGCCGCTCGGCCCACAGGATCACCAGCCCCCCCAGGATGAAGGTACTGGCCACCACCTCAGGCGTGAACAGGTGGGCCTTGATGAATTTGCCGAACAGCAGCCCCAGCACCACGGCCGGTAAAAAGCCCACCAGCACATTGAAGGCGAACAAACGGGCCCGCATGGACACCGGCAGGGCCGCAACGGTGTCGCGGATCTTTTGCCAGTACACCATCACCACCGCGAAGATGGCGCCGGTCTGGATTGCGATATCAAACACCTTGGCCTTGTCGTCATCCATGCCCAGCAGGGCTCCGGCCAGGATCAGGTGGCCAGTCGACGAGATCGGCAGGAACTCGGTCAACCCCTCCACCACCCCCATGATGGCCGCCTTGGCCAGCAAAACGATATCCACGAATTTCCCTTTCAGTGCAGCTCGAAATTATCGCCGCAGTGCAGCATAAATCCCCTGACAGCAGGCCCGGAGCACCTGCTTATACTTGCATGCCGTTACAAACCAAGCAGATAAGAAACCAATCGTGCCCCTATGGCCGTCGGTTCTCGTCACCCATGCAAGCTCACTCCAGCCCCACAAACGACCTTCCCGAGCAGGAATGGGCGAAGGCCGTGCAAACGGCGCCCATGGCCTGCCGCGACCTGGTCGCCAGTTTGGCGCAGGCGCATTGCGTTGAGCTGGCGCAGCACTTCTACGACAGCATGCAGGGGCATCCCCAGGCCGCCCGGTTCCTGAACCACGACATCGTGCACCAACGCCTGCAGGCCTCGATGGAACGCTGGATTTGCGAGGTACTGGCCCATCCCATGAGCGACCCGGCCGCCATCGTGGCGCTGCAGCGCCATGTGGGCGAAGTGCATGCACGCATCCAGTTGCCCATCCATCTGGTGGCGCGTGGCGCGCGGGTGCTCAAGCGCGCCCTGTTTGAGCGGCTGGATGCGGCTTGCCGCCAGGACGACCCCTTGCACCGCCAGGCCGTGGCCTATGTCAGCGAACTGCTTGACATGGCACTGGAGCTGATGACCGAAGCCTTTTTGCGCAATTCTCAGCGCGGGGCCCGCAACGACGAGGCCTATCGCCTGTTCTCACTGGGCCAGAACATGTCTGTCGAGCGCGAAAAGCAGCGCTCCGTCTTGCTCGAGTGGGGGCAAGAGCTGATGTTCTCCCTGCACCGTGTTCCCAGGCCCAGCGTGCTGCCGCGTCTGGGCGTTTCGGAGTT
This sequence comes from Curvibacter sp. GW821-FHT01G03, assembly GCF_059422285.1. NCBI lineage: Bacteria > Pseudomonadati > Pseudomonadota > Betaproteobacteria > Burkholderiales > Comamonadaceae > Curvibacter > Curvibacter sp. GW821-FHT01G03. The sequence continues at coordinate 150,939 of NZ_JBWKWP010000015.1, forward strand.
CGGGCTGTGGTTCCATCACAAGGCGGCCACCCTGTTCGAGGGAGCACCCGAGATGGAGCAGATCCGGGACAGCATCGAGCGCATCGACGCCACCGTACTGCCCCGGCTGGCCGGGGCCGATCACTCAGCGCACCATGCCGCCGGACTGGTACTGGAGTTGCAACAGGAGCTGGACAACCTGAAATATTTCCTGTCGGGCCTGTTTGAGCACCAACTGGAGGTGGAGAACGGGCGCGACACGCTGACCCGCTTGCTGAACCGGCGCTTTCTGCCCTCCGTGCTGAGCCGCGAAATCGCGCTGTCCAACAGCCAGGGCAAGCGCTTTGCCCTCTTGCTGGTCGATGTGGACCACTTCAAGCGGGTCAACGACGAACATGGACACGATGCGGGCGACCTGGTGCTGCAACAGGCAGCAGCGCTGCTGCTCAATGGGGTGCGCAACGGCGATTTCGTGTTCCGCTACGGCGGCGAGGAAATGCTGGTGATGCTGGTGGAGGTGGACGCCGAAGCCAGTCTGCGCATTGCCGAGAACCTGCGCCAACGCTTTGCCGACACCGAATTCCTGATCGGCCAGGGGCGCCACATCGGACTTACCGTGAGCATCGGGGTGGCACTCTACGACCAGCACCCCGACCCCCAGTACCTCATCCGCCGCGCCGACCAAGCCATGTACCTGGCCAAGAACAAGGGACGCAACCAGGTCTGGCTGGCCGGCGACCCGACCGACGATTGAGGCCCCCTGAAGCCACCCCCAGCAAGCCCAGGCCCAGCACCAAGCCCACACAGGCCCACTCGCTCAAGGTGGGCACCGCAGTCACCGCCCCGGCCGTAGGCGCAACAAACTGCCCTTGCACCGGGCTGCCCGCGGGCTGCCCCCCCGTGCTGCCCGCCACGGCATAGGTGCCTGGTGTCGTGGCCTTCAGCGTCACAGAGCAACTGCCCGCATCGGCCCCCGTGGTCATCGTGCTGCAACTGCTGGCGCTCAGGGTGGCCCCTACCGCCGGCGGGCTGAAGGTGAACAGGGTCGACACCTCCGCCTGCACGTTGTCAAAGGCGTCCCGTGCCGTGATGGTCACGGTGTGCGTGTCCACCCCATCGGCCTGTTTGCTGCCTGGGCTGATGGTGATCAGCGAGTTGGCCGCCACCGCCGGGCCCACCAAAAACTGAGCCGCCACCTGCCCTCCCGAAGGATTGCCCACCGCCACGCCGCCGATCTGACTGAGCACCGTGAACCACCCCGCCAGGGTCGAGCTCAGCGTAACCGAGCAGCTGCCGGCCTGGGCGCCGCTGGTGGCGGTGGTGCAGGTCGCCGCACTCAGGGCCGTCCATTGGTTGGCCGACCGGGCGCCCACGGCCTGCTTCAAGGCCCGGTTGTTCAAGACGCGCGTCACGCCCCCTTCGCGCCAATTGAACGCAAAAGTCTGCGGCTGCCAGGTGTTCAGGTTGCCCTGGCTGTCATAGGCGCTGGCCGTGATGGTGTACGAATCCACACCATTGGCCAGTTTGCTCACACCGGTCAGGGTGATGCTCACCCGCGATTGACCTGCATCCATGCCTGACGCCACAAACACCCCGGTCACCGGGTTGCTGCCGCCCACGTTGATGCCACCCACGGTGGCCGTCACGCTGTAGCTGCCCGCCACCGTGGCCGTCAAGCTCACCGTGCAAGTGCCCGCTGTGGCGCCAGTGAGCACGGTGTTGCAACTGCTCGCACTCAGGCTGCCCCCGGGGCCGGGGTCACTGAAATTGAAGCTGATCGCACTGCTGCTGTTCAGATTGCCCTGCGCGTCCAGGGCGCTGGCCGTCAGCGTGTAGGCATCCACCCCATTGGCGGCCTTGGGCCCCGCGTTGAGGCTCACGCGTGCCGAGCCCGCCGTCACGGCCCCGGCCACAAACACCCCAATCACCGGATTCGTCCCACCGACCCAAGCCCCCCCCACCGTGGCCGTCACGCTGTAGCTGCCGGCCACCGTGGCCGTCAGCGTGACCGAACACACGCCCGCCGTGGTGCTGCAAGTGCTGGCGCTCAGGCTGGCCCCCGCGCCTGGGGCACTGAAACTGAAGCTGCTGACACTGGCCGTGTTCAGGTTGCCCTGGCTGTCGTAAGCGCTGGCCGTGATCGTGTAGCCATCCGTGCCATTGGCGGTCTTGGGGCCTGCGCTGATCGCCACCTTCGAACTGCCTGCCGTGGCCGCGCCGGCCACAAACACACCCGTGACCGGGTTGCTCCCGCCCAAGGCCTGGCCCGCCAGGTCAGCACTCACCGCATAGCGGCCAGCCACGGTGGCGCTCAACGTGACCGAGCAGCTGCCCGCGCCCGGGCCTGTGAGCACCGTCACGCAATCGGCAGCGCTCAAGGCGGCCCCTGAACCCGGCACGCTGAAGCTGAAGGTGGTGCCGTTGAAGCTGCTCAGATTGCCCTGGGCGTCGTAGGCCGTGGCCGTGAGCGTGTAACTGTCCACCCCGTTGGCCAGCTTGGGGCCGGTGGTGATGGCCACCCGGGATTGGGCCGCCGTGGGCAACCCCGCCACAAACACCCCGGTGACCGGGTTGCTGCCGCCCACCGGCACCCCGCCGGTGCTGGCCGTGACGGCATGGCTGCCGGCCACCGTGGCCGTCAGCGTGACCGAGCACACACCCGCCGTGGTGCTGCAGCTGCTGGCGCTCAGGCTGGCCCCCGCGCCTGGCGCGCTGAAACTGAAGCTGCTGACACTGCTGGTGTTCAGGTTGCCCTGGGCGTCGTAGGCGCTGGCTGTGATCGTGTAGGCATCGCTGCCATTGGCCGTCTTGGGGCCTGCGCTGATCGCCACCTTCGAACTACCCGCCGTGGCCGTGCCCGCCACAAACACGCCCGTGACCGGGTTGCTGCCCCCCAGCGCCGTGCCACCCAGCTTGGCTGTGATGGCGTAGCTGCCCGCCACCGTCGCCGTCAACGTGACCGAGCAGTTGCCCGCACCAGGGCCTGTGAGCGCGGTCACGCAATCGGCAGCGCTCAAGGCGGCGCCTGTGCCCGGCACACTGAAGCTGAAGGTGGTGCCGTTGAAGCTGCTCAGGTTGTCCTGGGGGTCGTAGGCACTGGCCGTGATCGTGTAACTGTCCACCCCATTGGCCAGCTTAGGGCCGGTGGTGATGGCCACCCGTGATTGGGCCGCCGTGGGCAGCCCCGCCACAAACACCCCGGTGACCGGGTTGCTGCCACCCACCGGCACCCCGCCGGTGCTGGCCGTGACGGCATAGCTGCCGGCCACCGTGGCCGTCAGCGTGACCGAGCACACACCCGCCGTGGTGCTGCAGCTGCTGGCACTCAGGCTCGCCCCCGCGCCTGGGGCACTGAAAGTGAAAACGGTGGTACTGGCATTGTTCAAGTTTCCCTGGCTGTCGTAGGCACTGGCCGTGATCGTGTACGCATCCGTGCCGTTGGCCGTCTTGGGGCCCGCGCTGATCGCCACCTTCGAACTGCCTGCCGTGGCCGCGCCAGCCACAAACACACCCGTGACCGGGTTGCTCCCGCCCAGGGCCTGGCCCGCCAGGTCAGCACTCACCGCATAGCTGCCGGCCACGGTGGCGCTCAGCGTGACCGAGCAGGTGCCCGCACCAGGGCCTGTGAGCGCAGTCACACAATCGGCAGCACTCAAGCCGGCCCCCGTGCCCGGCGCGCTGAAGCTGAAAGTGGTGCTGTTGAAGCTGCTCAGGTTGCCCTGGGCATCATAGGCCGTGGCCATGATCGTGTAGGCATCCACCCCATTGGCCAGCTTGGGCCCCGCGCTGATGGCCACCCGTGATTGGGCCGCCGTGGGCAACCCCGCCACGAACACCCCGGTGACCGGGTTGCTACCGCCCACCGCCGTGCCACCCAGGCTGGCCGTGATCGCGTAGCTGCCGGCCACTGTCGCCGTCAGCGTGACCGAGCACACGCCCGCCGTGGTGCTGCAAGTGCTGGCGCTCAGGCTGGCCCCCGCGCCTGGGGCACTGAAACTGAAGCTGCTGACACTGGCCGTGTTCAGGTTGCCCTGGGCGTCGTAGGCGCTGGCCGTGATCGTGTAGGCATCGGTGCCGTTGGCCGTCTTGGGGCCGGCGCTGATCACCACCCGAGAGCCCCCGGCGGTGGGTGAACCGGCCACGAACACCGCGCTGACGGGGTTGCTACCGCCCAAAGGACTGCCGCCCGTGCTGGCCGTGATGGCATAGCTGCCCGCCACGGTGGCCGTCAGCGTGACCGAGCACGCCCCGGCCACCGTGCTGCAACTGCTGGCACTGAGGTTGCCTCCGACCGCAGGCGCACTGAAATTGAAGACGGTGGCATTGCCCGTGTTCAGATTGCCCTGGGCATCGTAGGCCGTGGCCGTGAGTGTGTAGCTGTCCACCCCATTGGCCAGCTTGGGGCCGGTGGTGATGGCCACCCGTGATTGGGCCGCCGTGGGCAGTCCCGCCACAAACACCCCGGTGACCGGGTTGCTGCCGCCCACCGGCACCCCGCCGGTGCTGGTCGTGACGGCATAGCTGCCCGCCACCGTGGCCGTCAACGTGACCGAGCACACGCCCGCCGTGGTGCTGCAACTGCTGGCACTCAGGCTGGCCCCCGCCCCCGGGGCACCGAAATTGAAAACGGTGGTACTGGCGCTGTTCAGGTTGCCCTGGCTGTCGTAGGCGGTGGCGGTGAGGGTGTAGGCGTCACTGCCGTTGGCGGTTTTGGGCCCCGCACTGAGGCTGACCCGGGACGCCCCGGCGCTGGGGCTGTCGGCCACAAACACCGCCGTGACCGGGCTGTGTGCCACCGGGTTGCCCAGGCCCTCGCCGTCCAGCCGCACATGCACCAGGTAGGCATCGGCACGGGTGGCGACCAGGCTCACCCCACAGCGACCCGCGTCTGCTCCGGTGGTGGGGGTCACGCAACTGGCCGCGCCCAGGGTGGCGGCGTTGGGTGCCCCCTCCAACGCAAAGGTGAAACTGACGGGGTTCAGCGTGACCCGGTTGCCCAGCGCGTCATAGGCTTCGGCGCTCACGGTGTAGGCGTCCAGCCCATTGGCAATCTTGGGCCCAGCGCTGATCAAGGCCTTGGAAACCCCCGCTGTCACGGCACCCGCCTGGAAGCTGGCACTCACCTGATGCCCGCCGTCCACCGGCGTGCCCCCCAGGCTGGCCCCCACCAGGTAGGCGCCGGCCACGGTGGCCGTGATCTGGATCTGGCAACTGCCCGACAAGGTGCTGCAACTGCTGGCACTGAGTGCCGCACCAGGGCCCGGATTGCTGAAGGTGAAGGTACTGGCCGTGCCCGTCACCAGGTTGCCCTGGGCATCCAGGGCACTGACCGTGATGCCATAGGAATCGAGTCCGTTGGCGGCTTTGGGGCCATCCGGGGTGATGCTGATGCGCGAGCTGCCTGGCGTGGCGGGACCGGCCACAAACACCGCCTGTGCCGGGTTGCCAAGGCCCAGCGACGTGCCCGCCAGACTCGCCGTGACGCTGTAGCTGCCCGCCACGGTGGCACGAAGCGTGACACTGCACTGGCCGCCACTGCTGCTGCAACTGCTGGCACTCAGGCTGGCCCCGCTGCCGGTCACGCTGAAACTGAAGGTCTGGCTACCCGTGCTCACCAGGTTGCCCTGGGCATCGCGGGCGCTCACGCTCAGGGTGTAGGCGTCGCTGCCGTTGGCCGTCTTGGGGCCGGCGTCGATGGCCAGGGTTGAACTGGCGGCAGACACCGGTCCCGGCACGAACAGCGCCGTGAGCGGATTGGTTCCCCCCACCGCGTTGCCCCCCAGGCTGGCCGTGATGTTGTAGCTGGCAGCCACCGTGGCCGTGAGCGTGACCGAGCAAGTGCCGGCGCTGGTGGTGCAGCTGCTGGCGCTCAGGCTGGCCCCCGCGCCCGGGTTGCTGAAACTGAAGCTGAGGCTGGCGCCGGTGTTGAGGTTGCCGTAGGCATCCAGCGCCTGGGCGGTGAGGGTGTAAGCGTCGCTGCCGTTGGCCGTGCGCGGGCCGCTGCTCAGGCTGACGCGGGCGCTGGCTGGGGTCACCGGCCCGGCCACAAAAGTGCCCACCAAGGGGTTGGTGCCCCCCAGGGCCTGGCCGCCCAGGCTCACCCGGATGGACTGGGCACCCGCCACCGTCGAGCTCAAGCTGACCGAACAAGTGCCGGCCGCCGCCCCACTGGTGGCCGTGGTGCAGGTGGAGGCACTGAGGGCGCCCCCCGCCCCCGGCGGGCTGAAGCTGAAGGTGTAGGGCTGACTGCTGTCCAGGTTGCCAAACGCATCGGTGGCGCTGGCCGTGAGGGTGTAGGCATCGCTGCCGTTGGCCAGCTTGGGGCCGGCATCGATGCTGGCGCGCGCGCTGGCGGCCACGGCCACGTCGGCCACAAAGCGGGCATTCACGGGGTTGCTACCGCCGACTGCGGCCCCCCCCAGGCTGGCGCTCACGCTGTAGACGCTAGCCAGCGTGGCGCGCAAGCTCACCGAGCAAGACCCTGCCGCGGCGCCGGTGGTGGGCGTGCTGCAAGTGCTGGCACTCAGCACGGCGCCCGGGCCCGGATCACTGAACGCGAAGGTGACGGCCGCGCTGCTGTTGAGGTTGCCCCGGGCGTCTTGCGCCCGCACCGTGAGGGTGTAGGCCGCCACACCATCGGCCGTCAAAGGCCCAGGCGGGTCCATGCTCACAAGCGAGCCCGCGGCCGACACCGGTCCGGGCACAAACACGGCGGTGACCGGGTTGCTGCCCCCCAGGGGGGTACCACCGAGGCTGGCCGTGACGGGGTAGCTGCCTGCGGTCGTCGCCGTGAGGCTCACCGTGCAGGTGCCGGCGGCTGCGCCGCTGGTGGCCGTGGTGCAACTGCCTGCGCTCAGGCTCGCCCCGGCCCCTGGGGCACTGAAACTGACCGTGATGGCGCTGGCGCCATTGAGGTTGCCATTGGCATCGAGGGCACTGGCGATCAGGGTGTAGGCATCCACCCCGTCGGCCAGCTTGGGCCCGGCACTCAGGGCCACCCGGGCGCTGGCGGCCGTGGGCGCCCCGGCCACAAACAGCGCGGTCACCGGGTTGCCGCCGCCCACGGGGGTGCCGCCCAGGCTGGCCGTGATGGCGTAACTGCCGGCCACCGTGGCGCTCAGCGTCACCGAACAAGTGCCCGCCGTGGTGCTGCAACTGCCGGCACTCAGGCTGGCCCCGGCCGCAGGCGCGCTGAAGGTGAAGCTGCTGCTGCCGGCGGTACTGAGGTTGCCATTGGCATCCAGCGCACGGACGGTCAGGGTGTAGCTGTCCAGGCCATTGGCCACCCGGGGGCCGGCACTGATGTCCACCCTGGACGCCGCCGCACCGGGGCTGCCGGCCACAAAAACTGCCGTGGCAGGATTGCTGCCTCCGACCAGACGGCCATCCAGCCGCGCCTGCACGCTGTAACTGCCTGCCGTGGTGGCCTTCAGGCTCACGCTGCAACGGCCTGCGTCCGGCCCGCTGGTGGCCGTCGTGCACGTGCCTGCGCTCAACGAGGCTCCGCTGGCGGGCTGGGGGGTGTCAAAGCTGAAGGTCGTGGCGCTGCCCGCACTCAGGTTGCCCTGGGCATCGTTGGCCGTGATGGTGAGGGTGTAGCTGTCGCTGCCATTGGCCGTCTTGGGCCCCGGATCAATGGCCAGCAGTGAGGCACTGGCCGCGGGCACACCGGCCACAAACACCGCCGTGACCGGGTTGCTGCCGCCCACGGCCGTGCCCCCCAGGCTGGCCGTGATGGCATAGCTGCCCGCCACGGTGGCCGTCAGCGTGACCGTACAAGTGCCGGCCGTGGTGCTGCAACTGCTGGCGCTGAGTGCCGCCCCTGTGCCGGGGTTGCTGAAGGTGAAGGTGCTGCTGCCCACAGCCAGGTTGCCCTGGGCGTCGTAGGCGGTCACGCTCAGCGTGTAAGCCGTGCTGCCATTGGCCGGCAAGGGCCCGGTGCTGAGGCTGATGCGCGAGGCCGCTGCCGTGGCGGCACCGGCCACAAACACCCCCGTGACCGGGTTCACGCCCCCCACGGCCGTGCCGCCGAGGCTGGCTGTGATGGCATAGCTGCCGGCCACCGTGGCGCTCAATGTGACCGAGCAGGTGCCCGCCGTGGTGGTGCAACTGCTGGCACTGAGTGCCGCCCCCGCGCCGGGGCTGCTGAACGTGAAGGTGCTGCTGCCACCGCTGCTGAGGTTGTCGTACGCATCCAGGGCCGTGGCGGTCAGGGTGTAGCTGTCGCTGCCATTGGCCGTCTTGGGCCCGGCACTGATCACCACCCGTGAATGGGCCGCCGTGGGCAGTCCCGCCCCAAACACCCCGCTGACCGGGTTGCTGCCGCCCACCGCCGTGCCCCCCAGGCTGGCCGTGATGGCATACGTGCTGGCCACCGTGGCTGTCAGCGTGACCGAGCACACGCCCGCGGTGGTGCTGCAACTGCTGGCGCTCAGGCTGGCCCCGGCCGCCGGGGCACTGAAGGTGAAGGTGTTGCTGCCACTGCTGAGGTTGCCGTTGGCGTCCAGGGCACTCACGGTCAGGGTGTAGGCGTCCACCCCGTTGGCGGTCTTGGGGCCGGCGCTGATCGCCACCCGTGAGCTGGCCGCCGTGGCCGCACCGGCCACAAACACGCCCGTGACCGGGTTGGTCCCGCCCACCGCCGTGCCGCCCAGGCTGGCCGTGATGGCGTAGCTGCCCGCCACCGTGGCGGTGAGCGTGACCGAGCAGGTGCCCGCGCCGGGGCCGCTGGCGGCGCTCACACAGCTGCTGGCGCTGAGGCTGGCGCCGGCGGGTGCCGGGCTGAAGTTGAAGGTGGTCGCCGTGGTGTTGCCCAGATTGCCCTGGGGGTCGTAGGCACTGGCCGTGATCGTGTAGCTGTCCACCCCATTGGCCAGCTTGGGGCCCGCGCTGATGCTGACCCGCGACGCACTGGCCACCGGTTCACCCGGCTCAAAGCGGGCCTGCACCGGGTTGCTG
>NZ_JBWKWP010000016.1:0-158213 GCF_059422285.1 Curvibacter sp. GW821-FHT01G03
GGGATGGCGCCCGGCTCGCCGGTGCTCCAGTTGGCCAGGTCGCCCGTGGTCGACACCTGGAAGGCGCCCAGCACACAGATGTCGAGGTGGCCGCCACGCATCATGGCAAAGCTGTCGGCATGGTGAAAGAAGGCGCCGCCCGGCAGCAGGGTGACCGGCTGCTTGCCGGCGTTGATGAGGTCGTAGTCCTCCTGGCCAGGGGCCGGTGCCGGGCCCATGCCCAGGATGCCGTTCTCGCTGTGCAGCACCACCTCGACACCTGCGGGCAGGTGATTGGCCACCAGGGTGGGCTGGCCGATGCCCAGGTTGACATAGGCGCCGTCGAAGATGTCCTGCGCGACGCGCTGGGCCAGTGCGGTCTTGCTGCGGGCTTGGGGGGGGCTCATTCAGGACTCCTGAGGCTGCGCGGATCGGAACCCGCCGGCTTGGGTGGTGGTGCGTCCGACCTTCACGAGGTGGGAGACAAAGATGCCGGGCGTGACGATGGTCTCGGGATCCAGCTGGCCCAGTTCGACGATCTCATGCACGGTGGCGACAGTGCGCTTGGCCGCGGTGGCCATCACCGGGCCGAAGTTGCGGGCGGCCTTTCGGAAGGTCAAATTGCCCCATCGATCCCCCGCCTCGGCCTTGATCAGGGCCAGGTCGCCCTGCAGCGGGTACTCCAGCACATGGCCGCGGCCATCGATCACGCGGGTTTCCTTGGGTCGGCCATCTGGGTTCATGGCCAGTGCAGTGCCGTAGCCTGTCGGGGTGTAGAAGGCCCCGATGCCCGCACCCGCCGCGCGCAAGCGCTCGGCCAGGTTGCCCTGGGGCACCAGCTCCAGTTCAATGCGGCCGCTGCGGTAAAGCTCGTCGAACACAAAGCTGTCGGCGCTGCGCGGAAAGCTGCAGACGATCTTGCGCACCCGCCCGGTCTTGAGCAGGGCGGCCAGGCCTGCGTGGCCATTGCCGGCGTTGTTGTTGACCACGGTGAGATCGCGCGTGCCGCGTTCGATCAGGCCCTCGATCAGTTCATTGGGAATGCCAGCGGTGCCGAACCCGCCGATCAGCACCGTGGCGCCATCCTGCAAGCCCTCCAGGGCCGCGGCCACGGAGGGCCGTTCTTTGTCGATCAAGGCTTGCTCCTGCAAATGGAAGAAGGTGAAAAGAGCGCGGCCATTTGGCTCAACGCGGCGTGGGCAGGCCGTGGTGGGCCACCAGTTGCCAGCGGGCGCCACTCGGTGCGCACGGCTGCGCCAGCCAGACGGTCATGAACAGGCTGTCCACGCGCAGGGCCTGCCCGGCCTTGAGCACGCTGGCACGCATGCGCCCAGTCACGATCAGCGTGCCTTCGTGCGCCTGGCATTGCAGGTCGTCCAGCGACAGGTCCTGGTAGCGCAGCTGTCCGTTGGTCAGCCGGGCCATCAGGCTGGCGCAGCTGTCGCGCAGTCCGCTGGAATGCACATACACCAGGCCGGGCGAAAGCAGGGCCTGCAAACCGGCGCGGTCGCCCGCCAGCAGGGCGGCGGCGCGCCCGGCCTCCAGCGCCTGGGCCTGGGCCAGCGGCTCAAGGGTGGGGCTCATGGCGCTCAGTCCAGCTTGAGGCCGGTGTGGCGGATGGCTTGGCCCCACAGCACGGCGTCCTGCTTCAGAAAGGCGGCAAAGGCTTCAGGCGTGTTGGCCTTGAGCTCGCCGCCATAGGAGCGCCACCGTTCGATCAAGGCCGGGTTCTGGGTGCTGGCCTTTTGCATGGCTGCGCTCAGTTTTTCCACGATGGGCTTGGGCGTTCCGGCCGGGGCAAACAGGCCGGTCCAGGCTGTGGGGCTGTAGTCCTTCAGGCCCAGTTCGGCAAAGGTGGGCACATCCGGAAAGCTGGGGTGCCGGCTGGTGCCGGTCAAGGCCAGCACCTTGAGTTTGCCGGCCTTCACGTTGCCCAGGGCGGTGGGCAGGGCATCGAACATCAGCTGAACCTGGCCCGAGACCAGGTCGGCATAGGGGCTGGTGGTGTTGTACGGCACAAAGTTCAAGCGCACCCCTGCGCTGTGGGCAAACCACTCGCCGGCCAGGTGCGAGTAGCTACCCACGCCGGAGGTGCCGGCCACCAGACCTTCGGGCTGCAACTTCAGCCGGGCCAGCACCTCACGGGCGTTGGTCTCGGGCAGGTTGGCATTGGCCAGCAAGGCGGTATTGAGCAGGCCCAGGATGCTGATCGGGGCGAAATCGCGCTCTGCGTTGTAAGGCACCTTGCGGTACAGGGCTGGCACCACCGAGTGTGAAGTGGTCGAGCCCATCACCAGGGTGTAGCCATCGGGGGCCGAGCGGGCAGCAGCATCCATGCCGATGGTCGACGAGGCCCCGGGGCGGTTCTCAACCACCACGGGCTGGCCTAGCACGCGTGTCAACTCGGCCGCGATTTCGCGGGTGTTGGCATCGGGGCCGGTGCCCGCGGCGAAGGGCGCAATGATCCGGATCGGTTTGCTGGGGTAGTCCTGGGCGCTGGCCGCGGGGCTGCTCAGCAAAGCCAGAGTGGGCAGCAAGGCGCCCAGGCAGCGGGTGAATAGGTTCAAGGCAAGTCTCCTGTTTTTCATGGTGTGAGTCTCTTTGTCGTTCGACGGCTGAATTCTGCAGTAAAAAACAATGAAATGTCAAAATATAAGAAAACAAAGATAAAAAACTGGTGCAGAATAAAAAACAGATGCCTACTTATCAAAAGGAGACAAGATGAGCATTCCTGTTCCGCCCTTGAGCCGGCCCGGCTCCCTGGTGTTCAGCCACATGGGCTTCTATGTGTGCGACCTGGAGCGCATGGCGCGCTACTACCAAGAGGTGCTTTGTTTCACCGAGACCGACCGGGGCGACCTGGGGCCGGTGCAACTGGTCTTCATGAGCCGCGATCCGGCCGAGCACCACCAGATCGTCTTGGCCAGCGGCCGCCCGGCCGATCTGGCGTTCAGCGTGATCAACCAGATTTCGCTGCGGGTGCCCGATCTGGCCACCCTGCGCGCGGTGCGAGCGCGCGTGGCGGCCGACAGTGGCAGCAGTGAACTGATCAGTGCCACCCATGGCAATGCCATCTCGATCTACTTCCGCGACCCCGAAGGCAACCGCCTGGAGGTGTTCATGGACATGCCCTGGTACTGCGAACAGCCACTGCGTGAGCCCATCGACCTGGATCAGCCGGACGAGCAGGTGTTCGAGCAGGCGCGCCAACTGGCCAGCAGCCGGCCGCGATTCCAGAGCCGCGCAGAGTGGCAGGCCGGAATGGCGCGGCGCATGGGGCGGGCCGAAGGAGGCGCAGCATGAGCAGCACACTTCACGACGTGGCCATCGTCGGTCTGGGGCCCGCCGGGGCGATGCTGGCCAACCTGCTGGGCCAGGCCGGGCTGTCGGTGCTGGTGCTGGACCGCGAGGCGGGCATCTACCCGCTGCCGCGGGCCATCCATTTCGATGGCGAGGTGATGCGGGCCTTCCAGGGCATCGGCCTGCGTCAGCAGGTGGAAGCGATCTCGCGTCCGGGCCTGAACGGCATGCGCTTCGTGAATGCTGACGGGGAGACCCTGATGATCCGGGGGGGCACCCAGTTGAATGGCCCGCACGGCTGCGCCAGCAACTACTACTTCAATCAGCCCGAGTTGGAGCAGGTGTTGCGCGAGGGCTTGCGCCGCTTCGAGCGGGTGCAGGTGCTGTTGCGCCATGAGGTGCTGGCCGTGCAGGACGAGGGTGAGCAGGTGCGGCTCACCGTGCGGTCGCCTGACCATGTCGAGCCCTTGAGCCTGCACGCGCGCTATGTGGTGGGCTGCGACGGGGCCCGCTCGATGTTGCGTTGCGCCATGGGCTCGCCCATGCATGACCTGGGCTTGCGTCAGCCCTGGCTGGTGTTCGATGTACTGCTGCGTGACAACGCGCCCGAACTGCCTGAGCACACGGTGCAGTACTGTGACCCGGCGCGCCCCATGACCTGGTGCAACGTCACGGGTCGGCGCCGCCGCTGGGAGATCATGGTGTTGCCCGGTGACGACCCGGTTGAGCTGGTCAAGCCCGAGTCGCTGTGGCGCCTGGTCAGCCGCTGGATGAGCCCCGAGCATGCCGAGATCGAGCGGGCCGTCATCTACACCTTCCAGTCCGTGATTGCCCAGGGCTGGCGTCAGGGCCGCCTGCTGCTGGCCGGCGATGCGGCCCACCAGACCCCGCCCTTCCTGGGGCAGGGCATGTGTGCGGCGATCCGCGATGTGGCCAATCTGGCCTGGAAGCTGCAGGCCGTGCTGGCTCGGCAAGCCCCGGACACGCTGCTGGACAGCTACGAGGCCGAGCGTTCGCCCCATGTGCACGCGTTCATCGAACTGGCGGTGCGCCTGGGCAACATCATCCAGACCACCGATCCCGAGCGGGCGCGCGTCCGCGATGCGCGCTTTCGCCAGGATCAGCCCGAGATCTTCGAGTTCCCGGCTCCCCGCATCGGCCCAGGCCTGTGGCGGGGCGAGGCCGCGCCGGTGGCGCAGATCTTCCCTCAGCCCCGTTTGGCCGACGGCCGCCTGCTGGACGAGGCCCTGGGCCAACGCTTCGCCGTGATCGGCCTCGCCCCGGCGCTGGCGGCGGCCTCGGCGGCCACCCAGGCGCATTGGCAGGCGTCCGGCGCGGCCGTGCTGGAGGCCGACGCCGGCCTGCAGGATTGGCTGCAGGCCCAGGCGGCACAGGCCGTGGTGTTGCGGCCCGACCGCTATATCATGGGCTTGGCCAAGTCGCCCGGGGAGTTGGATGCCATCACGGCTTTGATGCCCGTGGCGCCCCTCCAACCCCACTGACCCGAGCCTCATGACCGACAAATCCGATTCCAGCCTCGTGCGCATGCTCAGCGTGCTGGATCTGTTCTCTGACCGCCAGCTGAGCTGGAGCGCCGAGGCCATCACGGCCGCGCTCCAGGTCTCCCTGCCGACGGGCTACCGCTATGTGAAGATGCTGACGGACGCGGGCCTGCTGCAGCGTTCGGCCGACTCCCAGTACACGCTGGGACCGCGCATCATCATGCTGGATTACTACATCCGGCGCGCCGATCCGGTGCTGCAGCACGGTGTGCCCTTCATGCAGGAACTGGTCACCCAGACCGGATTTGATTGCGTCATCTCGGCCTTGTATGGCCAGCAGTTGCTGGACACCCACCGCGAACTTGGCACCGCACCCGCCAGCCTGAGTTATGGCCGGGGCCGGCCCCGTCCCCTGTTTCAGGGCGCGGCCCCGAAAGTCATTCTGGCCGGTCTCAGCCCGGCCCAGTTGCACCGCCTGTTCGACGAGCACCTCGATGAGGTGGGCTCGGTCGGACTGCCCACCAACTGGTCCGACTTCAGAAAGTACTACAGCGCTATCCGCAAGACCGGCTACTACTTCTCCAACGGAGAACTGGAGCCCGAGCTGGCGGCACTGGCTGCGCCGCTGTACCGCGCCGACGGCTCTGTCCTTGGCGCCATTTCCCTTGTCACGACCGTGCAGCGCATGGCGCTGGTGGACCTGCCCAAGCTGGCGCGTCTGCTCACCCGCGCCGCGCAGGAGATCACGGTCCGCATCCCCTAGCACCCCTACCGGAGTTCCCATGAAATTCGTCAGCTTCCTGAACCAAGGTGTTCCCAGTTACGGCCTGGTCCAAGGCGAACACGTGCTTGACCTCAAGCCCTTGTTTGGCGACCGTGCCCCCGACCTCAAGACGCTGATTGCCCTCGACCTGCTGGGCGCTGCTGCCGAGGCGGCCGGTCAGCACGCGGCCACGCTGCGCTTCTCGCAACTCACCCTGTTGCCTGTGATCCCCAATCCGAACAAGATCGTCTGCGTGGGCCTGAACTACGGTGAGCACGTGCGTGAGACGGGCAAGCAGGTCACCGAGTGCCCGGTGCTGTTTCTGCGCACCACCGAATCGCAGGTGGCCCACGGCCAGGACATCATCCGTCCGCCCGAGTCGCACCGCCTGGACTATGAAGGCGAGATCGCCATCATCATCGGTCGTGGCGGGCGCCGCATCAGCGAAGCGGACTCTTGGAGCCACATTGCCGGCTACAGCTGCTACAACGACGGCAGCATCCGGGACTGGCAGGTGGCCACCTCGCAATGGACACCCGGCAAGAACTTTTACCGCACCGGTGCTTTCGGCCCCTGGATGGTCAGTGCCGACGAGATCGCCCCCGATCAGCAGATGACGTTGGTCACCCGCCTCAATGGCCAGGAAATGCAGCGGGCCACCACCGACATGATGATTCACAGCATCCCACGCCAGATCGCCTACATCTCGGCCTTCATTCCGCTGGAGGCCGGCGACGTGATCGTGACCGGCACGCCGGGTGGGGTGGGCAACAAGCGCACCCCACCGGTGTTCATGAAGCCTGGTGACGTGGTCGAGATCGACATCGACGCCATCGGCGTGCTGCGCAATGGCATCCGCGACGAGGCCTGAGCCCGGGCTGGCCGCCTTGCCGCCCACACCGCCGGTGGCACGCCTGCTGGGGGCGCAGCCCCTGGCCCTGGACCTGGCGCAGGGGCGGCTGAGCGTGGCCTACGAGGCCACGGCCGCCTTTCTCAACCCGGCTGGCACGGTGCAGGGCGGCATGCTCTGCGCCATGCTCGACGATGTGACGGCCTGCCTGCTCGATGCCAGTCTGGCCGGCGAGGGCGTCGTCCTGACCCTGAACCTCAATGTGGCCTTCCACCGGCCCGCCCGCCCGGGGCCGCTGCAGGCCGAGGCCTGCTTCGTCCACCGAGGTCGCCGCGTGGCCAACCTCAGCGCCACCTTGTCCCAAGGTGGTCGGACGGTGGCCTCGGCCACGGCGGTGTGCCAGATCGGCGTGCGCGGTGCGGGGCCTGTGGCCTGAGACTTCAGTTGGAGGATCGGGTGGCGGTGGCCGCGCCGCTGCCACCCCCAGGGATTCCACGGGGCTTGGATTCCGAGGTTCTGCGCCGCGTCAGGGCGAGTGCGTCTGCCAGGGCGGGTTGGCGAAGCGCAGCACCAACTCATCGAGCAGGGCGCGCACAGCGGGTGACAGCTGCCGGCGCGAGGGGTACAGCGCCTGGATGGTGAGGGTGGGCAGTTGCCATTCGGGCAGCACGGCCTGCAGCCGGCCCGCCGCCAGCTCGGCGTGCACCAGGTAGCTGGGCAGCAGGGCGATGCCCGCGCCGGCCAGGGTGGCCTGCATCAGGGCGGTGGCTTCGTTGGCGCTGAAATACGCCGCCACGGCCACCTCACGGGTCTCATCGCCACGCGTCAGTCGCCACACATGCTTGCCAAAGTTGGCGTAGCTCAGGCAGCGGTGCCGGCCCAGGTCTTCGGGTTGTTCGGGCCGGCCCTGGCGGGCCAGGTAGCCTGGCGCCGCCACCAGGTGCGATTCGCAGGGCGCCAGGGGGCGGGCGATCAACATCGGGTCGGGGTCGCTGCTGATTCGGATGGCCAGATCCACCCGCGCCTCAACGAGGTTGAGGGCCGCCTCGCTGGCATTGAGGTCGATCTTGAGCTGCGGGTGCCGGCTCAGAAAATCGGTCAGCATCGCCGCCAGTTGCGCGTAGGCCAGCGATACGCTGCAGGTCACCCGCAGCAAGCCGCGCAAGGTGTCGCCATGGGTGTCGGTCTCCTCTTGCAGGCTGTCGACCAAGGCCAGCATTTGCTGGCATCGGCGCAGGCAGTTTTCGCCAGCGTCGGTGAGGGTCACCTGGCGGGTGGTGCGTTGCAGCAGGCGGGTGCCCAGCCATTGCTCCAGCTCGCCCACATGGCGCGTGACCATTGAGCGTGACATCTCCAGCGTGTCGGCGGCGGCGCTGAAGCTGCCGGCCGTGGCCACCTCGGCAAACACCCGCATGGCAGTGAGACGGTCCATGATTTGATCGATTTGTGCAACAGATATGCGCAGATTATCGGGTTTATCTGCGCGATTCAGGAAACTAAACTGCCAGTCATCCCAATCAACCACCAGGACCTTGCTCATGTTCCGCACCACCGTCATCGCCGCCACCCTGTCCCTGGCCTTTGCCGCCGCCGCCCAGGCCGAGCCCCTTCACCTGCAGGTCTATACCGCTGGGCCCAACAGCTTCAACGTCAACTCCACCCTGGTCTATGGCGCCAAGGAGGCGGTGGTCATCGACGCGGGCTTCACGCGCTCCGATGCCCTGCGCATCGCCGCCAACGTGCTCGACTCCGGCCGGCAGCTCAAGACCATCCTGGTCAGCCAGGCTGACCCTGACTATTACTTCGGTGTGGAAACGCTGAAATCCCTGTTCCCGGCCGCCGAGGTGGTGGCCACCCCTGCGGTGCTGGAGAAGATCCAGGCCAAGCTGGCCGGCAAGCTGGCCTATTGGGGCCCCAAGATGGGCGCCAATGCGCCGGTCACCCCGGTGCTGCCCAAGGCCCTGCAAGGCAACAGCCTGAGCGTGGACGGCGAAGTCATTGAGCTGCGCGGCACGCAAGGCCTGCTGGCGCACCGCCCTTATGTCTGGATCCCTTCGATCAAGACCGTCACCGGCGCTCTGGGGGTGTTCGGCCAGATGCATGTGTGGACGGCCGATACGCAGACGGTGGCCGAGCGGGCCGCCTGGGTGGCCCAACTGGACGAGATGGCGGCCCTGAAGCCGGAGGTGGTGGTGCCGGGCCACATGGCGGCCGCCACCCCGCTGACGCCGGCCAATCTGAGCTTCACCAGCACTTACCTCAAGACCTTTGAGCAGCAACTGGCCAAGGGCGCCAACAGCGCGGCGGTGGTGCAGGGCATGAGCCAGGCCTACCCGGGCTTGCCCGGCGCGATGTCGCTGGACCTGGGGGCCAAGGTCAACAAGGGCGAGATGAAGTGGTGAGCCGCTGAACGATCACGCCATCCCGTCAACCCAACCGGAGTGCCACATGAGCCAGACCGATCCCATCCAGGTTCGCTATTTCTTTGATCCGTTGTGCGGCTGGTGCTATGGCGCAACGCCTGCCCTCAAGGTGTTGCAGGGGCAAGCCGACATTGCGCTGACCTTGGCGCCAGTGGGCCTGTTTGCCGATCAGGCGGCCCGGCCCATGGACAGTGGCATGGCGGCCTATGCCTGGGCCAATGACCAACGCATCCAGGCCTTGACCGGTCAGGTGTTCAGCCCGGCTTACCGAGACCAGGTGCTTGGAGACGCTTCAAGGTCCTTCGATTCGGGGCCTGCTACCCGGGCTTTGAGTGCGGTGCAGATCACGGCCCCCGGGCGTGAGCTTGAGACCCTGCACGCGCTGCAGCATGCGCGGTATGTGGATGGTCTGGCCACCAGCGATGCTGCCGTGGTGGTCGCCCTGCTCGATGGCCTGGGCCTGCAGGCCGCGGCCCAGGCCTTGCAGACCGGCGATGCCGGCCTGTTGGCCCATGCCCGCGAGCGCATGCAAAAAGCCCGCAGTGCCTGGCAGCAACTGGGGCTTCAAGGGGTGCCGGCCCTGCAGGTGCAGGCCGCGGACGGCTCAAGGGTGGTCACCGGGCAGGTGCTCTATGGTGCACCCCAGGCCTTGCTCAGCCTGGTGCGGGGTCACTGAGATCCTCAGGTGCGGGCAGTTCACCAGGCGGTCAGGCGAAAGTCGTTCTCGAAGCGGGCGTCAAAGTCGCGCTCGCTGATGTGGTTGATGCGGGCGTCGCACTGGCTGGGCAGGGCCACGCTGCGGCGGCGCACATAGACCACGCAGCCCAGCAACCGCCATACCACCAGCCGTTCTTCGCGTGGCTCTGGAAAGGCCTCGCGGTGCGGGGCCTCCAGAAAATCCCGGTAGCGCAACTCGGCGGACAGCCAGCCCACACGACGGCGGCGGACCGTGCGATAGCGCCCCAGGTGGAGATGACGCCGCCAGGCCATCAGCAAGGCAAGGCCCAAAAGTGCCAGCAGATAAGTCATGGTTCTAACCTCCTTTCGAGGCGGGGTGAGGTGCAGATGGTCTGCCGGAAAATCAATATAAACAGTATATATAGTTTATACAGTTGTCAGCGGACCGGGGCCTATTGCCAACACAGCGGTACCGGCCTGGTCGCTCTGTCGTCGGGTCAACGCTAAACTCACCCGGGTATGCCCAGCACACGTGTTTCCGACCCCACCGGCCCCGGCCACCTTGATCACCATCGGCTCACCCGCCTGCTGGGTTATCAGTTGGCGCAGGCGTCCATCCCCACCAATCGGCTCTTCAAGTCGAACATCGAGACCCATTGCCAGCTCAACAAGCTGGAGTTCAGCCTGTTGATGCTGGTGGCCTCCAATGAACATGTCACGCCCAAACGCCTGTCGGTGGCGATGAATGTGCCGGGCCCCAACCTCACGCTGCTGCTGGGGCGCCTGGAAGAGCGGGGGCTGCTGCAGCGTGAGCGCAGCGAGACAGACCGGCGTGTGCAGCACCTGAGGCTGACCCCCGACGGCGAGGCGCTGGTGCAAAAGTTGGAAGCCATCATCGACCGCATGGAGGCGGATCTGCTGAGCCACCTCAGCCCGGGTGAGCGCACCCTGTTGTTTGAGTTGCTGGCCAAGGTCGCTGCACACCGCAAGGTCTGAAAGTGCCCCTGCCTTGATCCATCGAATCCGTCACCTCTGGCCCGCGGCGCTGACGGGGCTGCTGGGCCTGGCCTTGGCCGGCCTGTTGTGGGTGGCTTTCGGCGATGCGGGCAGCGATGTGACCGACCCGGGCCTGAGTCTGGCCCGTGGCCATGGTTGCCTGTCCTGCCATGGCCTGGTGCACAAGCAGGTGGGGCCGGGCTACGCCCAGGTGGCCCAGCGCTACCGCGGAGATCCCGAAGCCCCGGAGCGGCTGGCGGCGATCATCCGCGCCGGCTCGGTGGGGCGTTGGGGGCGCGTGATCATGCCTCGCCAGCCTGGTGTGACCGAGGTCGAAGCCCGTCAACTGGCCGCCTGGGTGTTGGCCCAGCCTGATCCCCACTGAATCTCTGTTTGTCTTTGGACGAGTGGCCCTTGCGTGGGTGACCACACGCCTGTGTGCACCGTGGCCTTTTCGCCTGGGGCACCTGTCCGGGTGCGCCGGATCGGCTTCCATCCCCTCTTCGATTCCTTCGCGTAATCCCTAGTTTTTGTGCAAAACTAATTACATATAGTAAGTATCTGGAAGGTCGTGAGTTGGACTTTCCCAAGATAAATCGCGAATTGACCCACGAGGAGACATGAAGATGCTTAATAAGGTAAATGATTCTGCCGCGTGCCGGTGGTTGCCCGCTGCGTTTGCTGTGGCGGTGCTTTCGGCCTGTGGCGGCGGTGGCGGCGGTGTGGTGATCCCCCAGTTGGGGGCCGCCACCGGTGCCAGCCTGAGCGGCACCTGCGAGGCCTTGGCCAGCAAGTTGGGCGCCCTGCAGAACACGGCCATCACGGGCACCAGCACCGTGGCTGCCGGCACCCTCACGGTGGGGGGGCAGGCCGTGCCGGCCCATTGCCTGGTCACAGGCAAGATGAACCAGCGTGTGAGCGCCGTCGATGGTCAGACCTATGCCATCGGCTTTGAAATGCGCTTGCCGGTCAACTGGAATGGCCGCTTCTTCTACCAAGCCAATGGGGGTACCGACGGCAATGTGGTCACGGCCACAGGCGGCTTTGGCGGGGGGCCCCAAACCCATGCCTTGCTGCAGGGGTTCGCAGTGTTGAGTTCGGACGCCGGACACACTGCGGCCCAGAACCCGACGTTCGGTATCGATCCCCAAGCTCGCCTCGACTACGGTTACCAAGCGGTCGGAAAGCTGACCCCGATGGCCAAAAACGTGATTCAACTGGCCTATGGCAAGGGCCCTGATCGGTCTTACCTGGGCGGTTGCTCCAACGGGGGGCGTCACACCCTGGTCGGGGCGGCGCGCTACAGCGACCAGTACGATGGCTTTCTGGCAGGCGCCCCGGGTTACAACCTGCCCAAGGCGGCCGTGCGCAGCATTTACCGCGGCCAGCAGTACGCCAGCCTGGTCACGGCAGGCAGCGACCCCAGTACCCCGGCCGGCCTGGGCACGGCCTACACCACCGCCGAGCGCACGATGGTCTCCAAGGCGGTGCTGGCCAAGTGCGACGCACTGGACGGCGCCACGGACGGGATGATCCAGGATGGCAAGGCCTGTCAGGCCGCGTTCAACATCGCCACCGATGTGCCCACCTGCACCGGCAGCCGCGATGGCACCTGCCTGACCACGGCTCAGAAAACGGCGGTGTCCAACATCTTCAAGGGCCCCACAACCAGCGCGGGCGCCGCCGTTTACAACAGCTTCCCGTTCGACAGCGGGCATGGGGGTGCCGGCGTGGCCTTCTGGGAGTTCACGGCGCCACTGCAGCTTGATTCGGGCGCCGTGGGCCTGATCTTCAAGACCCCGCCTGAGGCGGCAGCCACCTTCAACGGGCCGGCCTTCACCCTGGGCGCCAACATCGACACCCTGGTGGCCCAGATCAATGCCACCAACAGCACCTACACCGAGTCGGGCATGGGCTTCATGACGCCACCCAACCCGACCGACCTGTCCGGGTTGAAGAACCGGGGCGCCAAGGTGATGGTCTACCACGGTGTGAGCGATCCGATCTTCTCGGTCAACGACACCGTGGCCTTGATTGACGGCCTGAACGCTGCCAACGGAGGCGATGCCACCAACTTTGCCCGCCTGTTCAAGGTGCCTGGCATGAACCACTGCTCGGGCGGCCCCGCCACCGACCAGTTCGACATGATCACGCCCCTGGTGGCCTGGGTGGAGCAGGGCAAGGCCCCGGATCAGGTGGTGGCCAGCGCCCGGGGGGCCGGCAATGCGGGTGGCGTGAATGCCGATGTGCCCAGCACCTGGTCGGCCACCCGCACTCGACCGCTGTGCGCCTACCCCAAGGTGGCGCGCTACAACGGCACGGGGGACGTCGAGTCGGCCGCCAGCTTCAGCTGCCAGCCTTGATGCCCGAGGCGGGGGCCTGGCCCGAAGGGGCCTCTGTCGCCCGCCCTCAGACCGCCTGGATGGCCTGCACCAACAGGTCAGCCAGGCTTTGTGCTTCTGGATGCAGTCGGGCGCCTTTGTGAACAATCAGGCCCAGGGTGCGTGACACCGCGGGGTCGGTCAGGGCCACCCCTTTCAGGCCCGATTGAAGCGGGCCCTGCACGGCCAACGCCGGCAAGACAGCCGCCCCCAGCCCCGCTGCCACCAGGCTCAAGGCCCCGGTGACGTGGTTGACCTCGTAGCGGATGGTGGGGCGCATGCCGGTGCGTGCAATGGCACTGTCGATCAGCAGGCGGTTGCCGCTGCTGCTGGACACCGCAATCAAAGGCTCTTTGAGCAGCGTCTTCCAGGACACGCTGCGACGCCGGGCCAGGCCGTGGCTTTCGGGGACCACCACGACGTAGTCCTCGGTTCGGATGGGCACGAACTCCAGATCGGCCTCTTGGCTGCCCAGAAAGTTCACCCCGAAATCCGCATGGCCGTGCAACACGCTGTCCAGCACGGTCTGCGCACTTTCATCGATGATCTTCACCCGCACGCCTTCGTTCAGGCTGCCGTAGTGGGCCAGCACGGCCGGCAGGATGTGATGCGCCACCGAGGGCACGCAGGCCACCGTCACCTTGCCGGTGCGGGCCAAGGCCCGGGCCTCCAGGCCTTGGTAAGCCAGGCGCAACTCTTCCATCACGATCTGCGCATGGGCCTGCAACTGACGGCCTTCGTCCGTCAGTGCAACGCGCCGTGTGGTGCGTTGAAACAGCTGGCATTTGAGCTCCAGCTCCAGCTTCTCGATGCGGCGGCTGAGTGCTGGCTGCGAAAGGAACAGGCTCTCCGCCGCGGCCTTGAAGCTGGATTTTTCAGCCACGGCCAGGAAGGCCTGCAGTTCCCCTAATTCGATATTGATGCGCATGAAGCATTTATAAATCAAATTAATGCAATTGAGAAATAGCCGTTGACCCGGCATCATCACGCCGCTTTCGCGCGGGGACCGCCACGCCATGGCCGCTGCAGGCGGCGGAGCACATTCACCAAAACGATATCCCGGGAAACGAGGAGACTTGCATGACCAAGAAGAAGATGCCCCATCGGGCAGCCTATGCCCTGCCCACGCTGTTGTTGGGCCTGCTGGCCTCGGGCCTGGCTCAGGCCCAGAGCAGCGCCGTGGTCTACGGCATCATGGACGCAGGGGTGCGCAGCACCTCCGGCATGGACCCTGCCAATGCGCGCTCGGTGGGCAGTGCCAGCATGATCAACAGCGGCATCAACACCACCAGCCGCCTGGGCTACCGCGGCACCGAAGATCTGGGCGGCGGGCTGCAGGCCCTGTTCTTTCTGGAGTCGGGGCTGAACATCAACACCGGCGCCACCGCCAGCAGCAGCAAGTTCTTTGACCGCGGCGCCTACACCGGTTTGCGGGGCGATCTGGGTACCCTCACCCTGGGCCGTCAGAACACCTTGCTGGCCGACGCGGTGCTGCCGGTGGACCCCCTGGCCACCCGCTTTGCCAGCTTGAACTCGAATGTGGCGATTGCGGCGCTCAGTGCCCATCAATTGGGCATCGAATATGGTGCTTCGGGCTCCAGCACCGGCAGCTACCGGTTGGACAACTCGGTCAAGTACGCCTATGGCTTTGGCAACACCACGGCTCGGGTCATGCACGCGTTCGGCAACCAGGCCGACAGCAACAGCAAGCTGTCCTCGAACGGGGCCAGCATCGAATACAAGGCTGCGGATTGGCAGGCCATCGTGGCCTACACGCAGTTCAAGACGGTCACGGGCCTCACCCTCAACGGCTATGTCAGTGGTGTTGCCGTGCCGGTGGGGGCGGGCAGGCTCAACCTGACCTACAGCGGCCACACCGCAGACACCTCGGCCACGGCCAAGACGCGCAACCAGGTGCTGGGCCTGGGCGGCACCTGGCCCATCACGCCGCAGCTCGATCTGCTGGTCGGGCACTACCGTGTGAACCGGTCGCGCACGGCGGCACTCGATGACGGCTACAACCGGACCATTGCGTTCCTGGAATACAAGCTGTCGAAGCGCTCTCTGGTCTACCTTGAGGCCGACAACACCCGCTGGAAGCGCGACTACCAGGGCGCCGGTCTGAGTGCCACCAGCACCGGTATCTCGCTGGGGATGAAGCACAGCTTCTGAGGGCCCTCCGGGACTGCAGGTGGGCGGGTGGCTGGCGCTTGCTGCGCCAGCCACCCGGTTGCAGAATCCCCAGGCGTTAAACGGCCTTCGTTTTGGGAGGCCGCTGCGACCCGACGTCTGGAGCCCACCATGAATCCTTCCGATGACGAATTGGCACGCGCGATCCACGAGGAGATCGCTGCCGCCGCGATAGCGGCACGGCGCTTCGCGATCCGCAACTACTTTCTGGCCTATGCGGTGTCGGGTGTCATCGTGCTGGCCAGCATTGGCTCCGGCATCACCGTGGCCATTGCCGAGATTCCCAAGTGGTTCACGGCCTCATTGGCGGCCCTGCCCGCCGTCATGCTGACGGCCAGCACCGTGTTCCGGTTTGAGCAGAAGTCCGCCTGGTTCTGGAAGAAGACCAAGGCGCTGGATTCGCTGGTGCGCAAGATCCGCTACGAATCGATGGGCACCGTCGAGGCCAGCCAGGCCTTCAGCCGGATCGAAGAAGACCTGGAAAGCGAGTGGATTTCATTCGGCACGGTGGGCCGCAGTCAGGACTGATGGCGCTCGTCTTGCTGGCGTGCTGCCGCATTCAAAGGCTGTGCCGTGTGGCAGGGGCCATTTCGGGCAGGAGGGGCTCTCAGTAACGATGCGGTAAGTCGATGCGGGCGACCATGGGGCATCTTCTCTGTTTTGAAAGAACCTCATGAACGCATTCATCCCACAGATGGCACGGGCCGTGCCTTTGGCGGCCCTGGCCATGTGCCTGGCTTGTGCCCAGAGTGCACGGGCCGACGGTGCACCAGGCGATGCCGATCCCCCCTACGGCTGGGGTGTCGGCGGTGTGGTGTTCCCCCGGGTCCGGGCTTACAAGGACTTCAGGCACAAGACCGAAATCTTCCCCATGGTGACGTACGAGAACGCCTGGGTCCGGGTGTTCGGCCCGGGCCTGGAGTTCAAGCTCGGTCAGGCCGGGCCGGTGGCCTTCGGGCTCACGCTTGGCTACGGGGCCGATGAGGGTTACCAGGCCAAGGATTCGCCCACCCTGGCCGGCATGGCTGATCGCAAGTCCAGCTTCTGGGTGGGCACGCGGGTGGCCTGGCGCACCGAGCTGGCCAATCTGTCGGCCGAGTTGGCGGGCGACGCCTCCGGCTACAGCAAGGGGCAGAAGATCAAGGTCGGGGTGGAACGCCGCTTTAACCTGGGTGGCTTCGGCCTTGCCCCGCGGGCCCAATTGAGCTGGCAGGACCAGAAGTACGTGCAGTACTACTACGGCGTGGAACAGGCCGAAGCCCGAGCCGGCCGTGCGGCCTACCAGGCCAGCGGGGCCTTGAACACCGAATTGGCGGTGCGCCTGGACTACCGGCTGGCGCCCAATCAGACCACCTTTTTGGACCTGGGCGTGACCCGCCTGGGCTCGTCGATCAAGAACAGTCCGTTGGTGGACCGCTCGACGCTGCCCATGCTGCGCATCGGCTATCTTTATCGGTTCTGAGAGGGAGTCGCTTTGTGCAACGTGTCCTGCTGATCGAGGATCACCCCAGGCTGGCCAGCCTGATCAAAAGAGCCCTGGCCCAGGCCGGTGTCGAATGCGATGTGCTGGAGCGCATCGACCAGGGCTGGGCGGCACTTGAAAGCCAGGCCTACTCAGCGGCGCTGGTCGATCGCGGCTTGCCGGACGGCGATGGCCTGTCGCTGATCCGGCGCTGGCGTGACAGTGGCAAGCAACTGCCTTGCCTGATCCTGACCGCGCGCGACGCCTTGCACGACCGGGTTGCCGGGTTGGAGGGCGGCGCCGATGACTACCTCACCAAGCCCTTCCCGCTGGAAGAGCTGGTGGCCCGCACCCGGGCCCTGTTGCGCCGCGCACCGGAGCAGACCTCGCTTGAGCCCCGTTTCGCAGACTTGCAGGTGCAACCCCATAAGGCCTTGTTGGTGTGTGCTCAGCAATCGGTGCAACTGCCGCGCACCGAACTGCAGATCATGCTGACCCTGATCAAGGGCGGGGGCGACCCGATACGGCGCAGCGCCCTGGAGGCGGCGGCCTGGGGCTTGCAGGAGGCGGTCACGCCGAATGCGCTCGATGTGGCCTTGCATCGCCTGCGCAAGAAGATCCTGGCGCTGGGCTCGACTGTGAAGATCCAGAACCTGAGGGGGGTCGGCTATGCGCTTGAAGACCTGTAGATGGGCCGACCTCAGCCTCAGTGCCCGGCTGATGTGGACCTACCTCGTGGCCTGGTTGGTCACGCTGTCGCTGATCGCCCTGGCCATCGTCTGGTTTCTGCGCGGCGATCCGCTGCACTGGGTGGACCACTCCACCCTGGCCGTGGCCACTGAACTGGCGGAGCGCGTGCAGTTCGACGCGCAGGGGCTGCCGACCCAGGTGCTCATTCCGCAAGAGGTGCGATGGCTGTCCGATCTGGCGCCGCTGGATCTGGTCTATCGCGTCTTCGACGATCAGGGCCATGAACTGCTGTGGTCTTCTGAGCGGGCCCGGCAGGTCTGGCCCGGCGCCGCACCGGCCGCTGAACCGCACGAGACCCATGGGCGGGTCTGGGTCGAGGGTTTGCCGCTGCGTGTGCGCACCGTCGCCTTGCCCGCGCCAAGTCAGGGGGCGGACCATCTGTGGTTGCAGGTCGGACTCAGCGAGCGGCTGGTGGTTCTGTTCCATGCCGGCAACGGGACACGGCTGGGGGGGATGATGCTGCTCATGGCGGTGCTCTCGGTGCTGTTGCTGGGCGGGGTTCAGTTCTTTCTGTTCCGTCGTCTGCTGGCCCCCGTGACGCGGCTGTCCGAAGAGGCGGGCCGCATCCAACTCAGTCGCCCCGGCTTGCGTCTGGGCACCGAAGGGGTGTTTCGAGAGCTCAAACCCCTGGTGCTGTCGTTCAACGAGAGCCTGCAGCGGCTGGAGGACGCTTTTGCCCGGCAGCTGAAATTCCTGGCGGACGCTGCCCATGAATTGAAGACACCGTTGGCGCTGCTCAAGGGGCAGATGGAGCTGGGCGAAACCGATGCCCGGGCCTTGATCCAGGATGTCGATCAGCTCTCGCGCCAGGTCCAGCAGATGCTGGTGCTGGCCGAGGTGACCGAACCCCGCAGCTACCGCCATGCGGAGTTGGATTGGGAGGCCATCGTCTGGGAGGTGTGCCACTTTCTGGCTCCCCTGGCCCAGCGCGCCGGTGTCGGCCTGGTGCCCGACATCGAATCGGTGCCCCGGGGCGTGCGGGGCGACCACTCAGCATCGTTCGTGCTGCTCAAGAACCTGGTCGAGAACGCCATCGGCTTCGCGCCTGAAGGCTCCATGGTCAGCTTGCGGTTGCAGGCACAGGCCATCGTGGTGCGCGATGTCGGTGCGGGCATCGATCCGGCCGATTTCGCCCACCTCTACGACCGCTTCTGGCGCGGCCCCGGGCGGCGTGATGTGGGGGCCGGCCTGGGACTGGCGATCTGCCTCGAAGTGGCGCAGGCCCATGGCTGGCATCTGAAGGCGCGCAATGCTGAACCCGGGGCCGAATTCAGTCTGAACCTGCTGCCCGTCGCCTCGCCGGGAGGCGCGTCATGGTCCGCCGCCTGACGACCCCTGTGCTGCTGGTGGCCTTTCTGGGCATGGCCAGTTCAGGGCTGATGATGCTGATCGTGGACCAACCCTCGTTCACGCTGCGCATGCACCCGGTGCACAAGTTGTTCGGCATTGTGTTGGTGGCTGCCGTGGGGGTGCATCTGTACACCCAGGCAGCCACCCTGCGGCGCCACCTGAAGGCACCTGCCGCCCGCAGCGTGGCCGGATTGGTGTTGACGCTGTTGGTGATCTGCTACGCACTGGTCTGGATGAACCCCGTGGCGTCTGAACAGGCGCGGCAGCTCGACGACATGGCGCGTCGCATCGAGGTGGGTGAGGCCTGGGAGGCTTCCAAGGCTGCTTCGCCAACTGGCCAGACACCCGGGCCGGGCCTCGAACTCAAGTCGTGCGATGCGCAGGGCGGCGGGCGCCAGGTGCGCCCGCCCGATGGGCTGCTCTGACTCAGTCCAAGCCGGTCTTGCCGGCTGCCCAATAGGCCTTGCTCAACAAGCGATGGCGGGGCACGCCTTGCGCCCGCAGGGCCGGCAGCAGGCTCTGGATGGTGCGTGCCCGCCCGGTCAGGACGTAGCGCGAAGCCGCGTCGGCGCCGGCCAGCACCAGCGCTGACAGGGCGGGTAGGTGGGCGTCGTCGCTTTGGCGGGCCACCAGTTCGGCCTGCAACTGCCAGGTCTGCAGCAGGGCGTGGATGCGCTCGGGCTGGTCGACCTCCAGGACGATGCGGGCCGGCCGCCATGCGGCTGCCAGGCTGATGCTGCTCTCATCCCCGACCAGCACGCCGGTGGCGGCAGGCCAGGCCGACAGGTCCAGCGACCGGCGCGGCCCCATCAAGGCCACGGCCTGCCCCACCCGGGCGTGGCGCACCCATTCGCTGCCCGGGCCGTGTGCCAAGGCGTGGGCCACAAAGCGGGTCTCGCCGGTCTCCGGATTCCAGTCGATGGGGGTGTAGGTGCGATTCGTCATGCCGGGGCCTACCTTGATCTGCAGTTTGTCCCCAGGCGACCAGGTCAGCCCCTTCAGTGCCTGTCCCTGCACAGAAATCATGAACAGGCCCGGCGCCAATGCCTGGTGCGCGGTGATGACCGCTTGGCGGAAGAACAGCCGTGTCAGAAGCCGGGGCAGGGCTCGGTCCAGGCCGCCAGAATCCGGGACGGGACCTTGCGACGCGAGGTCGTTGAGCCACATCTCCTGAGGGGGTAGAGGCATTGGGTCATCGCGCATGGTGTCACTCCTTTGTTTGTTGGGGGGGGGTGAATCTGAGGCTGTTGGTGTTGACAAGGCGTGCTGCGATGTCCGGCCTGAAGCAAGCACTGAAGTCGGCATGGGGGCTGCGCGGGTGGAAGGGCGGCGCTGGAAGGTTCAGTGCGTCTGCTGGATCCTGGCCAGCAGGGCCCTGGCGTCTTGACGGAGGCCTGCTTCGGTCAGCGGTCGGCCCGGGCGATCCGGTGCGGCCAGGGCTTTCTCGAGGTAGGGCCGGGCCTGGTCTGGCAGGCGGGATTCGACCAGGTACTCGGCATAGAAGTAGTTCGGGTCCAGGCCCTGCGGATCAAGTCGCAGAGCCCGGGTCAACAGCGCGCGCGCCTGGGCTTTGTCGCCGAAGCTCAGCGGCCAGCCCGGTGCTTTGTAGTAAAGCACCCCGAGGCCGGTGTAGGCCGTCCCCTCCAGCGCCTGGTCATTGATTCGCAAGGCCTGCTCGAACCGGCTGCGCGCCTGCTTGAGCAGCGGCAGGGCGCTCAGGCCGCCCCTTTCCTGGGCCAGCGAGCCAAGCACGATCCCCTCCCAGATCAGGGGTTCGGCTCGGCCTTCGTAAGTCTCGCTGACCACGTGGGCCTTGGTGGCCAGGCCTTCGAACCACTTTTCACGCTCACTGGCGGCCTTCTGGTAGCGGATGGCTTCCCAGTCTCGCTGCAGCCGGGCGACGGCCGCCTCGACCGGCGGCATTGGCGAGCCCTGGGCCCAGGATGGGCCGAGGCATGCACCCATGAGCATGATCAACAGCGCTCTGCGGCCCCGTGACAAGCTTTGCCGGGCACCTCCGGCGGGCGTTGTCGCGACCCGCTGGCGGGTGGCGGGGAGGGGCCAGGGCAAGAGGGGGCGGACAGCCTTCATGGTCTGAACCTCCGTGCTTCAGGTCCAGGCCCGCTCCTCAAAAGGACTTGAGGACGAAAAACAGGCCTGGAGATGACGCATGGTCATCCGGCCTGACTTACTGCAGAGTTACCCGCTTCTGTGATGCTGCGCGGCTTCAGATCAGGCGGAACACCCGGATCACCACAGCCGCGCGCTCCGGGCGCAGGCTGTCGAGCGTGCCCACGTGCACATGGTCGTTCAGCCAGCCATAACGGCCCTCGGGGGCCACGATCTCCAGGGTTGAGAACGCGTAGCGGGCGCCCCCGTCCTTGGGCGGCCGCACCAGCACCTTGTTGCGCACCGAGATGATCACGCCGTCATGCGTCTGCAACTCGTACACGGCGTCCAGCGAGCGGGCACCATCGCGTCGGATCAGTTGGCGGTCGGCCCCACCCGGTAGCACCTTGCCCTTCAGACCCGGGCCTTCAAACGTGCCGCCGGCAATCGGCACCATGCGACGCTCGCCCCAGGGTGACTGGCCCAGGTCCAGCGTGGGCTCCAGATCGCAGACCGCTTCGTAGACGAATTCGGTGCGTGGCAAGGCCATGGGTACCCGGTCGGTGGTGGCGGTGCTGGGCCCCGGTGCGGCCCGGGCGGGCGTGGCCATCAGGCCGGTACCGGCCAGCAGGCCGGCCCCCAGCCAACGGCGTCGTGGCATCGAAGGCGTGCCCTTCTGGCCGGTTTCAGAGACATCTGCCGTCATGACGGTTGCTCCTCATCGGCAGCTGAAGCTGGCGGCCGACTCCACATTGCCCGAACCGTTGTAACGGGCCACCTTCGGGTAGGGGCACAGTGGGCGGGTACGGTTGGGTGACCAACTGGTGGGCACGTCGGCGTTGGTTGAGGCAATCGAGCCACCAACGCCCCGAGCGGAGGCCAGCACGCTGTCCGGGGCTTTGCCGTACTCCACCCAGTTCACGATGGCGTCCACCATGTCGTAGTTGTCGGTGGCGGGCCCGCCTCGCGAGTGGCCCATGCCCGGAACAACGAACAGCCGTGCCGCCACCTGGGCCTTGTCATTCCAGGCGGCCTGGAAGTTGCTGTACCAATTGATCGTGTCCTGGACCGAGAACACCGGGTCGGCCGAGCCTTGCACCAGAATCATCTTGCCCCCGTTGCCAACCATCTTGCTCATCAGCAGGTCAGGTGGGGTCATGAAGGCCATGGCCGACTGGGTGTAGGTGGCGTTGGTGGCGAAGATCTTCGGCGCATCGGTGTCGAAATTGAAGCCGAGCACGAAGTTCAGGATGCTTGGGTCGATGCCGGTCATCACGGTGGGCAAGGTGGGTGGGGTCGTGAACACAAAGCCCACCGACAGCGGATCGCGTGGTCCGGTGGCGTTGGCGGTCTTCCAGGTGAACCAGCCTGAGGAGGAGCTGTTGTAGATGCCGGCATCCCAGAGGAACTGGGTGTAGAGCAACTGGCCGGCCGAGTTCTTGGCCCCCGCGTGCATGTTGGCCAATACCGTTTTCTGGCCTGCGCTCAGGCAGGTGCCATCGGGCGTGCCGGTGCAGGTGGACACATCGGTACTGATGTTGAAGGCTGTCTGACAGGCCTGGATGTCGTTGACCGACTGATCGGCCACGCCATCGAGGCTGTCGCACTTGGCAATGATGGCGTTGGAGACCAGTTTCAGGTCGCGGCTGACGTTGAAGCTGGTCGACACATCGGGCAGGCCAGCCTTGGCGCCGCTGCTGAACTTGCTGGAGATGGTGGCCAGCTGGTTGGCGCCCCAGAGCTGGGCCACAGCCGCCTTGGGCAGGTTGAAACCCGGCGAGCCGGCCACAAAGCCGTCGAACTGGTCGCCAAAGCGCGAGGCCGCCACCATGGCGTGGCGCCCCCCGTTCGATGTCCCCACGATGTAGGAGCGGTCAGGCTGCTTGCCGAAGTATTGCTTGATCAAGGTCTTGGCCATCGGGGTCAGGCTGCCTACTGCGTTGTAGCCGTAATCCAGGCGCGCTTGCGGGTCGATGCCGAACACGCCCCCATTGATGTTGGCGTTCACCGTGGTGTCGGGCTGGTGGCCTGCATCGGTGCTCAGGGTGGCAAAGCCTTTGGTCAGTCCCGTGGAGGCTTGCCCGCCGCCGAGGATGTCGCCCACGGCCGCCACCACCGAGCCATCCAGACCGCCGTTGGGCTGGTAGAAAAAGCGGCCGTTCCATTGGGTGGGCAGACGCATCTCGAAGCCGATGCCATAGGGGCGTCCATCCAGGGCACCCGTGCGGGGGTTCAGGGTGCCCACCACGTCGCAGTACTCGGGGTTGGTGATGGTCACGCCGCTGCTGCCAGCCGCCTCATTGGAGCCGGCTGCCACCAGCTTGACGGATGTGACGGTCAGGTTGCTGTACGAAAAAGTGGCCGCGCTGCAACTGGCGGCCGGAATGGCACCGACCGCCGCCCTGGGCCCGGAGTCACCGCCGCCGCAGGCGGAGAGCGAGAAAGCGAGGCACGCCATGCCGAGCGAACTCAGTCGGTACATGGCGGTGGGCGCTGAAAACGGGCGGGTCAAAGGCGTTGGCTTCGTGAACATGGCGTTGCAGAGGGTGTGGTGAGTTTGAGATTGAAGATAACGTTGTCATTTTCAATATGCTTACATTAATGAACTAATTTGATCGATGAAACCGTATAAACCCTGGGGCATGGCTTGGGCTTCCCATGGCAGAGATGATCTCGCTATGGCGCATTTGACGCATTTGACGCATTTGACGCATTTGGCGCCTGTGCATGGATGGGGCGTCGTTTGATGACACTGATGAACTTGGCGACGGCTCATTCGCCAGCAGGTATGTACTTATATTTTTGAAATTTCAAAGCGGCGGGCCTGAGCGGTCAAAAGAATGTGGCGGGCCGCGCAGCAGTCTTTTTGGAATCGGATGCAAGGCGCGGTGCGCTGTCGATAGCATGGCTATCGACAAGCGCCGCAATGCCGCAGACCGCCTGAAAAGGCCACGGCCCGAAGGGTTGGCGCGAAATCGGGCACGAACCCGGATGTGTGGCGCCCCGCCCGCTTGCATGGGCACAAGCCCATGCAGCGCATCCGGGCCACCCACTCATCCCGATTGCGCTCCAACGCGGCCCGTGCGAGATCGTCAACAGGCGCTCACTGATGGCGGCATGGTGCATCACCAGCAGCAGGGTGCACAGCCCGCGCAGCGTGGCCAGTCTGGCCAGTCCGGCCTGTCCGGCCTATTGCGGGCTGGCAGGGCGGGGCGGCGGCTGCATGGTGTTCAGCCCGCGTTGGCGGGGCTCGCAGGCAGCAGGGCCTTGGCCGCCTCGATGCGCAAGGCCAGGGGCACGCCGGGGTCGTCCATCACGGCACGCAAGAAGGCCTGCGGGCTCAAGCCGGGCCCAGGGCCGGCGCTGGTGTGGGGGGCGGCTGGCGGGCCCATCGCCGCAGGCGCCGCCATTTGGGTGTTGTGGGCTTGGGGCGCTGGGGCGGGTTGCAAGCGCTCCCAGGCCTGCAGCATGTCGCCGGGGCGCATGCTGGTCAGCCGGGCCAGCAGATCGGCCTGGGCCTCGGGGCCGGGGGGCAGGTCGATGGCGGGTTCGTCGGCAAACACGGCGGCCAGGTCAGGCGCCACAAAGGCCGACCACAGCCCGGTGTCGGGCCGCAGCGCTGGCACCTGGGGCACGCCCTGGCCAGGCTGGGGCAGCAGCCGCAGGCGCCGCGCCGGCACACCGGGCAGGTAGCGCGCGCAAAGGGCCTGCAAAAAGGCCTGGGCTTGGGCCAGTGGCATCGCTTGGGCCCACGAAAACCACAGCTGGTAGCCGTCCAGCCCATTCACGGCGATGGCCGGCGCCGGCAGGCCCAGGTCGGCCTGCACCCCTTGCCAGAGGGCCGACAGCGCCGGCCAGTCGGCCGGGCGGGCCAGTTCGAGCACGGCGCCTCGCAACGCACCGTCGGGGCCGGTCAGTGCCAACTCGGCCACATCGCCTTCAGGCGGCGGGGCGCCCGTGGGGAGGTACAGGCGGCACAGCTCGGATTGCAGTCGGTTCATGGGGGTCGGGCCAG
Source organism: Curvibacter sp. GW821-FHT01G03 (assembly GCF_059422285.1). Taxonomy (NCBI): domain Bacteria; kingdom Pseudomonadati; phylum Pseudomonadota; class Betaproteobacteria; order Burkholderiales; family Comamonadaceae; genus Curvibacter; species Curvibacter sp. GW821-FHT01G03. The sequence goes on from NZ_JBWKWP010000016.1 coordinate 24,749, forward strand.
GGGGGCGATGTGGGTGGCGGAACTCTAACCCAGCCCGAGCGCCATCAGCCCATGGTGCGCACCGAACTGCTCACCGCCCTGGCGCACTGCAGCAGCGGTGGGGCCAACCTGCGCTCGGCCTCCTCCAGGGTCCATCGGCTGGTGGGGGCCACCACGTGGATGGCGCCCAGCGGGCGGCCACTGGCGCCAAGTACGGGTGCGGCCAGTGTCATGTCGCCCAGAAAGAGCTCCTCGCGGTTGATGGCGTAACCGCGCTGGCGCGTCTGGCGCAGTGCCTCCAGGATGGCCTCCACGGTCGTCAGGGTGTGCTGTGTATGGGCCACCCGGTGTGCCGCCTCAATCAGGGCCTGGGCTTCGGCCTCGGGCAGTGCACTCAGGTAGGCCCGGCCTGAGCCGGTGCAGTACATGGGGATGCGGCTGCCGATGGGCATGTGCACCGGCACGAACTGGGCGCTCACAAAGCGGGCCACATAGACCATTTCGTCACCATCGCCCTCGGTCAGGCACGAGGTTTCGGTCGTGACGTTCGACAACTCGGACAGGAAGGGGTTGGCAATCTCGATCATCGGATTGGCCGACAGGTAGTTGAATCCGATCTCCATCACCCGCGGAGCGAGTTGGTAGCGCCGGGTCTGCGGGTGTTTGCGCAGGTAACCCAACTGTTCCAGCGTATAGACCATGCGTTGGGCCGAGCTTTTGTTGATCCCCACTGCTTCGCCCACCTCGGCGATCGTCATGGTGCGGCGCTGGCCATTGAAGGCGCGCAGCACGCCCAGTCCTTTCTCAAGCGACTGGTTGAACAGCAAGCTGTTGCCGCCGGCCGCCGGCGCGTCGGCAGCACCTGTCTTCAGGGTGTCTTGGGTGGGGATCATGTCGGTCTTAAAAATCGATATTCGATTCTATATCGTCGAATAGTGGTTTGTATTAATTGCAATAAGAGTTTTATAAATCGATTATTGGCATGTTCGTTGCATCAAGCGATGCAACTTCACCCATTCATCCACCCTCTGGCCTTGCCTGTATAGGAGCTTTCCATGTCACTTGCCTCATCCCTTCGCCGTGCCGCCCTGATCTTGTGCGCGGCCTGTGTCACTTCGGGTGCATGGGCCCAGGGCGGTGCGTCCAGCTACAACGTGGGGGCTACGGCCACGGGCATCCCTTTCACCTTCCTGGACGTCAAGAGCAACTCCATCCAGGGCATGATGGTGGACACCGTCACGGCGGTGGGCAAGGCCGGTGGATTCAGTGTCAATGTGCAGCAGACCGTTTTTTCGGCCCTGATTCCGTCGCTCACCTCGAGCAAGATCGACATCATCTCGGCCGCGATGCTCAAGACGGCGGCGCGCCAGCAGGTGGTCGACTTCAGTGACCCGGTCTATTCCTATGGCGAGGGGCTGCTGGTCAAGGCCGACGATGCCAAGCCCTACACCACGCTCGATGAGCTCAAGGGCGAAGTCGTTGGGGCCCAGGTGGGTACGGTGTTCCTCGACATGCTCAACAAGAAGGGCATTTTCAAGGAGGTGCGCAGCTACGACTCGGTGGCCGACCTGGCGCGTGATCTGGCCCTCGGTCGCATCAAGGCCGCATTGGCTGATCAGCCCATCATGGCTTATCAGATCCGCCAGAACACCTTCCAGGGGGTGCGCCTCGTCGACAGCTACAAACCGCTCAACGTGGGCGATGTTTGCCTGGTGGTGCGCAAGGGTGACACCGAGACCCTGACGCGCCTCAACAAGGCGATTGCTGCGATCAAGGCGGACGGAACCCTGGCCAAGATCGTGCAGAAGTGGGGCATCTGAGGCCCGCGCGCCCCAGGTCTGAGAGCGCTTCATGATTGCGTCCCAGTTCATCGACCATGCGCGTGAGTTCCTGCCCATCCTGCTGCAGGGGGCGGTGGTCACCGTCGAGGTCACGCTGTTGTCCTTTGTCTTCAGCACCGTGCTCGGCCTGGTGCTGGCATGGGTCCGACTGTCCCCGGTGCGGGCCCTGGCCTGGGCCGGGGGCGCGTTGATCAACCTGATCCGCGGCCTGCCCATCATCGTGCAGTTGTTCTACATCTATTTTGTGTTGCCCGACGTCGGCATCCAGCTCACGGCTTTCCAGGCTGGCGTGATCGGCCTGGGCATCGCCTATTCGCCCTACCAGGCCGAGAACTTCCGGGCCGGCATCGAGGCGGTCGACCCGGGCCAGCGCGAGGCTGCCTTGGCCATGGGCATGGGGCCGGTGTTGATCATGCGCCGGGTGATCCTGCCCCAGGCCTTCCGCATCGCGCTGCCGCCCTATGGCAACACGCTGGTGATGATGCTCAAGGATTCGTCGCTGGTGTCCACCATCACCGTGGCAGAGATGACCCGGGCCGGGCAACTGATTGCCTCGTCCACCTTCCAGAACATGACGGTCTACACCCTGGTGGCCTTGCTTTACCTGGTGTTGAGCCTGCCTCTCGTGGCGGGCCTGAAGAAACTTGAACGCCACTTTGGCAAGGGGACCCGCAGGCCATGATCGAAATTCGCGATTTGCACAAACGCTACGGAGCACACGAAGTGCTCAAGGGCGTCAGCCTGAACGTGGAAGCCGGCCAGGTGGTGTGCCTGATCGGGCCGTCCGGCTCAGGCAAATCCACGGTGCTGCGCTGCATCAACGGGCTGGAAACCTACGAGGGCGGTGAAATCCGCGCCTTTGGCCAGCCCGTGGATGTGCGCAGTGCATCGATCCGGCAACTGCGCTGTCGCATGGGCATGGTGTTCCAGCGCTTCAACCTGTTTGCCCACCGCAGCGTGCTGGACAACGTGATGGAAGGCCCGGTGCATGTGCAGGGCCAGGCCCGCGGTCCGGCAAGGGCCCTGGCCCTGGATCTGCTCGACAAGGTGGGCCTGGTGGACAAGGCTCAGGCCTACCCGGCCCAGCTTTCGGGCGGTCAGCAGCAGCGGGTGGCGATTGCCCGCGCGCTGGCCATGAAACCCGAGGCCATGTTGTTCGACGAGCCCACATCGGCACTGGACCCTGAGTTGGTGGGCGATGTGCTGGAGGTGATGCGTGCCCTGGCCCGCGAAGGCATGACCATGATCGTGGTCACCCACGAAATGGGTTTTGCCCGCGAGGTGGCCGACCGGGTCTGTTTTCTGCACAGCGGCACCATTGTCGAAGAGGGCAGCTCCGACCAGGTGCTGGGGGCACCGCGCCACGCGCGCACGCAGGATTTCCTGCGGCGGGTGCTGCATCAGCCGGCCCAGGCGGTATTGGAGCGCACGCCATGAGCCTGCCCTATTCCGAAGCCATGCCCCCTTCGCTGTGGGCGGCCACAGCGCTGCCCGCCACCGCCACGCCGGCGCTGTCCGAATCGACCCGCACCGATGTGCTGGTGATCGGCGCGGGCTACACGGGTCTGTCCACTGCCTTGCACCTGGCCCAGGCGGGCACCCGCGTGACCGTGCTGGAGGCCCGTGAGCCGGGCTGGGGGGCCTCAGGGCGCAATGGTGGGCAGGTCAACCCCACCCTCAAGCACGATCCCGACGATCTCAGGGCCCTGCTGGGCCCTGAGCGTGCCGAGGCCTTGATCGAGGTGGTGTCCGGGTCGGCCGACCTGGTGTTCGAACTGATCCGCCGCCATGGCATCGCCTGCGATCCGGTGCGAGCCGGTTGGCTGCAGCTTTCCTACGACGAGAAGCTGTTGGCGAGTCTGCAGGCGCGTTCGCGCCAATGGGCGGCCCGAGGCGTGGCAGTCGAGTGGCTTGACCGCGCAGCGGTGATGCGCCGCGTGGGCACGGAGGCTTTCGCCGGCGGCTGGCTCGATGGCCGTGCTGGTGGGGTACAACCGCTGTCCTATGCCCGGGGCCTGTTGCAAGCCGCTCAGAGGCAAGGTGTTCAAGTGCACGGGCACAGCCCGGTGACAGCCTTGCAGCGGGTGGGCCGGCAGTGGCTTGCCACTTGCCGAGGCGGCGCCACGGTGCGGGCCGACCGCGTGGTGATTGCCACCAATGGCTACACCGACGGTCTGTGGTCTGGCTTGCGTCAGACGGTGCTGGCCGCCAACAGCTTCATGGTGGCGACGCGCCCGCTGCAGGGCGAGCAGTCAGCGGCCATCCTGCCGGCGGGTGAGACCGCTTCCACCTCGCAACGGCTGTTGCTGTATTTCCGCAAAGACGCCCAGGGACGGCTGCTGATGGGGGGGCGCGGCCATTTCAGCGACCCGGTCGGCGCTCAGGATTTTGCCCACCTCGAACGCTCGCTGGCCTTGCTGTTTCCAGGCTTGGGGCCCTTGCAGTATGAATACCGCTGGGCCGGTCGCATCGCCATCACGCGCGACTTCATGCCCCACGTGCACGAGCCTGCTCCCGGCGTCACCATGGCGCTGGGTTGCAATGGGCGTGGCATTGCGTTGTGTACCAGCCTGGGCCAGCAGATTGCCCAGCGCCTGACGGCCGGCGAGCTTGCAGGAGGGCCGCCTTTTCCGTACCCCATCACCCGCATGCGTCGCATCCCCTTGCACGGCCTGCAGCGCTTCTACATCGCCGCGGGTGTGGCCTGGTATTCATGGCTCGATCGGCTGGAGTCAAGCAAGAGCCGATCCTGCTGAGGCCTTACCGCCTCATTCCAACAGCACCGTGTCCCCGTTGGCCTGTGGCGGGACCTTGATGGCGATCGCCTTGAAGCGCCCGCTGCTGGGCACGGTGCCGGCATGGGCGGTGCCCTTGGGGATGACCAACAGCATGCCGGGCTTGATGTCCACCAGCCGGTCGCCCAGCCAGGCAGTGCCCGTGCCCTCGACGATGTACTGGATCTCATCCGATTTGGCGTGGTAGTGCTTGGCCACATTGCCGGTCTGCACGGCCAGGGTGGCCTGGTCGGTCACCACCAGGGTCTTGCTGCGCAAGTCGGGGTTGGGGGTGGCGGACAGGTCAGCATCGGTGAGTGCTGCAATGTCGATGGCGACCGGCGCCAGGGGAACCGCCTGGGCGTGCGCATCGCGCAGCAGGTCGGTGGCCCACGGCCCGGCCAGCAGGCCGGCGGCAAAGGCCAGAGCGATGGGGGCGGCAGTCTTGAGTCGCATGGGTCAGGTCTCCGGTTGGGGTGTGGATTGCGAGCCAGGCCGCAACGCGGCCCGGGGCGCGGAAACAGTGTGCCTCAGGAACCGCCCGCCCGCTGCGGCGCCAGGGCGCCGACCGCGGGGGCCGACAGCGTTTGCTGCAGCAATCCGGGCAGCATGGCGAGCAGGCGTTGCACGGCCTGGCCCGGTGGGTGATTCGGGCTGTGGTAGCTGTACAGCGACATGGGCGGGAGTTCGTGCAATTCGATGGCCACCATGGTCCGCGGGTCCAGGTGCTGGGCGGTCAGAAAGTCCACCACAGTCCAGCCCATGCCGCGGCGCACCAGCTCCAGTGCCAGCTGCGATGTCTGCACTTGAATGCCGCCGCCAGCCTCCGGCACACCCAGGCGTTGAGCCAGTTCGTCAATCGCCTGCCGCATCGGGTCGTTGCCCACCAGGCGGATCACCGGCACCTGGGCCAGCCGCCCGTAGGCCAGCGGGGGGCTGCCGCGCAGCGACCAGGTCCACAGCTCGCGTGTGACCGCCAGGAACAGGCGCCCGCTCACCAGCAGATCGCTTTGCAACTGCGGGTGCGGGTGCGGGTAGAAGCCCAGGCAGAAATCCACGCTGTGCGTCAGCAATGCCGGCGCCATCTGATCCTGGTTCAGGGTGCGCACCTCGATGCCCACCTGGGGGTGCCGGCCTGCATGGGCCTGCAGCAGGCTGGGCAGAAAGTTGTGGCTGATCGAGGGAATGGCCGCCAGGCGGATCTGCCCGCCCTCGCCGCGGGCCAGGTTGCGCGCAGTCTGGCGCAGGCCCTCCAGTTGGCGGTGGATGCCGGCCGATTCGGCGGCCAGCACCTGGGCCTCGGGGGTGGGCGTCAGCCCTGCCGGGCTGCGCGTGAACAGGGCATAACCCAGTTGCAGCTCGGTGTGGGCCACCGCCTTGCTGACGGCCGAGGGCGTGACGCACAGCAGGCGTGCGGCGGCGCTCATGCTGCCGGTCTGCAGCACGGCCTGGAAGACTTCGAGTTGCCTCAGGTTCATGGGGGCCCAGCGATGAATCAGGGTTAATGCGGATATGAGCGGATTTCACACCCTGCGGTCGATTATTCCGCATTGGCGGCCTGGTGGCGCCCCTAGCATCAGCCATCCCGCGGCGACCCTGCGGGATGAGTTCAAGGCCCCACCCGAGGGCTGCGTGCTCCCCCTCAAGACCCGAATTCAGGAGTTTTCCTTCATGCTGATGTCCACCCGTCAATCGCTGAAACAATGGCTGGCCGCCGTCGCGCTGAGCGCCCTGTCTGCCGCCGCACTGGCCCAGGCGGCCAAGCCGCACGTGGTGGTGCTGGCCACCGGCGGCACCATCGCTGGTGCTGGCGCCTCGGCCGCCAACAGCGCCACCTACGCCGCGGCCAAGGTGCCGGTCGACAAGCTGCTGGCGGGCCTGCCCGAACTGGCCAACGTGGCGCAGGTCACCGGCGAGCAGGTCTTCCAGATCGCTTCCGAGAGCTTCACCAACGAGCACCTGCTGACCCTGGCGCGCCGGGTCTCGGCCCTGAGCAAGCAGGCCGATGTGGACGGCATCGTCATCACCCATGGCACCGACACGCTCGAAGAAACCGCCTACTTCCTGAACCTGGTGGTGCACACCGCCAAGCCCATCGTGGTGGTGGGCTCGATGCGCCCCGGCACCGCCCTGTCGGCCGACGGCACGCTGAACCTGTACGACGCGGTCAGCGTGGCCGCCAGCAAGGACGCCGGCGGCAAGGGCGTGCTGGTCACCATGAACGACGAGATCCAGAGCGGTCGCGACGTCAGCAAGACCATCAACATCAAGACCGAGGCCTTCAAGAGCCAATGGGGGCCCCTGGGCATGGTCGTGGAAGGCCGCAACTACTGGTTCCGTGCACCGGTCAAGCGCCACACCAATGCGTCCGAGTTCAACATCGATGACATCAAGACCCTGCCCGCCGTGGACATCGTTTATGGCTACGGCAACATGAACACCACCGGCATCGACGCTTACGGCAAGGCCGGCGTCAAGGCCCTGATCCACGCCGGCACCGGCAATGGCTCGGTGGCTGCCCAGGCCGTGGCGGCTTTGCAGGGCCTGCGCGCCCAGGGCGTGCAGATCATCCGCTCGGCCCGTGTGCCTGACGGTTTTGTGCTGCGCAACGCCGAGCAACCCGACGACAAGTACGACTGGGTCGTGGCGCACGACCTGCGCCCGCAAAAGGCCCGCATCCTGGCCATGGTTGCTCTGACCAAGACCAACGACAGCAAGGAACTGCAACGCATCTTCTGGGAATACTGATCCGTCGAACCCCGATCGATCCAGCGATCACCTGAGGCGCCTCGGGGCGGGACACCCCCGCCAGGCCCTGACGTGAACCGACGCCCGCCCCGGCCACAAGCCCGGGCGGGCTTTTTGCTTGCAGGCCAGGGCATCCGAGCGGCCGCATCAGCCGCATCAGATCGGTGCCACCATGACACTGACTGCGCCATCGAAGGGCAACCCCGTGAACACCCCACTGAACACCGCTGATCCATCCGCCGCTCGCCGCCATGTGGCCATCATCGGCACAGGCGCCGTCGGTTGCGCCACCGCCATCGAGGCACTGCGCCTGGGATTGCGTGTGACGATGGTCGAGCCCGAGGTGGCTGGCGGCCAGCACGCCACCAGCTACGGCAACGCAGGCTGGCTGTCATCGCATTCGGTGATCCCACCGGCGTTGCCGGGCGCCTGGCGCCGCGTGCCCGGCTGGCTGGCCGACCCCCTGGGCCCCTTGGCGGTGCGTTGGCGCTACCTGCCCCAGGCGCTGCCCTGGTTGCTGCGTTACCTGGCCGCGGGCTGGACCGAGGCGCGGGTGCAGCGCACGGCCCACGCGCTGCGGGCCTTGTTGGTCGACGCCCCGGCGCTCCACCAGCGCTTGGCCCGCGAGGCCGGTGTGCTCCAACTGATCGAGCAGCAGGGCCTGCTGCATGTGTATGGCTCGCGCGAAGCGTTCGAGGGCGAGGCGCTGGCCTGGCGGGTAAGGGCACGCACCGGCGTGCAGTGGGTCGAGTGGGACGAAGCCACCCTGCGCGAGCGCGAGCCCGATCTGGATCCCCGCTACCGCTTTGCGGTTCATGTGCCCGAGGCGGGGCAGTGTCGCGATCCGGGCGGCTATGTGGCCGCCCTGGCTCGCCACGCCCAGTCGCTGGGCGCCGTGTCGTGGCAGGCCCGCGCCACTGGCTTCCGCCTGGAGGGCGGGCACTTGCGTTCGGTTGTGACAGAGCGCGGTGAGTTGCCGTGCGACGCGGCAGTCATCTGCGCCGGTGCCCGTTCGGGTGCGCTGGCTGCAGCGGCCGCCACACCGGTGCCGCTGGAATCCGAGCGCGGCTACCACGTGCAGATCGCGCAAGCCACCCGTGGTCCCCGTTTACCCATGATGGCCGCCGACGGCAAGCTCATTGTCCACTGGATGGCGGGCGGCCTGCGCGCCGCCGGCCAGGTTGAAATCGCGGGGCTGCACGCTACCCCGGACTGGCGCCGTGCCGACATCCTTTACCAGCACCTGTGCAGCATGTTCGAAGGCATGGGCCCCCACCTTGAGACCGACGTCGTTCAACGCTGGCTTGGGCACCGCCCCAGCCTGCCCGATGGCCTGCCCTGCATCGGCCCTTCGCGTGCTTCGCCCGATGTGGTGCTGGCCTTTGGCCATGGTCACGTGGGCCTGGGCGCTTCAGCACGCACGGGGCAGTGGGCGGCCGCACTGGCGGCGGGTCAATCGGTGCAGCAGGATCTTTCGGCATTCAGCCCCTCGCGCTTCGGTCCTCAGGCGCAGCGTTGACGGGCCCGACCGCGGGCCGACGTGGCCTTCGAGGCGGGGCGCGTGGCCGGCTTGCTCTGTGAAGTTTCATTGATCTGATGTCAGTTTTTTGTGAACCCATGGCGGCATAATCTTCGGCTGTCCATGCGCCACTTGAGCAACTCTTTCCGCAGTGTCTCCGGCCGCCGGCTTGCCAGCTGGTGGATGGTGGCGGCCATGGTGCTGGCCTCGCTCATGCCCACGGTGTCGCGGGCACTGGCGGCGCAGCAGCCCTCGGCCCTGATCTGGGCTGATGTGTGCTCGGCCAGCCAGCCCGCCAGCCCATCGCTGGCCAAGGCAGCGCTGGCGGATCTGTCCGACACCGCTGCCGTCAGCATCGATGACTGCGCCTACTGCGTGCTCATGCTCGATCGCCTGGGCCCGCCGCCCAGCCTGGCGCTGCCGGTGCTGGCGCCCGAGCAGCCCAGGTGGCGGCTGCCGACCCCATCGGTTCCCGATCTGCGCCCTGACCTGCGTCTGGCGCATCCGCGCGCCCCGCCTCTGGCCTGAGGCCTCTGTTCAAGCTGCGCTTTTTCGCTTTGTACCGGCTGGTATGAGCGCGTGCAGCCACGCCCGGCCTCTCTTCCACACCCAGTTGCGCCATGGCGTGCCGCGGGGCCCTTGTGCCTCGTGCACCCGGAGTGAACACGATCCTGACCATCCCCTCTGGGTTGGCTGTGCCGTGTCGCTTCAATTCCACTTCTGATCGCCTGCCAGACCTGTGCCCGGTGCACGGGGTGCTGGTGGCCGGTCGCACCTTTTTCAATTCAGTCATTCGATGCAGGAGCTATTCATGGCTGGCATTTCTACGACCCGGTTTTTCAAATCCTCTCTCGGCGCGGGCAGTTGTGCCCTGGCGCTGTCGGTACTTCTGAGTGCCTGTGGCGGCGGCGGCGACAGCGGCAACGGCTGGTCGGTTGATTCAAGTGGCGCAGTCAAGCTGCAGTTCGCGGCCTATGCCGGCAGCGCCCCGATCCAGTGCGGCACCGCTGTGCCGGCGCTGGGCAGCAAGAGCAGCGCTGCCCAGATCCAGGACCTGCGCTTTTACATCTCGAACGTCAAATTGCTGAAGGCCGATGGCAGCACGGTGGCGCTGACCCTCTCGACCACCGACAACAACAACTACCAGGGCACCGACAGCGTGAGCCTGATCACCTTGTCTCAGACCGGTGTGGGCAGTTGTACGGCGGGCGCCTCGATGAACAAGCTGATCCAGGGGACGGTGCCGGCCGGGCAGTACGTGGGGGTCAGCATGACCTTGGGCGTGCCGTTCTCGCTCAATCACCTCAATTCGACCGACCCGGCCACACCGGCGGTCTTGCGTTCCGACGTGAACCCTGGCATGTCCTGGAACTGGCGCGGTGGCCGCAAGTTCACCAAAGTGGAGCTGCAAAGCGCTGATGCTGGCAACCCCATCACCTTGCTGCACCTGGGTTCCACCGGCTGCGTCGGCGATCCGGCCAATGGGGTGGCCATCAGCGGCTGCACTGCGCCGAACCGCGTGCCGCTGACCTTTTCGAGCTTCAACCCCAACACCCAGGCGATTGCGCTGGACGTGAAGACCTTGTTCGCCAGCGCCGATTTCAGTGCGGCCAACAGCTGCATGTCCAGCCCCACCGACGCCAAGTGCGTGGGGCCCTTCGGCGTGCTGGCCTTGAACTTCAACAGCGACGGTACGGGCACAGGGCAAGCGATCTCAGGCCAGACCCAGGGCGCCTTCAAGGCTGTGGGCTTGTGATCCATGGGCACCCCTCTGCTTGATATCTGGGGTGCCCGGTGGCCAGGGGTCTTTCTGGGGGTGGGTCTGTTGGTGGTGGCCTCGTGCGCCAGCCAACAGGCCCTCGCCTCCAAAGACAGCCCCCGGGCTGCCGGTGCCGCTGCCTCCAACACCCTTGCGGCGTCCCTTGGCGGCGCTGCCGCGGGATCTTCTGACTGGCGTTGGCAGTTGCCCGCTGATGTGCCGCCGCCGCGCGTGCCAGCCGACAACCCCATGTCACCCGCCAAGGTCGAACTGGGGCGCTTTCTGTTTTATGACAAGCGCCTGTCGGGCAATGGCACACAGTCTTGCGGCTCGTGCCACTTTCAACGGCTGGCCTTCACCGATGGCCGTGCCCACGGGCTGGGCTCTACCGGGGAGGCCCATCCGCGCAGCCCGATGTCGCTGGCCAATGTGGCGTTCAATGCCACCTACACCTGGGCCAACCCGGCGCTGATCACGCTGGAGCGCCAGATGACCAATCCCGTCTTTGGCGAGACACCGGTCGAAATGGGGGTGAACGACAACAACGTGCAGCAGGTGCTGCAACGCCTGCAGGCCGTGCCTGGCTACCCGCGGCGCTTTGCCGCGGCCTTCCCGGAAGACCCGCAAGCGACCATCAGCTGGGACCATGTGATCAAGGCGGTCTCGGCCTTTGAGCGTTCGCTGCTCAGCTTCGACAGCAAGTACGACCGGGTGAAGCAAGGCAAAGCCCGCTTCAGCGCCCCTGAGGCGCGCGGCCTGAAGGTGTTCCGCCAGGCCGAGTGCATCCAATGCCATCGGGAGCCGAACTTCAGCAACCAGTTCCTGACGGTGGCCACCCGCGAGGTCGATGTGAGCTTCTACAACAAGGGCTTGTACAACCTGGATGGGCGCGGTGCCTACCCGGCGGCCAGCCCAGGCCTGATCGAGATCACGGGCAAGGCGGCCGACATGGGGCACTACCGTGCACCCACGCTGCGCAACATCGAGGTCACTGCGCCCTACATGCATGACGGCTCGGTGGCCACGCTGGCAGAGGTGGTGGCCCTGTACGCCGATGGTGGGCGCTTCGTGGCCCAAGACCCTGACGCGGGCGACGGGCGAGCCAGCCCGCTCAAGAGCCCTCTGATCCACCCGCGGGCCCTGAGTCGCCAGGACCAGGTTGACCTGCTGGCTTTTCTCAAGACCTTGACGGACCACCGATTCCTGCACAACCCGCGCCACGCCGATCCGTTCCGGGGCTCTGGCAAGACCCCAAGGAAAACGCCATGAAACGACACCCGACCCGCCACTTGGGCGTGATCGCCCTGTTGGCCAGTTCAGCCAGTGGCCTGCTGATGGCTCAGACCCCTGTCACCGGGGATTCAAACATCGAAGGCAAGACGCCCGTGCCAGTCGCGGGCACCCTCACCGCCGTCACCGTGACCGACACCGCACCCGGCAACGAGAGCCGCAGCCTGCCGGGGCGCCTGCGCCTTGAAGGCGCGGCCCTGACCCCGCGCCGCCTGGGCAGCAGCGATGCCGCCGAGTTGCTGGACGGGCTGCCCGGGCTCAGCCTGTATGGTGCGGGCGGCGTGTCGTCGCTGCCCGTCATCCATGGCCTGGCGGACGAACGCCTGCGCATCCAGGTGGACGGCATGGACCTGATGGCGGCCTGCCCCAACCACATGAACTCGCCGCTGTCCTACATCGATGCCTCGAACGTGGCTCGGGTGCGCGTGTTTGCCGGCATCACGCCGGTCAGCGTGGGGGGCGACAGCCTGGGCGGCAGCATCCAGGTCGAGTCGGCGGCACCGAAGTTCGCGGCGGTCGGTCAAGGCCTGCTGACAGAAGGGCATGTCGGTTCGTTCTACCGAAGCAATGGCCGTGGCCGAGGCGCCGATGCCGCGCTGGTGGTGGCCAATGAGGGCCTGAGCCTGAGCTATACCGGCTCCAGCGCCCAATCAGACAACTACCGCGCTGCAGCCGCGTTCAAGTCGGCTGCGGCCACCTCGGGCGGCGCGCTGGCGGGCGACGAGGTGGGCTCATCCGGCTTCCGCGCGCGCAACCAGAGCCTGGCCCTGGCGCTGCGGCACGACACGCATTGGTTGCAGCTCAGTGCCAGCCAGCAGGACATCCCCTTTGAGGGCTACCCCAACCAGCGCATGGACATGACGGGCAACCGCAACACCCAGCTCAATGCCCGTTACCAGGGGCAATATGAATGGGGCGAGTTGTTGGCCCAGGCCTACAGCCAGCGCACCCACCACCGCATGGACATGGGGGCCGATCGGGACAGTTATGGCACCGGCATGCCGATGAGCACCGAGGCCCGCACCCTGGGGGCCTTGCTCAAGGCCAACATCAACTGGACGCAGCAAGACCTGCTGCGCCTGGGCCTGGAGGCCCAGCACTACAGTCTGAATGACTGGTGGCCTCCGGTGGGCGGCACCATGGGTCCGAACGCGTTCTGGAACCTGAACTATGGACGGCGCCAACGCCACGACGCCTTTGCCGAGTGGGAGGCCCAATGGCAGCCGCAGTGGAGCAGCTTGCTGGGCCTGCGCCTGAGCTCGGTCAGCTCGGACGCAGCGCCGGTCCAGGGTTACAACAACAACCTGGCCAGCCTGTGGGGCAACGATGCTGCCAGCTTCAATGCCCAAGGGCACCGTCGCTCCGATCTGAACTGGGACCTGACCGCCCTGGTGCGTCACACGCCTGTCGCCGGCCAGACCTACGAACTGGGTTATGCCCGCAAATCACGCGCACCCAGCCTGTACCAGCGCTACCCCTGGTCCACCCAGGCCATGGCCGCCTTGATGAACAACTTTGCCGGCGACGGCAACGGCTACATCGGCAACCAGAACCTGCGCCCCGAGGTGGCCCACACCCTCAGCGCTACGGCCGACTGGCAGGCCGTGCCGCCCCCCGGTGCCGCCCCGGGCAGCCAGCCCGACTGGCAGGTGCGCGGCACGGTCTACCTGACGCAGATCGAGAACTACATCGACGCCCAGCGTTGCGCCATGGGCCAGTGCGCTGCCGCCAATCAGACCGACACGCAAAGCTTCGTGCTCTTGCAATACCAAAACCAGCAGGCCCGGCTACAGGGGCTGGACCTGTCCGGGCAGGCGGTGCTGGGGCGCAGTGCCCGCCTGGGCACGCTGCAGACCCGTGCCGTGCTCAACTGGGTGCAGGGCACGAACCGGGTCACGGGCGACGGCCTTTACAACCAGATGCCGCTGAACCTGCGCTGGTCACTGGAGCAGCAGCGGGGCGCCTGGACCCAAAGCCTGGAGTGGCTGGCCGTCAGTGCCAAGACCCGGGTCTCGCAGGTGCGCAACGAGATGCCGACCCCAGGGTATGCCTTGCTGAACTGGCGCGCCAGCTACCAGTTCCAGAAGGCCCGTTTCGACCTGGGTGTCGACAACCTGTTCAACCGCTTCTACAGCGCACCCCTGGGCGGGGCCTACCTGGGTCAGGGCTCATCGATGGCCATCAACGGCATCGCATGGGGCGTGCCCGTGCCCGGCAAGGGCCGCTCGATCCAACTGGCCCTGCGCCTTGATTTCTGAGGACTCTTCACCATGTTCGCAAACATCTCTTTGTTGCATCGGCAGCCCAGGGCTGGGGCATGTGCCCTGGCCGCGGTTGTTGCTTCGGGCTTGGCAGGGCTGCTCAGCGCCTGTGGCGGCGGCCTGGCTCCCGCCACCCTGGCCAAGGCGCAGACCCTGCAGTTTGGGGCGGCGCCTGCCCTGGTCCTGGGTCTGAGCGCCCAGGTCAGCGCCACGTCCAGTTCCGGCCTGAGTGCCCGCTTCAGCAGCCTCACGCCGGCCGTGTGCCAGGTGCTGGACGCGGGGCAGGTCACGGCCCTGACCACCGGGACCTGCGTGGTGGCGGCCAACCAGGCTGGCAACGCTGACTACCAGCCAGCACCCCAGACCACCCAAAGCCTGGTGGTGCAGACCCAGGGGTTGGCTGCACAAACCATTCGCTTCGGCATTGCCCCAGCGCTCACGCTGGGGGGCAGTGCCACGGTCACGGCGTTGGCCAGCTCGGGCCTGGCCGTGCGTTACGGCACCCTGACGCCCCAGGTCTGCACCGTGCAGGCTGTCAGCGGCCTGGTGCAGGGCCTGGCCCTGGGCACTTGTACGCTCTCCGCCGACCAGGACGGCAACAGCCTGTACGCCGCCGCGCCGCAGGTGGCCCAGACCCTGACCGTGAGCCCGGCCACCTCGGTGGGCGTGCCTGAAGCCCCCACCGGGCTCCAGGCCCGCCTGGGCAGCGACCCGCGCACGGTCGTGATCAGCGTCGGCGCCACCGGCAGCGGGGGCTCGCCGCTCACCGGCTACCGGGTCAGCTCGGTGCCGGCGGGGCTGAGCGCCAGCGCCAGTGCGTCGCCGATCCAGGTGGCCTGCGGCACGTCTTGCGCTGGCTACGCCTGGGTGGTGAATGCGGTCAATGCACTGGGCACCGGCCCGGCCTCCGAGCCTGTGCAGGTGATCACCCGGTACCAGATCACCGCCACGTTCTACGAGCCGCAGACCCAGCCCAACAACAGCATCTTCACGGGCAGCTTCAGCTTCAATTCGACCACGCGGAGTGTGTCGGGGCTCAATGGGGTGCTGACCCAGTCGATGACGGATTCGCCCATGAGCACCGTGCCCTTGAGCCACCAGGGCGTGCACTATGCCGACAGCACCGGTACCGGCGTGATGGTGGGGGCCTTCTACCTGGCCACCAACAACACCTTCGTGGCGGCGCATGGCAATGAAGGCTGGCGACCTGGCGTGGCCAGCGATGCGCGCTATGACGGCTATCCGGCGGCGGCCAACCCCTCCGCCGGCGGGGTTGGCAACGCCTATGCCCTGGTGTTTGTCAACACCGACGACCCCAGTGCCGCACCGACCAGCGCCCAGCTGCAGCAGACGGCCTATGCCGACTGCACGGCCCTGGGGATGATGGGTGCCAGTTGCATGACGGGCACGGCTGCCGCGGTGTACGGCACCGTGGGCACCATGGGCGGCTACCCCTTGTCGCAGGTGGTGGTGCGTAAGCCCTGAGGCTTGGGGTCACACTGGCATCGAGACGCCCAATCGGTGCTCAGGCCCCTGAAGTGCACTCACTGGCCGGGCTGTTTTTTGTGGCGTCGGCAGGCCTCGCTGCAATACAGCACCGATTCCCAGTTCTTGGCCCAGGCCTTGCGCCAGCTCATGGGGCGACCGCAGACCGCGCAGGGCTTGCTGGGCAGGTGGCTCTTGTTGCCTTTGAAATCGGGGGGACACATGGGCGCCTTTCAAAACAGGGTGCCCTGGTTGGGCGCGGCGGTGGGGGCGATTGGGGCGCTGGGGGCGCGGCGCCTGCCGGCAGCGGGTTGGCCGCCGGGGGGCAGCCCGCTGCGGCGGGAGCCATGCCGCGCCTGCACGGCGTCGGCCTCGGCGCGGGCGGCCTCGGTCTGGCGCAGGCCATAGAGGCGGTCTTTGGCGGCCTTCACGGCCACCTTGTCGTCCACCACTGGGGCCGGGTAGTCGTGGCCGATGTGGCAGCGGGCCAACGCTTGCACGGGGGCTGGCATGGTCCAGGGCTGGGCCAGGTAGGGCAGGGGCACCGCAGCCAGTTCAGGCACCCAGCGGCGGATGAACAGGCCTTCGGGGTCGTGGTCCAGCGCCTGCTTCACGGGCGAGTAGATGCGCAGGGTGTTGATGCCGGTGGTGCCGCTCTGCATCTGCATCTGGCACCAGTGGATGCCGGGCTCGAAGTCGAGGAACTGCCGCGCCAGGAACAGCCCGGTCTCGCGCCAGTGCAGCCAAAGGTGGTAGCTGGCAAAGCTCACCAGCATGGCCCGCATGCGAAAGTTGAGCCAACCCGTGGCCTGGAGCGATCGCATGCAGGCGTCCACCATGGGGTAGCCGGTGCGGCCCTGGCACCAAGCCTCGAAGCGTGTCGGGTTCCAGTCGTCTTCGCGCAAGCCGTCGTACGCCCTGGCCATGTTGCGCCACTCGATCTGGGGCTCGCTCTCCAGCTTTTGCATGAAATGGCAGTGCCAGCGCAGGCGGCCGCCGAAGGCGCGCAGCGCCGAGGCCATCTCGCGGTCGGGCGCGTGCAGGATGGCCTGTTCGGTGGCCTGGTGCACCGTGCGCATCGACACCGTGCCGAAGGCCAGGTGCGGGCTCAGCCGGCTGCAGCCCTGTTCGGCGGTGAGCGGGCTGGAGATCGTGCGCCGGTAGTCGTGGCCGCGCCCGGCCAGGAAGCTGCGCAGGGTTTGCAGGGCGGCCTGTTCGCCGGGCGCTTGCAGCGTTTGGACCGGCGATGGCAGGCCCAGTTCGGCCAGGGTGGGCCAATCGGGTTGACTCAAGTCGGTGGCGGCCTGGAATCGGCCCGTCAGTTGGAGGCGAGGTGCGTCCATGCGGGCCTGCCAGCGTTGGGCCCAGCCAGCGCGCTGGCGCAGCCCACGCACCACGCCGGTCTGGCTGAACTCCTGCCAGCTCACCCCTTGCTCGCGGCACCAGCGGGCCACTGCCAGGTCTCGTGTGTACGACCAGCCTGGGCCGGTCTCTTCGTGGCTCAGCAGGTGGGTGAAGCCCAAGCCCTGGCGCAGGTTGGCCAACACCTCGTTGGCCGATCACACCCGCACCAGCAGGGGCAGCCCGTGGCGGGCCAGGCTGGCTCGAAGTTCGGCCAGGCAGCCCAAGGTGAAGGCCACGTGGCTGGGCGAGCACTCCGGGCTGGCCAGCCATTCCGGCTCGATGATGAACAGCCCTGCGGCATCACCATGGGCCTGTGCCGCCACCAGGGGGGCGTGATCGGCCACCCGCAAATCGCGTTTGAACCACACCAGGGCACGGGACGAGGGCAGGGGTTGCGCAGACATGGGCCGCACTCTAGCGGGCCCGGGCCGGCCCAGGGGGGCGAGCCCGGAATAGCCCCAAGCCGGGCTGGGCTGGGCCTGCAGGCCGAGGCCCGTCAGGGCGCGGGTTCGGCGCCCACCTCTTGGAGCAACCAGTCCCGGAACTCGCTCATCGCCGTGCTCGGGGCCCGCGATTTGAGGCGCGTCAGCCAGTAACGCCCCTGGGTGATCTGGAGGTCGAAGGGCTGCACAAGCCGGCCCTGGCGAAGGTCGAGTGTGAACATCGAAGGCGGCAGCAAGGCAACGCCGAAGCCTTGCACGGCGGCCGAGGCCATGGCCAGGGAGGTGTCGAACACCGGGCCGCGCAGCACGGGCGGTGTGATGCCGGCAGCCTCAAACCACGCGGGCCATTCATCACTGCGATAGGAGCGCAGCAGGGAGTGCCGGCAAAGGTCGTCGGGTGAGCCCAGCCGAGCAGCGAGCTCGGGCGAGCACACCGGGCTCAGGGGGGCCTGCTGCAATGCGTCGGCCCAGGTACCGTGCCAGGAGCCGTCACCGAAGCGGATGGCGAAATCCAGCCCTTCGCCGGCCAGATTGACCTGGTTGTTGTGGGTCAGCAGGCGCAGGTCGACAAACGGGTGGTCGAGCGTGAAGCGTTCCAGCCTAGGCATCAGCCAGCCCACCGCATAGGTGCCCACGGTCGCCACCGTCAGGGGCTCGCGCAGGCGCCCCCGCTCGAACTGCCCCAGCACCGCCGCCATGCGTTTGAACGAGTCGCTGAGCATCGGCAGCAAGGCTTGGCCCTCATCGGTCAGAACCAGGCCACGGGGCAGCCGGCGGAACAAGGGCGAGCCCAGATGCTGCTCCAGGTTCTTGACCTGGGCACTGATGGCGGACTGGGTCACGTTCAACTCGCGCGCAGCCAGTGTGAAGCTCAGGTGGCGTGCGGATGCCTCGAAGGCGCGCAGGGCATTCAAAGGAAGGTTCATGCCCCAGATTTTCTATGGCTTCGCACCCGAAATCATCGTTTGTCCTGCGCCATCGACTTCACTAGCATGCCGGCTCTTGATCACCCAACTTGCAATTCAATTCCATGCAAAGAAGAAGCTTCAACCGGTTTGCCCTTGTCTCGGCGACAAGCCTGGCTTGTACAGTGGCCCGTGCCCAGACCGAAGCCATGGCCCATCCCCCAGAAAATGCGGCCCAGTGGGTGGCCCTGGAGCGTGAGGCCCAGGGCCGCCTGGGGGTGGCGGTGTGCGACACCCAAACCGGGCTGTGGACGGGTCACCGGCTCGACGAGCGTTTTCCCATGTGCAGCACCTTCAAGTGGCTGGCCGCCGCCCAGGTGCTGCGCCGGGTAGACCAGGGCCTGGAGCACCTGGACCGGCGAATCCCGTTTGGCCGCGAGGCGTTGCTGCCCTGGTCGCCCGTGACCGAAAAACACGCAGATGGCTCGGGCATGACCGTGGGCGAGCTGTGTCATGCCGCCATCACCGTCAGTGACAACGCGGCGGCAAACCTGCTGTTGCGCTCGCTCGGCGGGCCCGAGGGCCTGACCCGGTTTGCCCAGCAACTGGGTGATCCGGTCACCCGGCTGGACCGCTGGGAGCCCGAGCTCAATGAATCCACCCCCGGTGATGCGCGCGATACCAGCAGCCCCCGGGCCATGGTGAACTTGCTCAGGCAGGCAGTGCTGGGCCCCGCCTTGTCGAACGGCAGCCGGCAACAACTGGCGCAATGGTTGCAAGACACCCGGACCAATGCCAAACGACTGGCTGCAGGCCTGCCTGAGGCATGGCGCGTGGGCAGCAAGACCGGCACGGGGGCACATGGCAGCACCAACGATGTGGGTGTCTATTGGCCGCAAGAGGGGGGGCCCATCGTGGTGGCCGTGTTCCTGACGGAATCCAAGGCCAAGCTGGAAGCGCGGGAGGCGGTGATTGCGCAGGTGGCTCGCCGGGTTCATGGATGGCGACGCAGCTGAGCCCCTCGTGGAGGCCGTGGGCGGTGGCGGCGAACCCGAAGCCTGGCGGCTTTCGCGGCCAGGCCGACCTCGCCCAGCCCAAACAAGTGGGCAAGTGGCGGTGTTGTGTGACTTATTGCCTGCTTTGACGGTGTGGTGCAGCTTGATGCGGGTCATCGGCGCGCGCGTCAGGTACGTTGTGTAACGTGAGGCTTCAAAAGGTTTGATGCCCCAACCTGGATCACCGCAAAGGACTTCCATGAAGACATCCGTTTTCGCTTTGACACTCGCCGCCGGGCTGCTCTGCGCCGCTTCGGGCTTTGCACAAACGGCAACAGCCGCAGCCCCTGCGGCTGCCCCCGCCGCGACGGCGCCGGCCGCTGCCCCTGTTGCCATGCCGACACCGGCAGCCGCAGCGAGCGCCACGCCAGCCCATTCGCCCGCCAAATCGCCCTCTGCGGCCCCTGCCGCACCGGGGGGTGGCAGTGGCCAGGTTTGGGTCAACACCAAGTCGCATGTGTACCACTGCGAAGGCAGCAAGTCCTATGGCAAGACCAAATCCGGCGAGTACATGAACGAGGCCGATGCCAAGGCCAAGGGCAACCACGCCGATCACGGCAAGGCCTGCGCCAAACAGGTTTGAAGCCTGATGGCAAGCGCAAGCTGCGTTGGGGCGACCCAGGTTCACGGCGCCCTTGGCGCTTGGCATGGCGCCTCTCGCAGACGCCTCAGGGCGTAGGTTCCGCGATCGCCGCTCAGGCGACCACCAACATTCATGAGATGAGGTATTCAATGACGTACGTTGTTCGATCTGCCGTCCTGGTTGCCAGCTGTCTGGCTGGCCTGGGGTTTTCTGCTTCACCGGCCTATGCGCTGGGCTGCATCAGTGGCGCCACGGCTGGCGCCGTGGCAGGGCATGTCGCTGGCGGCCACGCGGTCATGGGGGCCGCGGCCGGGTGTTTCGTGGGTCATGAACTGGCCGTCAAAAGGGATCGCGAAGCGGAGGCCAACAAATTGATTGCCCACTACGAGACCGCGCCTGAGGGCAGTGCAGAACGCTCCAAGGACTTGGCGGGCATCGACAAGCTGGCACGTAAAAATGTGCCCATCGCTGTCAAATGGGTGCAGGAGCACAGTGTCCACAGTCAGTGATGGCGACGTCACGGGTTGGGCAGGGCCTCACGGCCGGGTACCAGCAGCCGTTCAACGACCTGTTGCGCGGCCCTCTGTCGCACTGACCCGCCAGACGACGTTGCCTACGTCGTCGGCGACCAGCAGCCCACCTTGGCGGTCGATGGCCACGCCCACCGGGCGCCCATAAGCGCCGCCCTCGCCATCGAGAAATCCGGTCAGCACCTCCAGCGGCGCTGCGCCCGAGGGGTGGGGGCCTTCGAACGGCACAAAGATCACCTGGTAGCCGCTGTGCGGACGTCGATTCCATGAGCCGTGCTGCCCGACGAACATGCCCTGAGCAAACCGGCCTGGCAGGCGATTGCCCTGGGCCGATACAAGTCCCAACGAGGCGGTGTGCGGCCCCAGCGCGTAGTCGGGCACCAGGGCGCTGGCTACCCGCTCAGGGTTCTGAGGCTGCACGCGCTCGTCCAGGTGGGGCCCAAAGTAGCTGTAGGGCCAGCCGTAAAAGCCGCCGTCCTGCACCGAGCTCAGGTAGTCGGGCACCAGGTCGCTGCCGATCTCGTCGCGCTCATTGACCACGGTCCACAACCCGCCATCGCTGGCCCATGCCATGCCATTGGGGTTGCGCAGGCCGCTGGCGAAGACGCGGTGCGTGCCGCTGGCCAGGTCCAGCTCCCAGATCGCGGCACGTTCAGCTTCTGCGTCCATGCCCAGCTCGGCCACATTGCTGTTGGAGCCCACGGTCACGTAGAGCTTGCGGCCATCGGCGCTGGCCAGCAGGTTCTTGGTCCAATGGTGGTTGACGGGGCCCGCGGGCAGTCTGGCCACCACCTCGCCTGGGGCGCTGATCTGGGTGTCCCCGGGTGTGTACGGAAAGCGCAGAACAGCGTCGGTGTTGGCCACATAAAGGTGCTGGCCCAGCAGCACCATCCCGAAGGGCGAGTTGAGGCCCGTCAACAAGGCATGGCGCTCGTCGGCCACGCCTTTGCCCTGGCTGTCGCGAAGCAGGGTGATGCGGTTGGCGCTGGGCGCTGCGGCCCCGGCCCGCTTCATCACCAGGCGGGCCGCGATCCCTTTGAGGCCACGGCTGTCATCGGGCCGTTGCGGTGCGTTGGTTTCGGCCACCAGCACATCACCGTTGGGCAGAACCAGCAGCCAGCGGGGGTGGTCCAGGCCATCCGCAAAAGCCGCCACGCGCGTGCCCTCGGCCGGCGTTGGCGTCTTGCCCGCAGGCCACCCTCGGGCGGGCGCGATGTTCACGGTCGGGATCAGCGTGGGGTGGGGCGCTACCCAGCGTGGATGTGGCCCGGTTCCTTCAGCCACCGTGAGCAAGGCGGTGTCACCGCAGGCGGTCAGCAGCAAGCTGCTCGTGGTGATCAGGGCAAGGCGCATGTGTTTCATGACGGTCTCCAGAGGGGCAAGGGCTGACGGCCCCCGCCGACCAGCAGGCTTCCATTGTCTGTGCAGGCGCCGCAGTCAGGCTGTTGAGCAGCCTCTGGCTTTGGCGCGGGTTTGGCGTTGGCCACCTAACCGCACGCGAGCTTGAGCAAGCCAAGCACTTTGTCGGCCCCGGCGTTTGCCAAGTTTCGCGGGGCTGGCCGCCCAGGGATTGCCGTGGCACTCGGCATGTTCTGTGCGCGGTGGCGCCGGGCGGGTAAAGTGGGGTCGGCTCTACAACGGCCTGTCGGAGACCCTCGATGAACGAAGCATTGACTTGTCTTGCCAGCCAGCTGCGGCTGGACGCTCCCGAAAACAGACCCTTGGCACTGGCCTTCTGCCTCGCCTGCGCCCGCCGGGTCGAACACCTGCTGGAGGAACCCGAGGTCATCGCCTGCCTCCAGGTCCTGGCCCGGTATGTCGATGGCCAAGCGGATGAGGCAGCGCTGCAGACCGCCGCCGACCAGGCCGCCACCCTGGCGAATCGACATCGGGGATCGCGGTCGCTGGATGGCTGTGGCCATGCGGCTGTGTCGGCCAGTTACGGTGTGGCCAAGGCCGTGGCAGGCAAGGCCATCGAGGCGGCCCAGTACTGTGCCTACGCTGCCGTCTACGGCTCGGGTGGCTACGCCGCGGTGGCTGAACGAGAGGCCTTCGAGCCGGAGGTCGGCTGGCAGCTGCAAACCTTGCAGGCATTGGCTCAATGCGACCATCAGCACCTTGGCAGGTTTCAGTCGAGCACCATTTGATCGATTGTGGTCGGGGGCTGCTCAGATTGCGGCCCCTTCGAGCATTTCACGTGCACCGAATCATGATGGCGGGTCAATGGCGCTTCCAGCCCCGATAGCTGCTTGTTTCCGAGGTCAGTGGCAACCGACGAGTCACTGCAAGTGAGAAGAATGAGTTCGCACAGTTTCAGGCTGCCGGCTTTCCAAGCTTGAGGGCCGTGTCTGAACACGTTTATCTCGCCCTTGGCGGCAGCCGTCTTCATCGGACCCGCAACAAGCGTTACGGGATTGGAGTGAGCCATCACCGCACTGCAGGCAGACAACGCAAATGGAGGGGTCCCCTCGATCTGCAGGTTTTCGCTTGTTTGCCAAGCTTGTTTTTAGGCCGAGCTCATTGATCAAACCTGCTGCACTGTCTGTGAGGATAGCCCGTGAACGATTTTTATTTTCAACGCTCATCTTATTGAGGATTGAGTAAATTCTAAAAATAGAGCGAATCAGCAACGCCAAAACGAAAAATATGGACAAGGTTCCCAGGTATGTCAGCGCAGGGTATGTGTACTCTGAGAACATTCAATCTCTCGCAGTTGATTGCTGGTCAAGCAATAGCCCATGGCTGCCATTGTCATTTTGAAAATGGAACCGATCGAGAGTATTGGATACCAATCATGATTTGAGTATGTTGCCAATTGGAGAAAGTTGCTTCAACTGAATAAGCATTCAGCCTTGTTGAAAGTGCTGCGCCGGAGTCATGGCCGTGAAATGAGTCTGTTGGCATTAATCATTTTGAAATCTGAATGGGAATTCTCTGTCGTTTTTTCTATCAGAAAGACAATGGAATCATTGTCTTGTGTTGCTCTGCTTGTCTGAATTTGCCGTTCGTAGATTATGTATTTTAGAATCGGGAGTCATTCGAAGAACGGTGCTGTTCATCATTTATTGGTTTTCTCTTGTTTTTTGAGGGGGATTATTGAGGTTTGATCTGCGTCAAATGCTGTTCTCGGGGCTGCAAAACAATTGGTGCTTCTTGAGTCTGACAGGCTGCTTGATTCCGTTTGTTTTTTAACAGCGCGGGCTGTTGTCTGAAATTTCCGTAGGGATATAAATATGAAGTTGGCGCATAGACTTATCGGTTCATTTGTCTTGGTTGGAGTGATTGGTTTCGCTGTCAGCAGCGTTGGTATCTGGGGCATGTCTCAAATCAATGAGCGTGATCAAATGCTCTATGAAAAAGAGTTGAGAGGGATATCACTGTTGAAACAATGCACCATCAATATGCTGTATGTGGGGCGTGCCGTGCGTAACGTTATGCTTGCCCCTAGCGAAGAGCGTCGGTTGAAATCATTCGAAACCATTGATAAAAATATTGAGTTACTGAAGTCCAACCTGCGTGATGTCGACTCCATGGTGTATTCGGCACGGGGGGTTGAGCTTCTGAAGAAGCTGAATGAGTTGATGCCGGGCTACCAGGAAGAAGTCAGTCGAATTGTGTCCATCGCAAAACGCGAAGGAATAGGAAATTCGCATGAATCCAGCGCCTACCTGTTTGGCCCATTCAGCGTCAAGGTCAACGAACTGGATCAAGCCATGCAAGAGCTTGTGGTTTTGAAGGAAGGAAACGCCAAAAAGTCTGTTGAAGCCAATCTGATCGCCTACCATGACACCAGCACCCTGTTGATCGTGTTGACGGTTGCCTCACTGGCCATCGGTGTGGGCCTGGGCCTGGTGATCACGCGCAGCCTGACGAAGCAACTCGGCGGTGAGCCCGATGCCGCGGTGGGTGTGGCCCAGAAGGTGGCTGGCGGCGACCTCACGACAGCTATCGATGTGAAGCCCGGTGACACGGGCAGCATCATGGCAGCCATGCAGTCCATGCAGCAAAACCTGGCATCGGTCATCTCCAACGTGCGCATGAATGCGGAAGGTGTGGCCACGGCCTCCACGCAGATCTCGATGGGTAACACCGACCTGAGCCAGCGCACCGAAGAGCAGGCCAGTGCGCTGCAGCAGACGGCAGCGACGATGGATCAGTTCGGCACCACGGTGAGTACCAACGCCGACAACGCCAGGTTGGCCAATCAGTTGGCAGCAAGCGCCTCGCAGGTGGCCTTCAAGGGGGGCGAGGCGGTCAAGCAAGTCGTGCACACCATGAAGGGCATTGACGAAAGCTCCAAGCGGATCGCGGAGATCATTGGTGTGATCGACGGGATTGCATTTCAAACCAACATCCTTGCATTGAACGCGGCAGTGGAAGCAGCGCGTGCGGGCGAGCAGGGCAGGGGATTTGCGGTGGTGGCCAGCGAGGTGCGCAGCCTGGCGGGCCGTTCGGCGGACGCGGCCAAGGAGATCAAGTCGTTGATCGGTGCCAGCGTGGTCCAGGTGGAACAAGGCACGCTGTTGGTGGACGAGGCGGGTCGGACAATGGAGGATGTGGTGCTGTCGATCAAGCGGGTGAGTGAAGTGGTGGGTGAGATCAGTTCAGCCAGTACGGAGCAGAACACCGGAGTCAGCCAGATTGGCCAGGCGGTGAACCAGTTGGACCAGACGACCCAGCAAAATGCCGCGCTGGTGGAGGAGAGTGCGGCGGCTGCGCAAAGTTTGGACCAGCAGGCGCGTGAACTGGTGGCGGCAGTGTCGGTGTTCAAGCTGGCCAATAGCCAATTGCCAGTGAAGCGCAGCAACGCCAGCAATCAGCCGCAGGTCCATGCCCGGAATTTGAGCGTGGTGGCAGGTAACCCGATACGGCCCAGCTTGGGTCCCCAGGGGGGCATTCTGCTCACCAAGGCAGGTTCACCATCGGCCTTGGGCCGGTCAGTCCCGACGGCCGGGCGCACGGGTACCGATGACGACTGGGAAACCTTTTGACACCTGATGTGAAGGCGGAGGGCTGGCGTCGACGCTGGCCATCAAACGAGGGCGTGGGTGCGTTGAAGCGGGCACCGCCTTGGTGAACCAGGCTGGGCAGACCATGAACGATGTGGTTCGGGAGAATCGGAGCCTCACCGACCTCATGACCCAGATCTCGGTTGCCAGCCGTGAACAGACCCCAGGGATTGCCCAAGTGGGCGAGGCAACCAAGTCGCTGGAACAGAACGCGCGCCAAAATGTGGCTTTGGTCAGAGACAGCGCATCAGCCTCACGGCACTGCGCCATCAAGCCAATCAATGAGTCAATGTCGTGGATGTCTTCAGGCGTCCGTGTGTGAACGCCAATCGGGCGTTGCACACCTGAGGGGCCGTGGGCCAGCAAACAGGAGCTCGCCTGGGCCCCGGCCTGCGAAAAGGGGTCAGCAGGCTTGCTGGCGGAATTGGGTCGGACTCAGACCCACATGCCGTGAGAAGGTGCGGGAGAAGTTGGGGGCATCGCCAAACCCGACCAGGGTGCCAATGTCTGCCACGGTCTGCTCTGTTGTCATCAGCAACAGGCGCGCCCTCTCGATTCGTCGGTGCTGAATGTACTGGTAAGGCGTTCGTCCGGTCGCCTCACTGAACAAACGAATAAAGTGGAACTTGCTGGTTTTGGAAAACGTGGCCAGGTCACTCAAAGTCAGGTTCTCACTGATGCGATCCTCAATCATGTCCAAGAGCTTTTGCAGATTCCGACCATTCAATTGCTGGGGCGGCATGCCGGCGCGTTGCGTGATCTTGGACGCGATGCTGTGCAAAATGCAGACAAGGCTGCTTTGAAAGAACAACGGATTGCAGCTGGTACCCGAGCGGGCAAAAGTCCAAAGGCGAAGGATAAGGTCATGCACCAAAGGATCTGAGTAGCCCTTTTCGGCCAGGGGCTTGACCAGTTCGATGGCATCGTCATTGATTTCTAATTCCTCGATCACTGCGCTGATCTGTGACATGGAGATGGACAGCATGACCACCATGAGTGCGCCGTCTATTTTCCATTCATGTGCTGTGTTTGGCGGCGTGACATAGATCGCGTGGGGGTCGTCGCAGAAGCGATCAATCCAACCGTTGCCAAAGTTGAACATCGCATGCTTTTTTTCGGCATGAGGAAACAAAGCCACGCTGAGATAAGGGGTCCCCACACTGGACGATTGGTGTGCGGGCCCAGACCAGTGCGAAATAAAGCTGGAACCCACATTGCCTGGCAGTGGGTAAGTCTGAATCCCTGCTGAGCCAGGTAACAGAATCGAACCTAAATCAAATGGCTCGTCAAGACGCACGCTGGCTCCAGGTCTCGGTATGAGGCTCGATCATAAAATGATAAAAATAAATGACAAAATCATTTAATTTGTGATGTGCGATCTTCATCATAAGTTGATGCTTTGGTCAAGATTTGATTCAAGTCATAAGAGATCGGAAAGATTTGAATCGCAACTGAAGAGGACAACCCACCCACGCCGTGTGAATGCGGGGCATCACTGATGTGATCCCGGTGTGACAGATTTCAAAAAAAAGCCGGGCATTCGGACCGTTTCACGGGGGACCAGTCCGGCCACGTGAGGGTCGGATGACGACCTCTTTCATCGTGGCATCAGAAATGTTCAACAGGGTCACAATTCTGGCAACTGTCATCAAGAATACGCATGGCAGATATTGCGATCAATGTCGATGATTGCTCAGTTTCACCTGCTGCCTGTAGGCCCTTGAAAGGTCGGGTAACCCACATTGGGTCGGTTCGATACAACTGTATGGGCCAGGTGACTTTTTCTACACCTGTTGTTGCTGACGGAAAGCCGTTGCGAAAATGAGGGTGTAGAGCGATATCCGGCTTGGTCGTCAAAGAGAAAGAAGGAACTGGTCTGGGCCCGAATCGACGGCAATACCTCACTTTCAGAGGGGCGTCGGGCCTGCGTCATCAACGCCTTTCGAGCTTGAACATGGGATCGATGCTGTCACGCGCGGCCTGGAGGGCGCAGCGCGGCAAACCCCGGGATATCAGGGTGGCTGACCCAGCGTTGCCGGATTTGGACGGAGCGCCATAAGTGCCGGGTCGATGCGGCTGCCAACGACTGCTGACCCTGCGTTCCACTCGGAAAGCCCTGGCGGCACCGGCCGGATTTGGCACAATCGCAGCAGCCCCCACCGGAGTCCCCAGCACCATGCAATACGCCGTCATTCCCACCCAGCTCGGTGCGCAGCTCAAGGCCCTGCGCCTGGCCCAGCAGGTTTCGGTGGCCGAGGTGGCAGACTACATGAAGATCAGCAGTTCGCGCGTGTGGGGCATCGAGCGCAATCCGCTGGCCATCAAGCTGCACCAGTTCTACCTGTTGATGACCGCCCTGGGCGCCGAGGTGCATCCGTTTCCCGATCTGGCGACCTTGCGCCCGATGCTGATCGAGGCCCGCCGTGCCACTGGCCTGACCCAGGCCCGGTTCGGGCAGATGGTGGGGGTCACCCAATCGCGCATCGCCCACATCGAGTCCGACCCTGCACACATCAGCATGGACCTGTTCCTCAAGGTGCTGGGCTCTTTGCGCATGCGCCTGTTCATTGGCCAGCACGTCTACCGAGAACCTGCGGCGGCCTTGCGCAACCGTGTCGGTGCCAATGCCGTGCCGCCCTTGCTGGCAGAGCCGCCCACAGCTACCTCTGGGCTGGCGCCTGTGGGGCTGCCCCTGCCCGCCGCTGGCCTGCTCTTTCAGGCGCCCCTGAACTGAGCCCTCGCTTCAATCGCCCTGTGGCCTGGCGGCCAAGGCGGTTTTCAAGCCCACCTGTGCCGGGGCAGGCGCATTGCCCCTTACCATTTGAGGCATGGATACAAGTATTTGGTGGTCATATTTCGCGGCGGCCTGGCTGATTGCCCTGTCGCCAGGTTCCGGGGCTGTGCTGTCGGTGGGGCATGGGCTGCGTTATGGCGTGCAAGGCGCCAGCGTCACCATCCTGGGCCTGCAGGCCGGGCTCATGGGCATCACCCTGATTGCCGGGGTGGGGGTGGGCTCGCTGCTGGTGGCTTCGGCCATGGCGTTCACCGTGGTCAAGGTGCTGGGGGCTCTGTACCTGCTGTGGCTGGGCTGGAAGCAATGGCGCGCGCCGGTACACGCAGGCCACGGTTTGCTGGATGAGGCGACCGACAACCCCGGGGCGAACGCTGGCGCAGTGCCGATGATGTCGGCCCGGCAGCGTTTCTTGACGGGCTTGTTCACCAACCTGACCAACCCCAAGGGCATCGTCTTCATGGTGGCTGTGCTGCCCCAGTTCATCGTCGCCAGCCGCCCCCTGCTGCCCCAGATCGGGGTGCTGATGCTCACCACCGTGGCGGTAGACCTGGTGGTCATGCATGGTTATGCGTTCACCGGCGCACGCTTGGCCAGCCTGCTGCGCAGCGCCCGGGCGCAACGGGCGCAGAACCGCCTGTTTGGCGGCGTGTTGATGGCCATGGGCGCCAGTCTGATGTGGGTGCGCCGGGCCGCCTGAGCGCACCCAGGTTCCCACCTTCCCGGTTTCAGGCCTGCGCTTGATCGCGGGCTTGGCCCCGCAGCACAAAGCCCTGATAGTCCTCCTCGGGCATCAGCATGCCCCCGGTCAGCCAGGCCACATGGGTCGCCTGCGCCATCTGGCTGTCCAGGCCCCTCTGTTGCAGATAGGCCTGCCCTTGGGGGGTGTTGAGCAGCATGGCCGGGCCTGACAGGCCGGCAGCGGCCGAAGGCTCGATGCGCAGGCCCTGGCTGGCCTGGGCCTGCCACAGGTGGCGCATCAAGGTGTCGTCCTGCACGGTGTAGATGCCGGCGATCTGGGCGCCCACGGCGGCGGCCGCCAGGGTGGAGGCCCGGGGCACGGCCAGCCCATCGGCTTCGGTGAGGTTGTTCAGGCCGATGTCATATACGCTGGGGTGTGGCCCGGTGGCGGGCAGGCCCGACCAGCCCGCCAGCCGCTGCACCAGAAAACAGGGCGATGCCGTGGGCTCGGCAAACAGGCAATGCACATGGTGCCCGAACAGCTGCTGCAGACCGTACGCCACCCCGCCGGGGGCGCCCCCCACACCGCAGGGCAGGTAGACGAACAGCGGGTGCCGGGCGTCGACAGGCCGCCCCGCCTCTGCCAACTGGGCCGCCAGGTGCGCGGCAGCCGTGGCATAGCCCAAGAACAGCGAGCTGGAGCGTTCGTCATCCACAAAATGGCAATGCGGATCGGCCGCCGCCCCGGCCCGCCCGGCTGCCACAGCGTCAGCATAGTCGCCTGCGTGTTCGATCACACTCACGCCGCGGCTGCGCAGCCGTGCTTTCTTCCAGGCCTTGGCGTCGGCTGACATGTGTACCTCGGCCCGCAAACCCAGCGCGGCGGCCATGGTGCCGATAGCCAGCCCCAGGTTGCCGGTCGAGCCCACGGCCACCGTGTACTGGCCAAACAGGGCCCTGGCCTCGGGGCTGGCCAGTTGGCGGTAGTCGCCGCTTGGGTCGATCAGACCGTGCTGCAGGGCCAGTGTTTCGGCAAACTCGATCACCTCGTGGGTGCCGCCACGCGCTTTGACCGAGCCGGCCACGGGCAGCAGGTGGTCGGCCTTCACCCACAGGCTGCCCCGGCTGGGCGGCAGGCCCAGGGCTGTTTGCAGATCTGGCACGTTCATCAAAGGCGACTCGATCTGCCCGCCGCAGGCTTGCAGCCCATCAAAAAGCTCGGCCAGCAGCGGTTCGAAGCGTTTCAGGCGCAGGCGGGCCGATTCGATGGCGGCCGGTGACAAGGCCAGGGTGCCCTCATCCTGCACGGGGTTGGGATGGCCTTGGGTTTGGGTCCAGAGCACCGGTCGGCCGGCCAACAGGCCTGGCATGTCAAAGTCGATCTTGAAGTCGGTGTGGGAGTCGGTGTTGGGGGAGCGCATGGGCTGCTTTCGCTAATGGATGGTTGCATTGTTCATCCAGCCATGCCAACAGAGAAGCGGCCTATACTGATGCGATTCATTAGTCAAACCAATGTGAACTTGTGAGCCTGGTCCACCTTTCGCCGTCCTTGCTGGTCTGGGCCCGCACCTTCGAGGCCGTGGTGCGTTGCCAGAGCTTCACCAAGGCGGCGCAAGACCTCTGCATCACCCAGGGGGCGGTCAGCCAGCAAGTGCGCCAACTCGAAGAATGGGCAGGCAAGCCCTTGCTGGTGCGCCATCACCGCACGCTCTCGCCCACCACCGAGGGCCAGCGCCTGGCCTCGGCGCTCACCCCCTCCTTGCAAGCCATCGAGCAAGGACTGGCACAGATTCGCACCCCCGACGCACAAGAAGCCCTGCTGCTGAGCTGCTCACCCACATTGGCCATGAGCTGGCTCACGCCCCGGCTGGGTGATTTCTACCGCCGTCTGCCAGAGGTGGGGCTCAAGGTCATGGCCGAGTTCCATCCGCTCGATGCCCAGCGCATGCGGGCCGAGGGCTTGGCTGCGGCGTTGCGGTACGACCTGGGGCACTATCCCGACCTGAAGGCCCAGCAGGTGCTCGACGAGGTTTTGTTGCCAGTGGCCAGCCCGGTCTTCATGGCCGAGCACCCCGAGATCCGCTCGCCCACCGATCTCGATGGGGCCTGGTTGCTGCACGATGAGTCCCCTTGGGCCGGCGCCCGGCCCGGCGAAGAATGGCTGCACTGGCTGACGCAGGCCGGTGTGGCCTGGCCGGCCAACCGCTTGCCGCAAGGGCGGGTGTTCAATCTGTCACTGCTGGCCGTCGGTGCGGCGATGGCGCATCAGGGGGTGGCCATGGGGCGCCTGAGCATGGTGCTCGACGAGTTGCTGGCGGGCCGGCTGGTGCTGCCGTTTCAGGGCTACGTCACATCCCGGGCGGCTTACCACCTCATCTGTTCGGCCAGCCCGCCGCCTGCGGTGGCGCTGGTGCAGGGGTGGTTGATGGAGCAGGCCGCGGGCTTCAAGGGTCGTCGGGACGCCTATCTGAAGCCCTTGATCTGCCTTTGATGCGCCCCGTGACGGGCCCGGTTGACCCGTTCCTTGGGTGCGCTCCCTGACGGCGCGTGACCCGTCGCGGTAGGCGGTCTTACGCCAGCTGTGCAAGGGCTTGCCCCCAGCCAAGCCCGGGGCCGTATGCTCCAGGCCTGCCATGACACTTCACTACGAACCCGCCCGCCTCGGCGATGCCGAGGAACTGGTCGCCCTGCGCATCGCGGCCATGCAAGCCAGCCTGGAGGCCTTGGGTCGGTTTGACCCCGTGCGGGCCCGGGCCCGCTTTCTTGAGCATTTTTCGCCTGAGTGCACTCGTCACCTGATGGTGGGGGGGCGCAGGGTCGGTGTGGTGGTGCTGCGGCTTGAACCGCAGCACCTGCTGCTCGATCACCTGTACGTGCACCCCGATCACCAAGGTCGGGGCCTGGGGGCCGCAGTGGTGGTCGATGTGTTGAGGCAGGCTGCGGCCCAGGGCCTGCCGGTCAAGGTGACGGCGTTGCGAGGCAGCCGCTCGAACCACTTCTACCAGCGGCATGGCTTTGAGCTGGTGGAAGAGTCCGAGTGGGATCTTGTCTACCTGAACCGCACCGGGGTGGCCATGTTCACTGACAGCTCACGCTGACCAGCGAAAGCTTGTTGGTGGCGGTGACGCCCGTCGGGTTGCTGACAAGGCAGTTGCCCACCAGGGGTTGCTGTGCCACCACCACGTTGTAGTTGGTGCCGTTGGGCAGCGAATTGGCGAACCTGAAGTCGCCGTTCTGTGCCAGGACCACCGACATGCCGTTGGTGCTCAAGATCACGCTGTAGCCGCTTTGCAGCCCGGTCAGGGTGCCGCCGATGGAGGGGCCGGTGTCGCAACTGACCTTGATGTTCTGGACCGAAGAGCCCACGTTGTTGATCTTGCCGCTGCCATTGGTGACTTGGCACCTCACGCCGGTGGGGGCGGTCTTGATGGTGACGCTGTAGCTGGCGTTGGCCTTGAGCTCCGTGGCAAAGCGGAAGTCGCCGTTCTGGGTCAGCGTCAGGTCGTCGGCACCATTGTTTTGCAACACGAGCTGCTGGCCCGTTGGCAGTCCCGACATCGTGCCGCCGACCAGGGCATCCAGCCCACCGCCGCCACAGGCTGACAATCCAAGAAGGGCCACGATGGAAAGGGTCAGCAGGGGCCGACGAAAGTTGTTGAAGTGCTTCACTTTGTATTTTCTCCCTGAGAGGTCTTCATCACCTGAGGCTGAGGGGCCGCAGGGCGGGCCGCTCTCGGCACCGCTCAAGGTAGACGAGCTCATCTTTACAAAGTTCCGCGACCAAGGCTTGCACCCCGGCCTCTGACCGAACTGGGTCAGGATCTGTCAGTGGGCCGCGCCCCGGTCATCGCCTGGGCACGGCCCTGGATGGCCTCGAACAGCCGCCGGTCGGGCGACCTCTTGGCCGGCTGGGCTTGTTCGATGCGCCTGCTCGATGGGGGCCTGATGCTGCCGGTGTGCCGCTGACGTCACCTGAGGGAACGCTCATTGGTCTGAGCGCCCTTTGGGCAGCGCTTCAGACACAGAGGATGTCGAGCGTCAGCCCGATCAGTCCCACGGCCGTGGCCAGCAGAAAGCCCACGGCCAGCACCTTCAGCCAAACCCAGCAAAGCGATTCGCCGGGATCGCTGGTGGCACCAGGCAAGGGGCGCCAGGGGCGCTCGGCCTGCAGGCCAGGCCTTGCGTCGTATCGAGGTTCTGTGGGCAAGATCAGCGGTCCTTCATGAAGTGGCATGACCTTAGCGTGGTGCGTCTGACCGCGGCCTGACTTGGCCGGGCTTTGCTGAAGGCCCTGGTTTGGCTGATAAGCTGACGCCCCTAGACATTCATCTCAGGCAAGGCAGGCGCATGAAAATCCTGATCATCGAAGACAACCCCTCTGTCAGGCAGCTGATCGTGATGGCGCTCGATTTCATGGACTGCGAGGTGATCGAGGCTGTGAACGGACGCAGTGGCCTGGATCAATACCACGAGCACAAACCCGATGTGGTGTTGCTCGACGTGATGATGCCCGGTGGGCTGGACGGCCTGGAGGTCTGCAAGGTGATCCGGGCTGACACCAGCCACAGCTGCAAGATTCTCATGTTGAGCGCCAAGGCCCAGTTGATGGATCAGTTTGATGGGCTCATGGCGGGAGCCGACGAGTACATCGCCAAGCCCTTCAGCGTGACCGAACTGCTCGCCAAATTGCAGATGCTCAGCGACAAGCCCTGAGCACCTTGCTTGGCCCAGCCGATCAGCCCTCACCCGATGACCCCCATGCCCTCACGCCCCTACACCTGCGAAGCGCCCGCTGGCAGCCTGATCAGCCCCTTGCTGCCCGGGGCCTATTTTCACGATGCCAACGCCATTGCCGTGGGGCCCAGCCAGGCCACCGCGCTGGACCATTTTCTGCAGGCTTTGCGGCACACACCGCGCTGGGTTGACACCCTGATGGTGCTGCGCAACCGGGTGGTGGCCCTGCTGGGCCTGAAAGACCTGGGCGCCTTGTCGCGACTGGACCCCGCCAAGCCCGGATCAGCGTATGCCGTGGGTGAGCGTGTCGGCATATTCACCCTGATCCGCAACACCCCCGACGAGGTGCTGCTGGGTGACCAGGACAAGCATCTGGACGTGACCCTGTCGGTGCATCGGGCCGCCGACCCGGCCGGAGGGCCGAGCACCGTCACCGTGACCACCGTGGTGCATGTGCACAACCTGCTGGGCAAGCTTTACATGCTTCCGGTCACCCCCATGCACCGCATCATTGGCCCGGCCGTGCTGAAAGCCATTGGCAAGCCAGACGCGGTGTGAGCCGCGGGCTCAGCGGCCGGTCAACCGCTTGACGAACGAGGCGGCGTAGGCCGGCGAGCGAAACAGCAGCACCGGGTCTTCAGTGGGGGCCATGCCCTCGGCGATGACCAGGGGGTCGAAGTTGATCTTTTCGCATTCGGCCCCGGCTTGTGGCGTGGCGGCCGTCAGGGTCAGCACGCCCGCCTGCATCTGGCGGCGTTCGGCGGGCCAAAACACGGTGGGGTTGTTCTGCTCGTCGCCGGCCTCGCCCAGCGTCACCACCATGTTCCAGCGCAGGGGCCCGGCCTTCACGCGGCTCAGCAGGTCTTCATCCAGGAAGCGGGCCGGAGCCGTCTTCAGGGCTTCGTCGCTCCAGCGGCTGACACCGGCTTCGGGGTCAAAGCGCCAGCGCACCAGGGTGGTCTGGTCTTTGGCGCTCACAAACTTGAAAGTGTGCACGCTGTAGAAGTCACTCTGGGCGTAGCTCACAGGCGGGTTGTGGCTGGCCATGAAGGCGGCCAGGGGCTTGGCGTCAGGGTGGTTGTCACGAAAGGCCTGCTGCTTGGCGGGGTCGGGCTTGCCGGTCGCCGGGTCGGGCAGGTTGGCCAACAGGGCATCCTGGAAGGTCTGTGGCGTGGCCGCGCTGAAGACCGGCACGTTGAGCATGGTGAAGTGCTGCAGGCTGCCGCCCGGCAGGCGAAACTCGACGGCCAGCCCTCGCGGTGATTTCGCCGAGTCAGGGGTGTTGGGGTTGCCACCTGCGAGCGAGAAGCGGGCCACCACGGGCACGGGCTGGCCGCTGAACAGCGCCGAGCGCGAGTAGGCCTGCACCGCCGGTGCACCCACAAAGCTGCCCGTGGCACAAAGGCCCTGAATGTGATTGCGCCGGGCGCCCGGCGTGACGCCATTGAGCTTCTCCATCGTGCTGACCACCTCGTCGGCAGTGGGGGGAGCAGCCGATGCCGCTGTGCTGGCCAGCAGAACGGCCATCATCAGGGCCGAGGGGATGGGGTGCTTTGTTGTCATGGGGGTCCAGGTGGGTTGCAGGGCCAAGGCCAGTGGGGGCAACCCTGTCGGGCGCAGTCTTTGCGCCTCAACAGGGCTGGTGGCCTGGCGGGTTATAGCAACTTTGAGCCTGGGGCGTTGGCGCCTGCGCCATGCCCCCTGACCGGACTCGGCCAGCACAGGCCTTCACTGCAGCGCTTGCTGGCGATCTGCCGGTCCGGCACGGCAGGCTTCGTCCACCAGGGCCCAGCCCCCGTGCACCACGGCCTGCTGGCTGTCATGGCACAGCTCCAGGCGCTGGCTGTCGGGCCAGCGGGCCCGGACAAAGGCCTCCAAGGTGGCCGGGACGCTGACCTTCAGTCGCAAGGCGTAGCGGTCGTCTTCGGGGTGGTCGTCCAGGTGCACCAGCGGCACAAAGCTGGCGGCAAACATCAGCCAATGCGAGGGCACAGGCACAGGGGCGGGGGCGTAGCCGGCCTGGCGCAGCCATTGCTGAGCCTGGGCGCGCAGATCGGGGCCAGGGGGCAGGGCACCCCAGGCCAGGGCCATCAGCTCCAGGACCCATTGGTTGCAGTTTTGGTAGCGCAGGCTCCAGGCATAGGCATTGGCGCTGTAGCGGCCGGCCAGCAGTTGCAGGGCTGCAGGCGTGTCGAGGGCGGCCGCGCGCAAGGCCCGGGCGGCATCAGGTGGCAGGCGCACGATGGACAGATAGCCCCGCTGCGGCCGCTCGGAGCCCATCACAAAACCTGCCAGCCCTTGGTCGTACAGGCGTGGGGCCTGTTCGTCGCAGGCGTAGTAGAGCTGGCGCACGCGCCACACGCCGGTGTCGCGGTCACGCAAGGCCACCCCGGCGTGCGAGTAGCGCAGCCCGAACTCGGACAGATCCAGGCCCGAGCGGCTGATCAGCACCGTGTCTTCGCCGGTGGCGTCGAGTTCGGCCCGCAACACACCTGCAAAACGCAGCAGGGTGTCCTGCTCGCCAGCGCTCAGCGTGGGGTTGCGCTCACAAAATGACGACGACGCCCATCCGGCAGCCTGTGCCGTGGCCCAGGCGCCGGCGAGTGCCAGGCCCGCCAGCAGGCCCCGGATCACCCGCGGCTTCACAGCCCGATGACAGGGCGGGCGGCCAGGTCGTCGTGCCAGTCGTCGGCCAGCACCAGGAAGAAGGCTTGCCGGGTTTCGGTACGGCTGAACTCAATGCCATAGACGCGCTGCTCGGCATGCACGGTGCCGCCCGCGCCCAGGTCTTGCTGGCGCACCACGTCGGCCGGCAAGTCCAGCATCAGCAGGGTCGGGTCGGCCGCCGCCGTGACCTGGGCTGTCGGCAAGGCAGGCTGCCATTGCAGCGTCAGGCGCAGCTTGCCGGGGCGCTCCGGCACCGGGGCCAGCGCCAGGATGCGGTAGTCGCCATTGGCCACCTGGCGGCCATCGCGCGAACTGTCGGCCGAGCTGTTGCTGGAGCCATGCAACGAATCCGACACGCTGCCACTGGCCGAAGAGCCGGCGCTGGAGGCCGACGAGGCCAGGCTGTCGGCCCGGGCAGGACCGAAGGCGCAGCCGGCTGCAATCAGCGCCAGGGCGCTCAGGTAGCGAAGAGGTGTGGACTTGGGCGGCATGGTGATGGGGCTTGCTGTGGGCGTTAGCGGGGTGGATGGGATTGGGGGCGACGCAACCTTCGGGCCGGGGGGCTCCAGCCGATTATCCATGGGGGCGTGTCGCGTGCGGGGCTTCAGAGCGGGGTGGCTCAGCGGACGCGGTTAGAGTCGGTGGCGGCCGCGCTGTCCGGCCTTGCTGACGATCAAGCCACCTGACATGGTCCACACCACCCAATTCGAACTGGCGCTGCATGGCACCGAGCTGCGCGGCAGCGTGCATCATCCTGGCCAGGCGGCCAAGGCGCCGCGCATCCTGGCCCTGCATGGGGGCGGAACGTCGTCGCGCCGGGGCTTTCGGCCGTTGCTGTCTGCGCTGGCCGCCCACGGCCACACCAGCGCGGCGTTCGACTTTGCCGGCCACGGCGAAAGCGGCGGGCAGCTCATCGGCTCCAGCCTGGCACACCGCGCCGAGCAGGCACTGGCGGTGGCCGGCCACCTGGGCCTGCAGCCTCCGGTGGCGCTGCTGGGCAGCAGCATGGGGGGCCATGTGGCCTGCACATTGATCGACGCCCTGGCACCTCGGGCCCTGGTGCTGTTCTGCCCGGCGGCCTACGCGGCGGTGGCTCAGCGCCTGCCTTTTGGGCCTGCTTTCCAGGGCGCCCTGCGCGCCACGACATCGTTTGATTCGTCGCCTGCCTACGAGGCCCTGGGGCGGTTTACCGGGCGTTTGTTGCTGGTATTTGGCACCGAGGACGACGTGATCCCCGAGGCGGTTCAGCAGCAGTACCTCAGCCGGGCCGACCAGGCTCAAAGTGTCGAGTTGATGCGCTTGCAGGGCGCGGGCCACCGCCTGCACGACTGGCTGGCAGAGCGGCCAGACCGCTTTACCGACGTGCTGGGGCGGGTGCTGCGGGCCCTGAAAGACTGACCGGTTGCCACTGTTGTGCTCAAAAAGGAATCCTGTGCCGCCAACCCTCACTCTGTCATGGGCTTCAGCCTTGCGGTTCGGGCGGCGCTGCCCGGCAGGTCTGGCAGGGGCCATTGCGTTGACCCTGGCAGGATGCGCTGCCCCGGGCCCAGATGCGTCGCAGGGTCAGTCCCTGTCGGGGCACTTGAATGAATGGGCCGCTCGCAGCCATGTGTGCGCAGTTGCGCTGGCGCAGATCCGGAACCGGCAGCTTGATCGCGTGGACACGGCCAGCACCTGCGACGCCTCACAGGGCGTGCGGGCTGACACCCTCTTTCAGGCTGCTTCGCTGGGCAAACCTGTGTTTGCCTATGCAGTGCTGAAGCTGGTGCAACAGGGGCGGCTGGATTTGGATGCTCCCCTCATGCGTTACCTGCCGCAGGGCTACCGCCACCGATATCAGCCGCTGAAGGCGGAGCCCTCGGAATGGGTCACCGATGTGCGCATTCAGGGGCTCACGGCGCGCCAGGTACTCCAACACACCACGGGCTTGCCCAACTGGGCCTCCGGGCCGCTGCGTTTCGAGGCCGAGCCGGGCGCGCGCTGGTCTTACTCAGGTGAGGGCTTTGTGCTGTTACAGCGGGCGGTCGAAGCCATCACCGGCCAAGCCCTGGACCTCTTCATGAACGAGCAGGTGTTTGTGCCGTTGGGCATGCAGCACAGTGCCTATGCCTGGGATGAGGCGATGGCCCCCGACTTCCTGCCCGGCACCAAGGCCAACGGTTCGCCCCGCAAAACCTTGAAGCTGACCACGCCGTTTGCGGCGTTCACGCTCTACACCAGTGCGGCAGACTACGCTCGATTTCTCGTGGCGCTGCTCAACGATCAACCCCTGCTCGTCACCTCGCTTGCCTCGCCCGTCGAGGTGGACCGCCACCTGAACCTGGCCTGGGGTCTGGGCTGGGGCCTGGAGCGCTCGGCGGAGGGGTTCACGCTTTGGCATTGGGGCAACAACCCAGGCTACCGGGCTTTTGTGATGGCCCACCCCGCAAGCGGTGACGGCTTTGTGATGCTGACCAACAGCGAGAACGGACTGGCGCTGGCTGAACCCATCGCCCAGCAGGTTATGCCGGGTGAGCACCGGGTGTTCCGGTTCGCCATGCTGGAAGGGGATACCTTCCAATGGCTTTGCACGCGGCTCGGGGTCTGCCTCTGAGTCGCGGCTTACAAGCGCTCCAAATGGTGCCCGTTGGTCAGTGTGGTTCTGTCAGTTCCTGATCGCACAGGGCGCCTCGCTGTATCACGGCGCCAGGTCCAAGCAGTGTGCCGGGCGCGAGCACTGAGTTGGCACCGATCTGGGCGCCATCGCCCACCAGGGCACCGAATTTGCTTTGCGGCAGCAAGTGCAATGTTGAGCCCAGCCGCACTCGGAGTTCACGCCCGGGCCGTTCGTTGCGGTGGTTGCAGATGATGCTGCCGGCCTCCAGGTTCACACCCGATCCCAGCACGGAGTCGCCCACAAAATTGAAGTGCGCCAGGTGGGTATGCGCAAAGATGAACGAAGACTTCAACTCGGCGCCAGGGCCGATGCAACAGTCTCGGTCCAGCCAGTTGCCCCCTCGCAAATAGGCCCCTGAGGCCACGAAGCAGCGGGCCCCCACAATCAGGGGACCCTTGAGCGTGGCGCCTGGTTCAATGGTAGCGCTGCGGTGGATGGCGATCTGCCCCTGAATCAGGTAGTCGTCGGCTGGCAGCGCCACCAGCAGATTCGCGACGATGGGTGCTGCTGCGGCCGTCAGTTCCCAAGGTTGCAGATCGCTGAAACGTGCCAGGGGTGAGTCCGTGATGGCTGCAATGTCGTTGCGCAGGTCAATTCGTTGGGGCATGGCAGGGGTCCGAAGTAGGCGCAACGTGAACTGTAGGGCCCAGTGTCCGTGACGGTGCCGGAACCAAGGCCACCCGGATCCCAACGGTGTTCCAAGACCGATGACCTCATTCATCAGCCGAGTCTGCCTGGGCAGAGGGTCGTTGTGGCACTGCGTCTTGTGCCCCTGATAGCATCTGCGGCCTTCGGGGGCGGCCTCAATAGATCACCCGGGTGGGGCAAGGTCTTCATCGCAGCGCACAGGGGGGCGGTGTCGAGCCCTGGAGAGTTCCGCGGGAGCCCAACCGGTCTGCTGGCGCAACGCGCTGAGCGGACCGCCAACTTGGATGGCCTCAGGAATAGAAGCTGGGCGCTGGCGCTTGCTCATGGAGGGCCCACTGGCCCAGCTCATTGAGCTTGTAGTCGATCGGGTCGTGCAGGCTCTGGGTGCGCAGGTTGCGCCAGAAGCGGTCCAGGCGCAGGGCGCCATGGGTGGCGCGGGCGCCTGTCACCTCGAACAGGCGGCTGCTCAGGTCCAGGCCGTAGCGGCTGCTGGCTACCTTGGCGGTGGATACGGCCACGGCCACCTGGCCGCGTTGTTCTGCGGCGAGCTGGTCGCCCTGCTGCCAGGCCGCATCGAACAGAGCGGCGGCCCGTTCGACCAGCAGGCGGCTGCTTTCCAGGCCGACCCAGAACTCGCCGTAATGGGCCAGCACATAAGGGTCCTGGCCGGCCTCGCTGACCCCCGACTTGAACCAGGGCCTCGACTCGGTGCGGGTGAAGCGGCGTGCTTCCTCAAATGCCCCCTCGGCCACGCCGAGGAACATGTGGCTGAAGATCAGCTGCGCCAGCAGGGGGCGCAGGCAGGCCTGGGGGGTGCTGAGCGGGCCAGGCTTGAGCAGCAACTCGCGCTCTTCCACCCGGACCTGATCGAAGGTGACGCTGCCGCTGTCGGTCTGACGCTGGCCCATGTTGTCCCAGTCGCCATGCAGGGTGATGCCGGGGCGCGTGGTGGGCACGGCGGCGATCAACAGCTTGCCGGTGGCCTCGTCCAGGGCTGAGGCGATCAGCATGTCAGAGTCGGCCGAGCCCGAGCAAAAGCTTTTGCGGCCTGAGAACACATGCCAGCCGTCGTGGTGCTGTACCGTGGTGCGTTTGTCCAGCGGGTTCAAGGCATTGCCCCAGAACCAGCGATGTTGCACGGTATCGGTCAACCAGGGCTGCCATTGGGCGGGCTCGGCGAACAGGCGCACGGTGGCCAGCATCAGGTGGTGAAAGCCGAACACGTGGGCCAGCGAGCTGTCGGCCTGGGCCAGGCGCCGCACCACGCCCAGGGTGGTGCGCCAATCGGCCCCCAGACCGCCGAGTTCGGTGGGCACCGACAGGGCCAGCAGGCCACTGCCACGCAGGGCATCGCGCTCGGCCTTGGGGGTGCCTCCGGCCTGATCGCGAGCGGCCGCGGTGGTGGCGAACTGGCTGGCCAGGGTTTCGGCGCAGTGCAGGGCCTGGTTCAGGGCGGTGTGGTGGACCGTGTCGGCTGAGGGTTGGGGTTGGTGTTTCATGGCAATCGGTGCGAGGGCTGTGAGTCACTAACTGAGGGCGTTGAGTGAGGGCGTTGAGTGAGGGTGTTGAAGGCGGCCGCCAGCCTAGCCCGGGCTGCGCCCACTGTCGATGCGCACATGCCCGAGGTTGCCCGAGGTGGCCCGAAGTCGCCCGCAGCCTCGGGGCGCCGCTCAGCGCAGGCCCTTCGATGGGGTGGCTTGAATCCGTCCTGCGGCAAAGCGCGATGAGCGCAGGCCTCATTTTCATTGCGGTGGCTTCAACCGGGCCTGTTGCCCCAGGCCGCGGCCATGGCCTGCAGGCAGGTGGCTGCATTGCCCCGCACCAGTCGCACGCTGCAGGCCAGCATCAGGTTGAGGGGCAGGCCGAAATCTTCCACCTGGTAGCCCTGTGTGTCGAACCGACGCCCGTCCTGTCTCAGCTCATGGGGGACACGCTGCGGCAAGGGGCGGTCATCGTCCACATAGGCCCACACGGGCTTGCCCAGCGCGTGGGCATAGCCCACTTCGAACACCGTGCCCGAGTCGGGCTCCAGGCCGCGGAAAGGGTTGAGGTTGGCCATCACGGCGTCAGCTTGCCGGATCGCGGCCAAGTTGCTTTGCAGGATCCAGTGGGCGAGGGCCGCGCCCGTCAGGGCAGGGGGTGGGCTGGGATCGGTGGGGTAGTGGCCCACAAAGCCGTGTCGCTGGCAAAGAAGCTGCAAGGCCTCGCCCTGTTGCCGGGCATCAGGGCGGAACACGTCAAAGCCGGCGAGGTAGAGGCGGAGTGGTGAAGGCATGGGGGGGAGCGTTGGCAGACGCAGTCTCGATGATCGCTTATTCAGATGCCTCAGGCAGGCCGTGGCATGCGAATTGCGCATGGAATTCGTTAAACGAACAAAAGAGAAGAAATGGTATTTCTCAATTGAGCGGCATGTTGTCTTGTGGATGCGCCGAAATATTGATTAAAAGTATCATTGAAATGATATTAATGCTTGTTTTTTGATGGAATTTGACTAAAATAAGAAGTGATTTTTTGAACAATTCACGGACGGATGGAGGTCATGATGAACGTATTGCGACAAGTCAAGATAGGCGCCCGCCTGGGCTGGGCGTTTGCAGCTGTGCTGCTGATGCTGGCCCTGCTCGGCGGCTTTGGCATGTACCAGATGAGCCGTGCCAACTTTTATGCCAATGACCTCGGCACGAATTGGCTACCCAGCGTGAAAGTGTTGGGCGACATTCGCACAACCTTCAATGAAGTGCGTCGAGTCAGCCTGCGGCACCTGCTTGAAAATACCCCGGAGGCCAAAGCCGAGCAGGTCAAGCTCTACGAGGCCGCTGTAGAGACGGAGGTGCCCAAATTATTTGCCGAATACGAACCCATGATCGCTTCGCCGGAAGAGCGCAAGGCCTATGAAGAGATCAGGAACGGTTGGACGGCCTTTTTGGAGATCGAGAAAAAGCAGATGGCTTTGGCCGCCGGCAATGAAGCCGATCGCGACGCAGCGCGTCAGCTGGCCGTGGGGCCTGCCGCGAGTGCTTTCACAGAGATCATGGCCGGCGTCACAAAAGATGTGAACATCAATCTGGCGGGCGCGTACAACGCAACAGCATCAGCCAAATCAAGCTACCAGCATTCATTGATCGTTTCGAGTGCCGTGATCGTCATCGCTCTGTTGATGGGCGCGGTGCTGGTCACCCGCTCGATTGTGCAGCCCTTGAACACAGGTGTGACTGTGGCCGAGGCCGTGGCCCAAGGGGATTTGACAACCAAGTTCGATATTCAGGGCCACGATGAGCCGGCCGACCTGCTGCGCGCCCTGCAGCACATGAATGAACGCCTGGCAGACATCGTGGGCCAAGTGCGCCTGAGCAGCGACAGCATCGCCACTGGTTCGGCAGAAATCGCCACCGGCAATGCCGACCTCAGCCAGCGCACCGAGCAGCAGGCCAGCAACCTCGAAGAGACGGCGGCCTCGATGGAGGAGCTCAACAGCACGGTCAAGACCAATGCCGACACAGCCCAGCAGGCCAACCGGCTGGCGTCGGAAGCCACCCAAGCCGCGGAACAGGGGGGTACCGTGGTGGGCCGGGTGGTAGCGACCATGCAGGACATCTCGGCATCCTCGAAGAAGATCTCGGACATCATCGGTGTGATCGACGGGATTGCCTTTCAGACCAACATCCTGGCGCTGAACGCGGCGGTGGAAGCGGCCCGGGCCGGAGAGCAAGGCCGCGGCTTTGCCGTGGTGGCCAGCGAGGTGCGCAGCCTGGCCGGGCGTTCGGCCGAGGCAGCCAAAGAGATCAAGACCCTGATCGGCGCCAGTGTCGAAAAGGTGGAGGCCGGCACCACGCTGGTAGACGAGGCCGGCCAAAGCATGGAGGGCATCGTGACCCAGGTGAAGCGCGTGAGCGCGCTGATCAGCGAGATCTCCAGCGCCTCGATGGAGCAAAGCAGTGGCATCAGCCAGATTGGCGATGCGGTGAACCAGCTCGATCAGGTGACGCAGCAGAACGCGGCCCTGGTCGAAGAAAGTGCGGCCGCTGCCGACAGCCTGAAGAACCAGTCGCAGCGACTGGCCGAACTGGTGTCGGTGTTCAAGATCACTGGGCAGCCCGCCCGCCTGGGGCAGGCCAACCTGGCGCCACTGCCTTCGCGCAAGTTCGGCAAGGCGCCGGCAATGGCGCCCCTGACCAAGGCCGCTGCACCCAGTCGGCCCACCCTGGGCAAGTCGCCCAGTCCGGCCTTGACCAACTCGGCCAAATCGGTGGTGGGTGGCAATGAAGACTGGGAATCTTTCTGATCCAAGACGCAAGCGCGGCTTGGTACCACCGGGCCCAGCCTGGTGGCCCACCCTCAACCTGGCCCGCAAAGGCTCAGGTGCTGCCCTGATCCAGCCCGTGCTTGCGGATTTTGTCGTGCAGCGTGGTCTTGGCCACGCCCAGGGCCTCGGCGCTGCGCGCGAGGCTGCCGCCATGGCGGCGCAGGGCATCGGCAATCAGGGCGCGTTCAAAGGCCTCGACGGTGCTGGCCAGTGCTTGCGCAGGGGCGGGGCCGGTTGCCTCTGAAAACGGGGGCGACCCCCCTTCGATGCCCAGTACGCAGCGCTCGGCCACGTTGCGCAGTTCACGCACATTGCCGGGCCAGTGGTAGGCCATGAGCTGGCGCATGCGCTCGGCGCTGGTCTCGGGGGCGGTGCGCTGGTGGCGGGCGGCGCCCTGCAGCGCAAAGTGCTCGAACAACAAGGGGATGTCTTCGCGCCGTTCACGCAGCGGCGGCAGCGGCAGGGTGGCCACGCTCAGGCGGTAGTACAGGTCGGCCCGAAAGCCGCCTTGGTCCGACAGGGCCAGCAGGTCGGTCTTGGTGGCGGCGATCACGCGGCAGTCGATCGGGATCAGGGTGTTGGAGCCCAGGCGCTCCAGGGTGCGCTCCTGCAGCACGCGCAGCAGCTTGATCTGCATGCCCAGGGGCATGCTCTCGATCTCGTCGA
The DNA here is from genome assembly GCF_059422285.1 of Curvibacter sp. GW821-FHT01G03. Classification (NCBI taxonomy): domain Bacteria; kingdom Pseudomonadati; phylum Pseudomonadota; class Betaproteobacteria; order Burkholderiales; family Comamonadaceae; genus Curvibacter; species Curvibacter sp. GW821-FHT01G03. Next base: position 69,480 of record NZ_JBWKWP010000016.1, read on the forward strand.
GGAACAAGGTGCCGCCGTTGGCGTGTTCGATCTTGCCGATGCGTTTCTTGGCAGCGCCGGTGTAGGCACCTGCCTCGTGGCCGAACATTTCGCTGTCAAACAGGGTGTCGGGCAGGCCGCCGCAGTTGATGGCCACAAAGTGGCCCTGCCGGCGCGCGCTGGCCTCGTGCAGGCAGCGCGCCACCAGCTCTTTGCCGGTGCCGGTCTCGCCCTGGATCAGCACATCGGCCGCGCTGCTGGCCAGGCCCGCCAACCGCTGGCGCAGGCGCTGCATGCCGGGCGCCTGGCCCAGCAACTGGCCTTCGATGGTGTCGCGCTGGGCCAGTTGGCGCCGCAACTCGCGCACCTCCAGCACCAGGCGGCGTTTCTCCAGGGCACGGCGCACGGCACCCACCAGGTACTCGGGGGCGAAGGGCTTCTGGATGAAGTCGTGGGCGCCGTCCTTCATGGCCTGCACCGCCATGGCGATGTCGCCATGGCCGGTGATCAGCACCACGGGCAATTCGGGGTCCAGGGCCATCAGCTCGCGCATGAAGGTGAGCCCGTCGCAGCGTGGCAGGCGGATGTCGCTGACCACGATGCCCGCAAAGTCGGCCCCCAGACGCTTGCGTGCCGCCTCGGCACTGCCCACGCTGTCGCAGGCGATGCCTTCGAGTTGCAGCGCCTGCTCGCAGCCCAGCACGATGTCGGGGTCGTCTTCAATGATCAGAACTTTGAGGGCGTCAGTCATGGGGTGGGCTCGGTGGTTCGGTTGGCACGTCGAGGGCTCTTGGAAGCTCCAGCGTGAACAGGGCGCCGCCGTCGGGGTGGTTGGCGCCGCTGAGGCTTCCCTGGAACTCGCGCACGATGCCGGCCGACAGGGCCAGGCCCAGTCCCAGACCGACGCCGGCCTCTTTGGTGGTGAAGAAGGGCTCGAACAGGTGGGCCTGCGCGGCGTCGGCCAGCCCGGGGCCGTGGTCGCGTACACGCACGCGCACCCGGTCGGCCTCCTGGCTGCAGGCGATCTCGATGCGGGGGCGCTGGGGTGGATGCACCGCGTCCAGCGCATTGCCGATCAGGTTGATCAGCACCTGCTCCAGCCGGTTGCCGTCGCACAGCGCCACAGGGCAGGGGCTGTTGGCCGCGCGCACGACGTCGGCGCGGCTTTCGGTGATCCGGCCCTCCAGCACGGCCAGGGCATTGTCCAGCGCCTGATCCAGCGGCACGGGGCGGCTGGTCGCGGGCGACTTGTGGGCAAACGAGCGCAGTTGTCCGGTGATGCGGCCCATGCGGTCGGCCAACTGGGCCATGCGTTCGAGATTGGTTCGGGTGGTGGCCAGGTCGCCCCGCTCCAGAAATCGCAGGCTGTTGCCCGAGAGGGTGCGCAGGGCGGTCAGGGGCTGGTTCAGCTCGTGCGCGATCCCGGTGGACAACTGACCGATCGCGGCCAGCTTGCCGGCCTGCACCAGTTCGTCCTGGGCGGCGCGCAGGTTGGCTTCGGTGCGGGTGCGCTCGGTCACCTCAGCCTGCAACCGGTGGTTGCTCGCCCACAGGTCGGCGGTGCGCTGGTCTACCTTGCGCTCTAGCTCGTCGTGGGCGGCCTGCAAGGCCTCGCGCGCGGCCAGCCGGTCTTTCAGGTGGCGGCGGCGCTCATTGAGCATCAGGCCCAACACAAACAACAGGGCCGCACCGATCAAGGCGATCAGGGCACGGCTTTGGGCAATCTCATCCACCTGCTCCAGGTGCGACAGCACGGTCAAGGTCCAGGGCGTGCCGGGCAGGGCCCTGGACTGCGCCAGAAAGCGCCCCGCCACGGGGTAGACCGAGACCATCTCGGGGCGCTCCTTGGCGATGCTGACCAGGCGGGCGCCGTGTTCCAGCTCGCGCAGTTCACGCAGGCCCAGGGGCTTCAGGGCGCGACGGTTGTATTGCTGGGTCTGATCGAAGGCTTTGGCCGTGGCTTCGTCGAGCGGACGCAGGGTGGTGAACTTCCAGTCGGGCACCGAGCCCAGGATGACGACGCCGTTCTCGTCGCTGACCATGACTGGCGCCTCCACCGTGGTCCAGGACTGCTCCAACTGGTCCAGGCTGACCTTGATCACGGCAACGCCCTGGGTGCCACGCGGGTCCACCAGGGTGGAGGCCAGGTAGTAGCCGGGCTCACCGCGGGTGGTGCCGATGCCGAAGAAACGGCCGCTGCCGTTGGCCACCGCATCGCGGAAATACGGGCGGAACGACAGGTTTTCGCCCAGGTAGCTGTCGGCACGGCGCCAGTTGCTGGTGGCCAGCACCTGGCCCTGGGGGTTGATCACGTAGATGGCCAGGGTGCCTGCGCGGTCGTTGAGCTGCTCCAGGTAGGCATTGACCCGACCTGGCGATTTCTGACCGGCCGGATGGGCCAGCAAGTCCAGCACGTTGGCTTGCAGCTCCAGGGTGCCCGGAAGGAAAGCGTATTTGCCGATCTCGCGCTCCAGGCTGGCGGCATACAGATCGAGCCGGTGCAGCCCGGTGGTCTGCATCTCGGCCAGGCCCAGGCGTTGCGCCATCTGATACGCGCCCAGGCTGCTCAGGCCCATCAGGGCCAACAGCAGCAAGACAATGGGGGCGAAGCGCAGTACACGCGGCAGGTGGCGTGTGAGGGGTGGGCTGACGAGGCGCTTTGAAAGACGTGGGGACAGGCGTGGAGGCATGGGCGGCAGACGGGGATGGTAGCAGCGCCGCCAGCCCCCAGGGGGCTGGGGGGTCCTCAGGCTCGGGCGGCCACGGCGCTGTCGTCGCCTTCCACCGGCAGGGCTTCTTCAGCCTCGGCCAGGGCCGGATCGACGGGCGAGATGGCGCCTTCCCATTTGGCCACCACAGCGGTCGCAATGGCATTGCCCAGCACGTTGGTCATGGTGCGGCCCATGTCCAGAAAGTGGTCGATGCCCAGAATCAGCAGCACACCTGCCTCAGGCAGCTTGAACATCGGCAGCACGGCCGCCACCACCACGAGCGAGGCCCGCGGCACACCAGCAATGCCCTTGCTCGACACCATCAGCACCAGCAGCATGGTGATCTGAGCGCTCAGCGGCATGTCGATGCCGTAGGCCTGGGAGATGAAAATCGCCGCAAAGGTGGTGTAGATCATCGAGCCGTCGAGGTTGAACGAATAGCCCAGCGGCAGCACAAAGCCGGTCACGCGCGGGCTCACGCCAAACTTCTCGAGCTGCTCCATCAACTTGGGGTAGACCGATTCGCTGCTGGCGGTCGAGAAGCCGATCAGCATCGGTGTGCGCACCAGCTTGACCAGGCGGAACACATCGCGGCCCAGCACCAGGAAGCCGGCACCGATCAGCACCAGCCACAGGCAACCCAGAGCCAGGTAGAAGCTCAGCATGAAACGGCCGAACACGCTCAGCATGCCGATGCCCTGGGTGGTGATGGCCCCGGCCACGGCACCGAACACGCCCACGGGGGCGAAACGCATCACATAGTCCGTGACCTTGAGCATCACATGCACCACCTCATCGAGGGTGGCCACCAGCGAGCGGGCGGCCTGGTTGTGCAGGTGGCCCAGTGCCAGGCCGAAGAACAGCGAGAACACCAGGATCTGCAAGATCGAGTTGCTGGCCATCGATTCGACGATGCTCTTGGGGAACACCTGGGTGATGAACTCTTTCAGGTTGAGCGACCCGGTCTTGAGCTGGGTGCTGGTGCCCACGTCGGGCAGCGGCACGCTCAAGGCAGCCCCGGGCTGGAGCAGGTTGGCGATCACCAGACCCAGCAGCAGGGACATCAGCGAGGCCCCCAGGAACCAACCCACAGCGCGGGTGCCGATGCGACCCACGGCTTTGGAGTCGCCCATGTTGGCCAACCCGGCAGCCAGCGTGGCAAAGACCAGTGGCGCAATGATCATCTTGATCATGCGCAGAAAGATGTCGGTCAGGATGCTGAAGTAGCCCGCGATGTCTTTCGCGGCTTCGGGGCTGGGAGCGAATTCATGGCAGGCGTAGCCGACCAGCACGCCCAGGACCATGGCCAGGATGACCAGGGTGGTCAAGCGATTGAGTTTCATGTTGTTTTCCGATGGATGCGATCTGTCGTCCGGAGGGGTAGAAATCCCTGGCGACCGGGCCCCACCCAGCCCACGCCAGCCCCTCTGCAGGGGCTTGGCGCGAGTCGGATCAGTTCTTGTCTCCAGGAAATCCAGGGCCACGCCAGGCGCAGCCGCCTTCTGTTTTGCACGGAGCGTGCCAGTCTTTGCCTGAGCGGAGAGGCTTGATTTAAAAGGAGAATTTCAAACCGGCGTGGCGGCTATGGTCGGTTTCCCGAACCTGTTGGCCCGCAGGCGTTCGGAAATCCGAATGACGTTGTGCCGCCTCGGGTGCTTGCCTCAGGGCAGGCAGGTGACCCGGTTTCGACCGGCGGCCTTGGCCTGGTACATGGCGCTGTCGGCGCGCTGCTGCAGGCTTGGCAAGTCGAGGCGGCCATCCGGGCTGTGCGCCACGCCGATGCTGGCCGTGATCTGCAGCGAATGCCCGCCCACGTCGATCGGCAACTGCTCGATGCTGAGCCGCAGGTGCTCGGCCACCCGCAGGGCCTGGCCCAGGTCGGTCTGCGGCAGCAGCACCCCGAACTCCTCGCCGCCGATGCGGCCCACGACATCGTTGTGTCGAACCCCTTTTTGCAATGCCCTGGCGGCGGCCTGAAGCACTTTGTCGCCTGCCGCGTGGCCGTGTTGGTCGTTGACGCGCTTGAAGTGGTCCAGATCCACGAACAGCACGGAGTAGCCTCGTCCAGCGTCGGCGCCGGTCTGGATCAGGGCCTGGCTTTGGGCCTGGTACGCCCGGGCATTGAACACGCCGGTCAGCGCGTCATGGGAGGCGATCCGGAGCAGCTTGAGGTTGTACTTGCGCATGCGCGAGAAGTACGACACCGAGCGATCGCCGAACACGTGGAACATCACGCTCATGTAAAGCACCGCCAGCAGCAAGGTGGCTTGTGCGTTGCCCGAATAAGGGTGGGCCAGTCTGGGGTTGAGGCCCAGGACGATCAGCAGCGACAGGCCCGTCATCGCCCACCCCGCACGGGGCCCCAGCAGAATGAAGACCCCTGGAATGTTCACCATGAACCAGAGCAGTCGCAGCTCGTCGGCCGGAACAAAGAGCAGGGCAGAGGTGTACTCCAGCATGCACAGCAGCTCGTAAGCCCAGGCGACACCAAGAAAGCGCTCAGGCCTCGATCGCAAAGCGGCCCAACAGCCCAGCGCCAGCACAGTGAAGCCCATCATGGAATAGATGTGCGGCCCATCCAGCACGTTGATCCCACTCAGGTGGGCAGCCACCAGCGCGGCAGTGAAGACGGCCCCGGCAAACATCAAGGCCAGCAGAAACTTGTACTGAAATTCGCGCAGCTCCTCCTTCTCCTCGAAGGAGACATCGCCAAAAAGGAGACGAATGAAAGCGGATTTCATGGCGTTCAACGGGGTCATGGTTTTAGCTGCATCGCACCTCTACCGACCTGCCTTGGATCGGAGCCGGAGCGCCAGCGGCGGCTGCTCCGTCTGGCTTTTCATCGGCCCTTGGCAAGCCCTTCAATATAGCCGGCCTGGGTCCGCAAGCCGCGGCTTGACCGCTTCAGTGGTGGGCATGGGCATTTGCGGGCCGTCAAAAAATAGCGAGATGCGGCAGGTGCTGTTGGCACTGGCCTGTACAGAGCGCCGTTCTACCGTGACACCCCCAGTCAGCGCCTGGTTTTAAAAATACATTAGACATGCATGTTTATATTTTTTAAGATGTGCAAACAATGCATCTTAAAAAGGACCTTTGCATGAACACCGCCACGCTCGAACCCTCTGCCAACCAGGCCAGCGTCAATGGGCTGGCCGAACAGGCCTTGGGCCGTATCGCCGTGCAACTGCCCGGCGCAACGGCTGTCTTTCGGCGTCTGAAGCTTGATTTCTGCTGCGGCGGCCAGATCAGCCTGCGCCAGGCGGCACAGGACAAGAGCCTGGACCTGGCGGCCCTGTTGCGCGAACTGGAGAGCCTGCAGCGCGAAGACCAGCCGGCAGCCCCGCAACCCGCACCTGCCCTCGTCGACCACATCCTGGAGCGCTTTCATGCGGTGCACCGTCAACAGTTGCCCGAACTGATCCGCATGGCGCGGCGGGTCGAGGCCGTGCACCGCGATCACCCCGAGGCCCCGGCCGGCCTGGCCGTTCACTTGGAACACATGGAACAGGAACTGCTGGACCACATGGCCAAGGAAGAGAACGTGCTGTTTCCGATGCTCAAGGCCGGTGGCAATCCCTTTGTGCCGCAACCGATCGCCATGATGCGCCACGAGCATGTGTCCCATGGCGCCGAGCTGGCACACATGCTGGCGCTGGCCCATGACATGGTGCCGCCAGCTGGCGCCTGCAACACCTGGCAAGCGCTGTATGCCGGCTTGCAGCAGTTTCATGACGATCTGATCCAGCACATTCACCTCGAAAACAACGTGCTGTTTCCGCAGTTTGAGCCGGCCGCCGCGCCGGTGGTCGCTGCGTGCGAAGGGGCCTGTTCCTGCGCATGAGAGGGCTCATGCGGCCACGGTTTGCCGCATGATCGACTTTCCAGCCACCTGCCATGCCTGCCATGACCCCCACCGTCCGTATTGCCAACGCTTCTTTGCTGCCCGGCCGCCCCGCGCCCGAGGCCGGCTTTGCCGCCCCTTACGAGATGCTGGGGGCCTGCCATGACAAGGTGCAGCGCATGCTCGACCTGCTGGAGCGCTTGCAGGCCCACCTGCGAGAGCACGGCCCCGACAGCCAGGCCGCACAGGCCGCACGCGACGTGATGCGCTACTTTGACTTGGCGGCGCCCTTGCACCACGAAGACGAAGAGCGTCACGTGTTCCCGCTGCTGATGCAAAGTGGCGAGCCGGCCTGGGTGGCGTTGGCAGGGCGTTTGCAACAGGAGCACCGTGACATGGTGCCGGCCTGGGCGGGGCTGCGGCAACAGTTGGAACAGGTGGTCGCTGGCCAGGGCAGGGCATTGGAGTTGCAGGCCTTTGTGAGCCTGTACCGGGCCCACCTGCAGGCGGAAGACGAAGTGGCCTACCCTGCGGCGTGCCAACTGGGCAACGAGGCGTCAAACGCCGAAATGAGCCGGGACATGATGCGACGCCGCGGTTTGCACTCAGTGTGAAGAGCGCCTCACGAGTTGGCAAAAACAGGCCTGCCTCGCCGGGGTGGGTTCATGTCTGTCGGCCTTCAAGAAACTGAAAGAACAGGCCTTCGGGCATGGAGCGAGGCAGGCCCCTGAAATGGGTCCAACGGGTCCAACAGATCCGATGGGTGCGCTTGCGGGCTGGCCTACAGCCGTGTCAGGACCATGCCCAGTGCGGTCAGCACCGAGGCGCTGAAGATGCCCACCCCCAGGGCTCTTCGGCGGTTCATCTGCACCCACAGGATCACGCCTGAGATGGACAAAAAAACCATGCTGCCCGCAATCGTGTCCACCAGCAGGATCCAGGGCACGGTCATGCCTGTGCCCTTGTGCAGGTTGGTCAGAGCGGCGATGAAGCCGTGCTGCGTGGTGTTGATACCGACCGATCGATTGCCTTTCCAGTACTCCACCTGCACGGTTTCGCTCGGGCCACCGAAGTTGAACACCCAACGCTCCGGTTGACGCGGGGCATCGCTGTTCTTTTCGGCCCAGGGCAAGGCTTTGGCTGGGTCGATGCGCACGCTGTTCGGCGGCCCGGACAGGCCCAGTGCCGGGGCCAGCCACTGGCCCATGGCCTCAGGGGTGCTGGGCGGCGGATCGGCCAGGGCCATCTGAGCATGGCTTTTCTGCTGGTTCAAGGGCAGCTTGAGCACGGTCCGGTGGTTCAGCCAGATGCCGCTCAAGCCGAAGACCAGGCCCAGCAAGGCGCCCCACAGGCCGATCCAGCCATGGGTCTTGCGCACCCAGTGGACAAAACGCGAATAGGTCTGGTGGCGGCGTTTGGCCCGGGCGGTGTCTGTCGACAAAAGGGGGGCGCTGGCGGCTGGCGTTTTCATGGCATTCGGGAGGGGCAGGCCGGTGCGGCGTGGAGTGGTCAAGGGGGTTATCAGATTCTGAATGATAACCATTGTCATTTGAAAAGATTCCGTGGAGAAAGATTGTCGACTTCAAATGTGTCGCAAATAAGAATGAATCTCATCTAGAATGCAAACAACGCCGAAAGAATCGCCCGGCGTCCAGTCTTCGTCTCCCTTGCCCTCCGGGGCCAGACCCGTCGGCGAAGCTGCGAATCGTCTCACTCTCTGCACCAGCAAGCGCTTGCCAGCCAGTGCCTGAACTTCGTTTTAGGAACCACCATGCTGCGCAAGAAGAAGCTCGCGTTGGCGCTGGGCATGGTCTGGGGCACGGCCCCGACCCTGCTGCTGGCCCAGACCGCACCACCGACACCGGCCGAGGCCACCCGCCTCGATGAGATCACGGTCAGTGCCACCCGTTCGGAGCGGCGGGTGGACAAGGTGCCCGCCACCGTGACCGTCACCCCGGCCGCCCAAATAGAACAAGGCGGCGCCCGCGACCTCAAGGATGTGTTCCGTGACGAACTCGACGTGTCCGTGCGGGCCGCGCCCACCCGCTTCACCGCTGCGGGGGCTTCCACGGGTCGGGCTGGCAACGAGGGCATCAACATCCGCGGCCTCGAAGGCAATCAGGTGCTGATGCTGGTCGATGGCATCCGCGTGCCCAACAGCTTCTCGTTCGGCTCGTTTGCCTCCGGTCGGGGTGACTACCTCGACGTCGATGGCATCAAGACCGTCGAAGTGCTGCGGGGCCCTGCGTCCACCCAGTTCGGCAGCGATGGGCTGGCCGGCGCAGTCAGCTTTCGTACCCTCGACCCGGGTGACCTGCTCAAGCCGGGACAGACCGTGGGGGGCTTTGCGCGCTCCAGCTATGCGTCGATCGACCGGTCCTGGTCCAACACCCTGGGGGTGGCCGGCGCCAATGAGCGTTGGCAAGGCATGCTGCTGGGCAGTTACCGCCAGGGCCACGAGGTGGGCAACCAGGGCAGCAACGATGTCTTGAATGCCAACCGCACCACCCCCAACCCGGTGGATTACAACAACCGCTACCTGCTGGGCAAGGCGTTTTTGAAAATCGACCCGACCCAGCAACTGGGCTTTACCTTCGAAACCCAGAAGCGCCAGCAGGACACCGAGGTCTACTCGGCCCGGGGCGTGGCGCCACTGAGTTCGACCAGTGTCATCGATCTGGATGCGCGCGACCGCATCGAACGCAACCGAGTCTCACTGGAGCATCGCTTCAACGACCTCAATGCCTTGGCCATTCAGCGCGCCGAAACCCGCGTCTACTGGCAGGACGCCAAGGTCAGCCAATACGGCGCTGAAGACCGCTACACCGCAGCGGATCGAACCCGCGATACCACCTACCGCAGCAAGGTGGCCGGTTTCTCGACCCTGGCCGAAAGCAATCTGACGGGCTGGCTCAACCAGCGCCTGACCTACGGCGCGGATTGGAGCCGCAGCAAGATCAGCGGGGTGCGCGACGGCACGGTGCCACCCTACGGTGAAAGCTTTCCGACCAAGCCTTTCCCGGACACCGACCACGTGCTGGCTGGCGCCTTTGTGCAAAGCGAGATCCAGGCTGGGGCGTTCAGCATCATCCCTGGCCTGCGCTTCGATCACTACAAGCTTTCACCGTCCACCGCGGGCTACAGCGGCACGGCTGTCAGCCTGTCTGGCCAAGCTGTCACACCGCGCTTGGGGGTGGTGTGGCCATGGGCACCTGCCTTTGCGCCCTATGGCCAGTGGGCCAAGGGCTTTCGGGCCCCCACGCCAGACCAGGTCAACAACGGCTTCAGCAACCTGGCCTCGGGCTACACCACCGTCGGCAATGCCCAACTGAAGGCCGAGCACGCCGACAGCCTCGAGTTGGGCTTTCGCGGCCGGCTGGATCGGGTGCGCTATTCGGTGGCGGCCTATGACAACCGTTACCGCGACTTCATCAGCCAACAGGCTGTGAGTGGCGCCGGCACAGCGGCCAACCCCACAGTGTTTCAGTACATCAACCTCGCCAACGCCCGCATCCATGGCCTGGAGGCGCGCTCGGAGTGGACGCTGAGCCGAAGCTGGACGGGCACCGCCGGCCTGGCCTATGCCAAGGGTCACAGCGAAGCCAACGGTGTGAAAACCCCGCTGGACACGGTGCAGCCCTTCAAGCTGGTCCTGGGCCTGCGCCACGAGCAGGCCACCTGGGGTGCCCGCGCGCATTTGACTCACAGCGCCGGCAAGGCCCGCAGTGACATCTCGACCGGTGCGGCCCAGTTTGCCCCACCCGCCTACAACGTGCTGGACCTGGGATGGCACTGGAAAGTGCGACCCCAGGTGACCCTGAATGCCAACCTGAACAACGTCTTCAACGCCAAGTATTGGCGTTGGTCTGATGTCAGCGGCCTGGCCGCCAGCAGCACGGTGGCCGAGGCCTATACCGCACCGGGGCGCAACGCCCAGGTCTCTGTTCGTTACGACTTCTGAAGAAAGGATCCGCCATGTCCCACCTCCCCGACCTCGTGGCTGTACTGGATGAATGCCGGCAGTTCCCAGGACTGTTCCAGAGCCTGCATCTGGCCACCTGCAATGCCGACGCCGAGCCTGAGGCCAGTTATGCGGCTTACGTCGAGCACCAGGGTAGCTACTACGTCTACACCAGCGAGTTGTCTGCCCACACCGCCAACCTGGCGGCCAGCGGCCGCTGCTCGGTGATGTTCATCGAGAGCGAGGACCAGGCCCGGCACCTGTTTGCGCGGCGTCGCCTGACCCTGCAGTGTGCTGCCACCGAGTGCCCCCGCGGCAGCGCCGAGTTTGACCGGACGCTGGATCAGTTTGTCGAGCAGTTCGGTGCCTTCATGGCGATGCTGCGCAAGCTGACCGACTTTCACCTGTATCGCCTGCGCCCCCTCAGTGGCGCCTATGTGGCGGGCTTTGCCCAGGCCTACACCCTGGCGGGTGTTGGCTTGGGCGAGATCCGGCATCGGCGCGAACAAGGCCACCGCAGCCCCGATCAGGCCACGGCCACGGCCTTGGGCGCCTCGGCGCACTGACGCCAGCCACCGACTCGGCACCTTGCCCCCCTCAATCAGGAGCACTCATGAACGCTTCCCCCCAGACCCTCCGCGACGCCTTTCGCCTGCTGCGGCACGACGGCAAGGCCCGCCACCGAGACATCGCCCAGCAACTGCGTGTGTCCGAGTGCGAGTTGATCGCGGCGCACACTGGCCTGCCGCACGCCGATCCGCAAGCCTGGTTGAGCGCCACCCGCCTGCGCCCCCAGTGGCCGGCCATCGTCGAGGCCTTGCCCACCCTGGGCGAGGTGATGGCCCTGACCCGCAATGCCTCCTGTGTGCACGAGAAAACGGGCACTTACCAGCCCCCCTCCCTGCACGAACAGGTCGGCCTGGTGCTGGGCCCCGACATCGACCTGCGCTTGTACTACCAGGCCTGGGCCCATGGTTTCGCGGTCCAGGAGCAGACCCCTCAGGGCGTGCAGCGCAGCCTGCAGTTCTTCGATGCCGCGGGCATGGCCTTGCACAAGGTATTTCTGCGCTCCGCCAGCGATCTGCCAGCCTACACCCGCCTGGTGCAGGGGCTGGCCGATCCCGACCAGACTGCCCGCCTGGGCATGCAGGCGCCGCCCCCATGCGAGCCTGAGCGGTCTGACGCAGACATCGATGTGGCCGGCCTGCGTCAGGCCTGGGGCCGCTTGCGCGACACCCATGATTTCGTGGGCCTGCTGAGGGCTTTTGGCACCACGCGCACCCAGGCCCTGCGCCTGGCTGACCCCCGGTTTGCCCAGGCCGTGCAGCCCGAAGATGCTCAAGGTCTGTTGCAGGCCGCTGCCGCGCAGGGCTTACCGATCATGGTCTTCGTGGGCAATCCCGGCGCCCTCCAGATCCACACCGGCCCGGTGCGTCAGGTGGTGCTGATGGGCCCCTGGCTCAATGTGCTGGACCCGGGCTTCAACCTGCACCTGCGCGAGGACCACATTGCCAGCGCCTGGGTGGTCAGAAAGCCCACGTTGGACGGTTTGGTCAGCTCGCTGGAGCTGTTCGACAGCCAGGGCGACAGCATCGCCATGCTGTTTGGCGCCCGCCAACCCGGGCAGGCCGAGCGTTGCGAGTGGCGGGCCCTGCTCGACACCCTGACCGAGGAGCGCCGCCCATGCCTGGTGTGATGTCCCCGATCACAGGCCTCGGTGGGTTACTCCCCCGACGCCGCCATTGTCTGCAAGGTGGTTTGCTGGCTGCCGCATGGTTCACATCATCGGCCCGTGCCGCGCCGGCCAGGCAGCGCATTGTCAGTGTGGGCGGGGCGCTGACCGAGATCGTGTTTGCCCTGCAGGCCCAGGCCGAGCTGGTGGGGGTGGATACCACCTCGTTGTTTCCGGAGGCGGCCCAGAAGCTGCCCAGTGTGGGCTACGCCCGCACGTTGTCGGCCGAAGGGGTGCTGGCGCTGGCGCCGACGCGGGTCATCGCCACCGAGGATGCAGGTCCCCCGGGCGTGATCCGGCAATTGACGAGCGCCGGTGTCGAGGTTTCGGTGCTGCCGGCGAGGCACCGCTTCGAGGGCCTGTGTGAGCGAGTTCAGCGTCTGGGCGAGCTGACCGGCCGGGTGGCCGAAGCCCGGGCGCTGCAGCAAGCGCTGGTTCAGCAGTGGACCCGGGTCCAGGCACAGATCGCTGAGCGGGCTGGCAAGCCACCCCGCGTCTTGTTTGTGCTGGCCCATGCGCCCAACCAGATCCTGGTGGCTGGTGCCGACACCAGTGCCCAGGCCATGCTCGACTACGTGGGGGCCCGCAACGCCATCACCGGCGTCAGCGGCTACAAGCCCCTGACGCCCGAAGCCGTCATTGCGGCCCAGCCAGACCTCGTGCTGCTGACCGACCAGGGCCTGAGCACCGCAGGCGGGGTGGACGGCATTCTTCGGCTGCCCGGTCTGGCACAGACCCCGGCAGGGCAGCAGCGGCGGGTGCTGGCCCTGGAAGCCATGTTTCTGCTGGGCTTTGGGCCCCGTCTGCCTGCCGCCGTGGCGGCGCTGGACAAGGCCATCGGCCGGGCGATGAAGACATGAGTGCGCCAGTCACTTGGACGGCAAGGGGCGGAGCGCGCTGGCGGGCGTCGCCTGCACGGGTGCTGGGGGCCGCCTTGCTGCTGGCTGGGGTACTGGCCGCCCAAGCCGGCGCCGTGCCTGTGAGTGGGCATGACTGGTGGGCTCTGCTGGCGCCCGCAGGCGCAGGCACCGACGCGCCGCCCCGTTTGGGCGGTGGGGCCTATGTGCTGTGGCACATCCGCCTGCCCAGGGCGGTGTTTGCCCTGTTGGTGGGCGCCAGCATGGGGCTGGCTGGGGCTTTGACCCAGGGCCTGTTCCGCAACCCCTTGGCCGATCCCGGTTTGCTGGGCGTGAGTGCAGGGGCCGCCTGCGCAGCGGCCCTCACCATCGTGCTGGTCTCGGGCCCGGTGCTGGCATTGCCGCTGGCGTGGCGTGTCTGGTGCCTGCCGGCGGCAGCCTTTGCGGGTGCGCTGGGGGTGTGTTTCACGTTGGACCGTGTGGCTCGCTGGATCACGCCAGGGTCCATCTCGGGCCTGCTGCTGACCGGCGTGGCCCTGAATGCCCTGGCTGCCGCCATCATCGGCCTGTGCACCTATCTGGCCACGGACGAGCAACTTCGCAGCCTGTCGTTCTGGACTCTGGGCTCACTGGCCGGGGCCCAGTGGGGGCTGGTGCTGCTGATGGGGGCCTTGTTGTTGGCCGCCGCCTGGCCTTTGCGACAGATCGTTCGCGCCCTGAATGCCCTGGCCCTGGGCGAAGCCGCTGCGGCCCATGTCGGGGTGGATGTGCAGCGTCTGCGCAGCCGGGTCATTGTGCTGGTGGCCGTGCTGGCCGGGTTCTCGGTAGCCTGGTGCGGCATGATCGGTTTCATCGGCCTGATCGCCCCGCACCTGGTCCGGGTCTGGGTGGGGGGCGATCAGCACCGGGTCTTGCCGCTGTCTTTGCTGATGGGGGGCCTGCTGCTGCTGGTGGCCGACACGCTGGCGCGCACCGTGGTCATCCCGGCAGAGGTCCCGGTGGGCATCTTCACGGCCTTGCTGGGCAGCCCGTTCTTTCTGTTTTTGCTGCGCGGGGCGCGCGGGCGGATGGCATGAGCCGGCTGTTGACCCTGGAGGCCGCCACCTTCGTCGTGGGCGAGCAGCGCTTCGGGCCTTTTTCGCTGCAAGTGGCTGCGGGCGAACGCATCGCCGTGCTGGGGCCCAGCGGGGCGGGCAAATCCACCTTTCTCAAGCTCCTTTCGGGCGAGCGTCGGCCAGCCGGTGGGCAGGTGCTGTTCCTGGGCCGAGCCACGGCCGATTGGCCACTGGCCGAGCTGAGCCAGCACCGGGCCGTGCTGCCCCAGGCGGGCGATGTGGCCTTCGGCCTGCAGACCGAACTGGTGATCGGCCTGGGGCGGGTGGCTCGCACGCACGACCCGCAGCGGGCCCGCATCGTGGAGGATGCGGCCAGGCTGGCCCACGCCGGCCACCTGCTGGGGCGGCGTTTCGATACCTTGTCAGGGGGCGAGCAGGCGCGGGTTCAGTTGGCGCGCATCTTTGCCCAGTTGTGGGACCGCCAGCAGGGCCTGGTGCTGGTGGATGAGCCCCTGGCGGCGCTGGACCCGGGCCTGCAGTGTGAGCTGCTTGACAGCCTGGACCGCTACGCCAGCGCACGACAGCACGCCCTGGTGGCCATTCTTCACGACATCAATCAGGCCCTGGCAGGCTTTGACCGTCTGCTGCTGATCCGCCAGGGCCGCCTGGTGGCCGATCTGCCCGCCACAGCACCGGCGCTGCCGGCGCTGGAGGCGCTGTACGGCGTCAGCCTGAGCTGCTTCACCGATCGCCACGGGGCACTGGTGGTGGCGCCCTTGCGCCAACCCCGGAGCAAGCGGCCAGCGCAAGGACCGGCCGGAGAGGTTCGGGCATGACGCCGAGGCGACGGCGTCGCGAGTGGGTGGCGGCGGGCATGGCTCTGCTGATGCATGGGCTGGCGCTGCTGGGCCTGCTTCAGCTTGGGGGCCGATTGGCGCCGGTCGATCGCGCACGGGGATCGGCGCCCTTGGCGCTGGTCTGGGTGGCGCCCCCACCGGCCCAGGTCAACCACGCTGCCTTGAATCCCGTGTCCAGCCCACCCAGGCCAGCGACCCGTCCCGCCCGGCCCTCCAGTGCTCCGCAGCGGCCATTCTGGCGCCAGGCGAACAGTGAGGCGCCCTGGCAGGTGGAGCCTGCCCCGGGTCCGCAGAGCCAGGCCATGCCCGAAGGCCCGCCCTCCGGCCCCCTGGTCTCGGCGGGGCAGGGCACGCAGGCCGCGTCGGCGCCGGCACCCCGCATCGCCCCCACCGTCGCCACCGCCCCCGCGGCCGTTCAGACCACCGAGCCTCATGTGGGCGCGCGCCCCGACTACGCCTACAACCCGCCGCCCGATTACCCGCTGGCGATGCGCGAGCAGGGGATCGCTGGCGTGGTCTGGTTGCGTGTCTGGGTGGATGGCGAAGGCCGCCCCGGTGAGGTCCGCCTGGCCCGAGGCAGCGGCTACCGCTTGCTCGACGATGCGGCCATGCGGGCCGTCAGGGATTGGCGCTTTGTACCGGCCCGAAGCGGCGATCAGGCGATCGCCAGCTGGGTTGAGTTTCCGATCCGCTTTGCGCTGCGCGGTTGAGTGGCTCCGGGCCATGTTTCTGCGGCCTTGCGAGATCGATACCTGAGCTTGTGCAAGTGTTAACGCCCAGGTAACACGCGGCCATTAAGCTTTGAACCCAGTACCTTTTCAGGGAGTTTGAAGATGTTGTCGATTCGAAAATCCAGCCCCTCGCTGCTGGCCCTGGGCACCGCCCTGCTGATGAACCTCACGCTGGCCCAGGCCCAGACGGCTCCTGCTCCCGCAGTGGGGCCCACCTTTGGCCCGACACCGGCCCTGCAGCCCCATCGCCATGATGAGCTGCAGCATGCGCAGTTCCGCTTGAGCGAGCTGCAGCGCAAGCTGAGCCTGTCCCCCGAGCAGAAGAGTGCATGGGACACCTGGTCTGCGGCTGAGCTGCAGGCCTTGAAGCAAGGCATGGAGCAACACCAGGCCTGGCAGGCCGCCCACGTGCCGCAGGGCCAGCCCCCTGTCGAGCTGAGCGCACCGGAGCGCATGGCCCGGGCCATTTCGCAACTGCGCGACCACAAATACCTGCTGGATCAGCATTTGCAACAACTCGAAGCCGGCCAGGTGCGCACCCAGGCCTTCTATGACACGCTGGACGCCAAGCAGAAAACCATTTTCGATCTGTTGACGCAGCCCGGCCCGCATGGCCCCGGTCCTCACGGCATGGGGGGGCCTCTGGGGCATGAACCTGGGGGCGGCTTTCGTGCGGGCCCAGGCCCCGGCGCCCCCATGAAGGCGCCGCGCCGCCCCTGAAGGGCGAAAGCGGCCCCGGGGCCGTCCGGGTCAGCGGGGCACCACGAAGGTGGTCTTCTCCGTGATGCTCGTGGCGGGCCCGTTCTGGCCACTTTCACGGGTGATGCGCAATTGCAGCGGCAGCACCTGTCCCCGATGGCTTTCAGCTTCACCGGCCTCCAGGTTGAGGCGCAGCGCCAGGGTGCCGATGCCGGTGGCCGGCACGCTGAGCCCGGGCTCGCTGGCCAGCGTCAGCCCGGGCTGGCCCAGCACCTCCACCTTGAATTCATGGGCTTGCTCGGTGCTGTTGATCACCTGCAGCCGGTACACGTTCTCGATGCCACCGCGCCCCACCTGGCGGGCCAGTGTGCCGCGGTCCTTGATCACGTTCACCGCAAAGTCGTGCCGCTGCACCAGGCTCAGCGCAAAGCCCAGGCAGGTCAGCGACAGCAGTCCGGCGTAGATCAGCACGCGGGGGCGCAACACCCGCCGCAACAGGGCCGAGCGGGGCAGTTGCTGCTCCATGGCGTGGCCCGAGCTGTAGCGGATCAGCCCGGGCTGGTAGCCCATCTTGCCCATCACGTCGTCGCACACGTCGATGCAGGCGGCACAGGCAATGCACTCGTTTTGCAGGCCCTGGCGGATGTCGATGCCCGTGGGGCAGACCTGCACGCACAGGGTGCAGTCGATGCAGCTGCCCAACCCCAGGCTGGCCGGGTCGGCCTTGCGTGGGCGTGAGCCACGGGGTTCGCCGCGCCGGGTGTCATAGGCGATCACCAGTGAATCCATGTCGATCAGCGCGCTCTGGAACCGGGCGTAGGGGCACATGTACTTGCAGATCTGCTCACGCATATAGCCCGCGTTGCCGTAGGTGGCCAGGCCATAGAACAGCACCCAGAACCATTCCCAGGGCGAGAACGCACCCAGCGCGAGCTCGCTGCTCAACACACGGACCGGCGTGAAGTAGCCCACAAAGCTGAAGCCCGTGAACAGCGCCACGCCCACCCACAAGGCCTGCTTGAGCGCCTTGCGGCCGAGCTTGTGGGCCGACCACGGTGCGGCGTCCAGGCGCATGCGGGCCTGGCGGTCACCCTCCACCCGGCGCTCAATCCACAGAAAGATCTCGGTGTACACCGTTTGCGGGCAGGCGTAGCCGCACCACAGCCGCCCAGCCACCGCCGTGAAGAAGAACAGCGAAAGCGCCGCGATCACCAGCAAGGCGGCCAGGTAGATGAAGTCTTGCGGCTGCATCACCAGCCCCAGGATGTAGAAGCGCCGCTCCCCCAGATCGAACAGCACGGCCTGGCGCCCATTCCAGTTCAGCCAGGGCAGGCCATAGAAGAACAACTGGGTCAGCCACACCATCACCCAGCGCCAGCGAGCAAAGCGTCCGCTGACGGAGCGCGGGTAGACCTTCGCCTGGCTGGCATAGAGCGAGACCATTTCCGGCTCTGGGTCTTGGGCCGTGTCTGGCTGGATGGGGATCACACGGGGGCTTGTCATCTGGGCACCTGATCGGTTGTGAAATTCAAATGCATCTTTTATGCAACTTAAAAGGCAAAAAAAGGGTCGACCTCAGCCGCCCTGGTGGTCATTGAAGGCTGAAATATGGGCCACCTGGAACACCCCTGACAGCGATTGCAACTCGGCCCGATGGCGACCCGCCAGGCGCTCCAGGCATTGCTCGCCCGCCTCGCTCAAGTGCACCTGCACCTGGCGCCGGTCGGTGGCGCTGGGTTGGCGCTCCACCAGGCCAGCGGTCTCGCAGCGCGACACCAGGGCGACCACCGCGTGGTGCACGGTCTGCAGGCGTTCGGCCAGTTCACCCACGCTGGCCCAGTGGCGGCCGGGTGTGCCTTTCACGTGCAGCATCAGCAGGTATTGCTGGGGCGTGAGCCCTTCGGATTGGGCGGCGTCTTCGCTGAAGCGCAGAAAGCGCCTGAGCTGATAGCGAAATTCGGACAGTGCTTCGTAGTCGCGCTTGTGCAGTGGCTCAGGGGCGGGTGGTGCAGTCATGGGGCTTTTCAAGGCTTCTCAGGGCTTTTCAATCGGCTTGAAATTATATATCGCGCTGTGATGTAATCCGTCGCCCGGCGCTGGGCTTGTCGAAGCACGCCCGGGGCTTGAATCACTTGCCGACCCACGGTCGGCCTACTTTCCGCACCATGAACACGTCTCTCTTCAGCTGGCTGCAGCGCCAGTGGCCTGCCGCATCCCCTGTCGACCCCATGGAACGCCTGCGCGCCAGTGCTGGTGCCCTGATCGGAATCCTGCTCACGGGCCTGATCAGCGCCTGGGCCCTGGGCACCAACATGGGCGCCTTGTGGTTGGCCGCGCCCATGGGGGCCTCGGCCGTGCTGCTGTTCGCGGTGCCCTCCAGCCCCTTGGCACAGCCCTGGTCCATCGTGGGCGGTAACCTGGTGGGGGCCTTGGTCGGGGTGAGTTGTGCGCGCTTCGTCGATGCCCCGGTGCTGGCGGCGGCGCTGGCCATTGCCCTGGCCATTGCGGCCATGTTTGCGCTGCGCTGCATCCATCCGCCATCGGGGGCGGTGGCGCTCACGGCGGTGCTGGGCGGTGCGCCGGTGCATCAGGCTGGCTATGGCTTCGTGCTCACCCCCGTGGGCTTGAACACGGCTTTGCTACTGCTCATCGCCGTGCTCTACAACAAGGCGGTGGGCCGTCGTTACCCCCACACCGCCTTGCCGGATGCCCGCAGCGTGCACCACACGGAGGACCTGCGCCCCTCAGCCCGGCTGGGGTTCCGGCCCGATGACCTGGCCCGTGTGATGCAGGACTACAACCAGGTGCTCGACATCAGCCGCGATGACCTGGAGGCGCTGTTCCTGCAGACCGAGATGAAAGCCTTTCGCCGTCGCTTCGGCTCGGTGACTTGCGGGCAGATCATGTCGCGCGACGTGGTGTCGGTGGTGTTTGCCACCGAGTTGAGCCAGGCCTGGCGCCTGATGGAGCGCCACGCCTTGCCGGCATTGCCGGTGCTCGACCGGGTGCGGCGGGTGCAGGGCATCGTCACCCGAGCCGACTTTCTGGCCCATGCCCAGGCCCGGCGCTACCCGGGTCTGAGCCGGCGCCTGCAACGCCTGCTGCAGGCTTCGCCCTTCAGCCACAGCACCAAGGCTGAGGTGGTCGGGCAGATCATGAGCCCCCAGGTTCGGACCGTGCTGGACACGCAGCCCATGGTCGAGCTGGTCCCGCTGATGTCGGATCAGGGGCTGCACCAGGTCCCGGTGGTGAACGCCGAGAACCGCCTGGTGGGCATGGTCACGCAGAGCGACCTGGTGGCCGCGCTATACGAGGCCAGCCTGGCACACCTGGATGATGGGGCGCAGCACCCAGGCTCCTGAATCCAGGGTGTCATGTCTGGTGTGTCCGGTCTGCTCGGTGGACAGGTGCCGGGCCTTCAGGCCGGCACGGCCTGGAAAGCCCGTGAAAAGTCGCAGCACGACTGGGCCAGCATGATCAAGGCCGATGTGAGCGTGCTGCGCACCTCGCCCTTGTACATGGCAACGTAGGGCACAGGGGGCAGGGCGGGCTCCACCTCGATGACCGACAGCATGCCCAGCTCCACCAGTGGGGCCATGCATTGACGCGGCAGGTAGCTGGCACCAAAACCCGACAGGGTCAGGCTGGTGAGCGCGATCAGGTTGCTGACCACGATCGCGTCGGTGGTTTCGATGCCCTGATCACGCAGCCAGGTGTCATAAAGGCGGCCGGTGCCCGAGCTGTCGCCCTGCACCAGCAAAGGTACTTGTGCCAGTTGGTGCAGGCGGCTTGTGTCAGCGGGGACCAGGCCAGGCTTGGCCATCCAGGCGCTGTCGACGTGTCCCACCACCTTGGAGCGCAGGCGGGTGTCGGCAAACGCATCGGGCACCAGGATCAGGTCAAGCTCATCGGCCAGCAGCTTGTCGCGCAGCGGCAGGCTGCCGTCGACATCGGGCTCCAGCTTCACTTTGGGGTAGTGCTCTTGCACCAGGGCCACCAGGCGGGGTAGCCAGGTCATGGCGGTGAGCTCGGTCACGCCGATGCGCAGCCGCCGCTCAATCACTTCGGGCTTGGCAAACTGCTCCACCGCCAGGTCTCGCTCCCTCAGCAGCTTGCGCGCCAGCAAAAACATTTCTTCACCTTTCTCGGTCAGGCGGGCCGCGCGCTGGCTGCGGTCGAACAGGGGGGTGTCGAACACCTGCTCCAGCTCATGCACCCGTTTGGACACGGCCGACTGCGTGGTGTGCAGCTTCTGGGCGGCCTGGGCAAAGCCCCCCAGCTGAACGATCCAATACAGGGCCTCGAGTTGCTTGAAGGTCATCATGGTGCGGGCGCGTATTCAAATCTCTTTATGGAATGTTAAAGCAGAACAAAAAATCGCTTTTTTTGAATTGAGGGGCGCACCAGAATTCACTCAACCGCCGTCGTCACCGTTGGCGGAGACCGAATCAACCACCCCGCCTGTTCCCTCGAATGGAGTCTCAGCACCATGAACCGCCTTGCCAAATTGCCACGGGCCCTGCTGCTCGGCGCAGCCTTTGTGTCCCTGCTTGCGTCTCAGGCCGCTTCGGCGCAGGACATTGACACGCTGCGCAAGATCAAGGACAGCGGGGTCATCCGCATCGGCAGCCGCGACAGCTCCATTCCGTTTTCCTATGTGGCCAAGGGTGGCAGCGATCCGATCGGCTTTTCCAATGACATCTGTCTGAAAATCGTCGATGCGGTGAAAGCCAGGCTCGGGTTGCCCGCGCTGCGGGTTGAGTACACCACCCTGACTTCGCTCAACCGC
The DNA here is from genome assembly GCF_059422285.1 of Curvibacter sp. GW821-FHT01G03. Taxonomy (NCBI): domain Bacteria; kingdom Pseudomonadati; phylum Pseudomonadota; class Betaproteobacteria; order Burkholderiales; family Comamonadaceae; genus Curvibacter; species Curvibacter sp. GW821-FHT01G03. Next base: position 90,692 of record NZ_JBWKWP010000016.1, read on the forward strand.
ATGCCCCTGATGCAGAACGGCACGGTGGATCTGGACTGTGCCACCACCACCAACTCGGTGGCGCGCCAGCAACTGGTGGCCTTTGCGCCCAGCCACTTCGTCGCGGGCATCACCGTGGCAGTCAAAAAAGACTCGGGCATCAACAGCCTGGCCGATCTGGCGGGCAAGACGGTGGCCACCGTGGCTGGCAGCACCTCGATCCAGCTGTTGCGGGCCTACAAACGGGCCGAGAACGTCGAAGTGCAAGAGATCACTGGCAAGGACACGGCCGACGCCTTCCTGCTGCTGGCCAGCGGACGTGCTGTCGCATATGTGCTGGACGATGTGCAGCTGGCCGGCCTGATCGCCACCGCACCGCGGCCGGGCGACTTCCGCATGCTGCACGACGTGGTGTTGCGCCAGGAGCCCTACGGCATCATGTACCGCAAGAACGACCCGCAATTCCAGGCGGTGGTCGACGATACCGTCACCCAGTTGATGAAATCGGGCGAGATCGAGCGCCTGTACGCCCGCTGGTTTACCCAGCCGATCCCGCCCAGCAACATCAATCTGAACTTCCCGATGACCGAGGCCATCCGCGAGGCCTATCGCAACCCCAGCAAGAAGGGGGTCTGAACATGACAAGCACGGCCGCCGCGTACCCTCAGGGGCTGCTGTTCCCGCCCGCGCTGATGCAGGCGGTGCGCGAGCGCTTTCTGCAGATTGAGCACGATCACCTGGGCCGCCCGCGCCTGTACTTTGACAACGCCGGCGGCTCGTTCCGGCTCAAGGCGGCCGTCGAGCGCTTTGCGCTGATCGATGCCGTGCCCGACAACACCGAGCGCATCCACCCGGTGGCGCGTGAGTTGCAGGCCATTCAGGCCGCGGGCACGGATGACTTCCGCATGATGCTACAGGCCGAAGGCGGCACCGTCTTCGCCGCGTTGACGGCATCGGCTGCCATGTTCGACATGGTTCGGGCCATTGTGCAGAACGTGCCCGGCGGCAATCTGGTGACCACGGTGTTGGAGCATCCATCCTCCTACGACGCCATGGAACGCTATGCCCGAGAAACCGGGCGCGAACTGCGGGTGGCGCCCAGCAACCCGCTGACTGGCGGGGTGGATGTCGACGCCATCGTGGGCCTGGTGGACACCGACACGGTGTTGCTCAACGTGATCTATGCCTCCAACATTTCGGGGGCCAAGCTCGATCTTGAGCAGATCGTGGCCCGGGCGCGGGCCATCAAGCCCGAGCTCTACATCGTGGTCGATGCCGTGCAGCATGCGCCCCATGGGCTCATCGATTTGCGCAAAACCCCGGTGGATGGCATCAACCTGGCTCCTTACAAGTTTTTTGGCTGCCGCGGCTCGGGCCTGGCCTGGTTGTCTGATCGCGCCGCCTTGCTGCCCCACCACAAGCTGGCAGGCAAGAGCGCCAACTTCTGGGACCTGGGCAGCTCTTCGCCCTGGCAGTTTGCCGTGCTGAAGGAAGTGGCCGACTACGTGTGCTGGCTGGGCGAACAGGCCGCACAGGAACTGCCCGAGTGGCGGCCTGCGGCAGAGGCGACGCTGTCGCGTCGCGCGCTGTTCGAGGCCGGCATGGAGCGCATTGCGTTGCACGAGCGGGCCCTGCTGGCCCGACTGCTGCTGGGCAGCCAGGCGCAGCCCGGCTTGCGGGCCATGGCGGGCGTGCAGGTTTACCTGGACCATGACGACCTGACCCGCCGCGACCTCATCATTGCGTTGGGTGTGAACGGCCTGGACTGCACTCGTGCCGTGCACGAATACGGCTTGCGTGGCGTGACCGTCTACGAACGCAGTGTGGCCAGCCTGTATTCGCGCCGCATGCTGCAATCCCTCGGCCTGCAGGGCGCGGTGCGGGTCTCGCCTTTGCATTGCAACAGCCCTGCGGAGGTGGATGCGTTCTTGCGCATCACGCAAGAATTGGCGCAGAGCCAGCTTGGCGTGGGCTGAGGCCTCATGCCTGCTGTCTTGCACAGGCCTGAGCGCTTGATGGCTGGATGTCCTGAAATTTGATTTACATCAAATTCGGGGCCGACAGGGCTCGCCGTAGTTCCAATGGAGGAGGGGCAAATCGCCCGGTCTTGCCTACCATCCGTTGCATGTATGCGGGGTGTTCCGCATCGGCTCTGACAGGGGGATGGCATGCGCAAATTCAGTGACATGAAGATCGGGGTTCGCCTGAGCCTGGGCTTTGGCCTGCTCATGGTGATGATGATGGGCATGGCCCTGATCAGCGGATGGCGTTTCACGCAGGTGCGTGACATCAATCAACGCCTGGTCGACAAAGACTGGGCCAAGGTCGAGGCCATCCATGCGGTGGACGTGGGCACCCGGGCCAACGCGCGACGCACCATGGAACTGGTGCTTGGGGTCGAGGGGCCTCAGCGCGACATCCTCCGTGAGCGGATCGAGCACACCAAGCGCGACATCACCGAAGCCTTGGGAGCCCTGGATCGCCTGATCTACCGGGCTGAAGGTCGGGCCCTGATGCAGGCGTTGCAGCAGGCCCGCGAGCGCTATGTGGCTTCGTTTTCGCGCGTGATGCAATTGGTCGAAAGTGGCCAGCGCGAACAGGCCGCCACCTTGCTGCAACACGAGACGCTGCCGGCCCTTGATGCCCTGCAAGCCCCCATCAACCACCTCAATCGGCTGCAGAAGTCATTGGCTGACCTCAGCGCGCAGGAGGTACTGGAAGCCAGCAACGAGTCTCGCCTGCTGATGGCTGTGCTGGGCGGTCTGGGCTTGTTCTGCGGCGTCGGTCTGTCGGCTTGGCTGACGCGTGACATCACCGTTCCGATGGGACAGGCCCTGCTGCTGGCCCGGCATGTGGCTCAAGGTGACCTGAGCCGCCGCATCGAAACGACCCGCCGTGACGAGATCGGCCAGTTGCAGGCGGCACTGCACGAGATGAGCCGCAGCCTGCATCACGTGGTCGGTCAGGTCCGAGGTGGCACCGAGGCCATGGCCACAGCCACGCGCCAGATTGCCGCCGGCAACCTGGACCTGTCGTCGCGCACCGAAGAGCAGGCCAGCGCCCTGGAGCAGACCGCGGCCTCCATGGAGCAATTGGCTGCCGCCGTGCGGCAGAACGACGACAGCGGTTTGCGTGCCCACCGCCTGGCCGAGTCGGCTGCCAAGGTGGCGGTGCAGGGCGGCCAGGTGGTGGCCGAGGTGATTCAGACCATGGAGGCCATCGACAGCTCATCCAAGCGCATTGCCGACATCATCGGCGTGGTCGATGGCATCGCCTTCCAGACCAATCTGCTGGCACTCAATGCGGCGGTCGAGGCAGCCCGTGCCGGTGAGCAAGGGCGTGGCTTTGCCGTGGTGGCCAGCGAAGTGCGGCAACTGGCTGGCCGGGCAGCGGATGCGGCGCGCGAGATCCGGCACCTGATTGACACCTCGGTGGTCCATGTGGGCGCGGGCTGTGCCCAGGTTGAACGCGCCGGCAGCACGCTGGACGAAACCGTGGTCAGCGTGCGCCGGGTGGCGGACTTGATGCGTGAAATCTCGCTGGCCAGCCGCGAACAGAGCACCGGTATCGACCAGGTCAGCCAGGCGGTGGGCCAGATGGACCAGGTCACCCAGCAGAACGCCGCCCTGGTCGAAGAAGCGGCCGCGGCAACCCAGGCGCTGGAGCAGCAGGCCCAGTCCCTTGATGGCACGGTGCGGTTTTTCAAGCTCGCCTGAGGGCATGACACCGTCCGGCCCGCTTCAACCCAGGAGATCCTGAATGGCTTACTTTGAATGGGCCGACGATCTGGTGATCGACCACGGCCCCATCGACCGCGACCACCGGCATCTGGTCGATCTGGTCAACCAGTTGCACACCGCCACCAGCCAGGGGCGGGGGCGTGAGGTAGTGCAAGGGGTGCTTGATGCATTGCTGGCCTACACCCGAGACCACTTGAACCGTGAAGAGGCCCTGATGCGCAGCGTGGGGTTTCCGGACCTGGAGCAGCACCAGATCGGTCACGCCCATTTCATCGGCCAGCTCGAGGCATTGAAGCGGCAGTACGAGGCCGGCAGCATCACCGTGGCGTCGCAGCTGTCCAGTGTGCTGCGCGATTGGCTGTCGCTGCACATCCGGCGTTCTGACAAAGAGGCGCGGGCGTTTGTGCAGAAAAAGCCGGGGGCGTGAAGGCGTGAGCCGTGCAGAACGTGCTGGGGGCTCAATCCGCTGGGCCGGGCGTGCCTCTCATCGCGGGCGTCCCCTGGCGTTGCGCTGAGTCAGGTCTTTTGCCGAATCGGCCCGATGCGATTCATGCGGGCGCCCATGTTCCCGCCTTCTCAAGCCGCTGTGCAGCGGCTCTCAGAACACTCTCGAAGGCCTGGGCCTGTGCTTTGACCGCTGCGCCACGGCGAGTCACAACGAAGAGCTCAAGGTGCACGGCCGGCTCTTCCAGCAACTCGACAGTCAGGCCATGCCGCAGACACTCGGCCATCACGATGGAGGGCACCACGGCGTGCCCCATGCCGGCTTCGACCATGGCGATCAAAGAACCCAGAAAGTTCATCGTCATGCGCTCCCCGGTGCGGGCCAGACGACGCGGCAGGTGGCTTTCGATCACCGCCTGGATCGGGTTGTCGGCAGGCAGGCTCAGCAAGTTCACGTCGGCCAGGCTGCGCCAGGTCCGGCGACCTCGTTGGCTGGCTGATCCCACCCCCGGTGGGCTGATGCAGACCAGCCGGAAACGGCACAATGGCTCGCGCAGAAGGCTGGGGGCAGCCTTCACGAAAAAGCCCAGACCCAGGTCGGCCTCCCCCTGGATGACCGCGTCATGGACCGCCCCCACGGGAAGATCGGCCAAACGCATCCTCACGCCAGGGTGGTCGCGGCTGAATTCACCAAGGACCTGGGGCAACAGACTCGCGGCGACGATGGGGGTGGCCGCGATGTCCAGGCGTGAACGCAAGGCCTCCTCGGTGCCGCGCACGGCCTCACCCAGGCCATGCAATTCCTCAAGAATGCGTTCGGCCACCGGCACCAGGCGCAGACCGGCCTCGGTCAATGCCACCGAACGCGTGGTGCGCTCAAAGAGCTGGGCCCCAACCTGACGCTCCAGCTCCTTGACGAGCATGCTCACCCCAGACGGTGACAAGTGCACGCTGTGGGCTGCCCTGGCAAAGTTCTGATGGCGGGTGATTTCCAAAAACGCCATGAGCTGGCGGCTGTCGACATTGATCAAAATTTTTGAAGAATTAAGCAGAATATTTCGTTTGATTTATATCAAAAAAGCGTTTGGAATCCATCCCGTCGTCAACCTTTGTCACACCATGTCCCCAAGCCCCGTTGTATTTGGCGAACTGTCTCGTCGTCAGGCCCTGCAGGCCGGGGCCTCCGCCCTGTTCCTGCCCCGGGTGGCCGCTGCAGCCGAAGCCCCTGGCCCGTCCACGATTCGGTTGGTGGTGCCTTTCACTCCCGGCACGGGCATCGACCTGATCGCCCGCCAACTGGCCGCGCCCTTGTCGGCTCGGCTCAAGTGCCAGGTCTACGTCGACAACAAGCCTGGTGCCTCGGGCAACATTGGCACCCAGGAGGTGATCCGGGCCACACCCGACGGCAGCACCCTTCTGGTGACCGTCAACACCCTGGTGATCAACCCCTCGCTGTACCCGAAACTCGGCTTCAACCCCCTGCAGGATCTGGCGCCGATCACCCTGACCAGCCGTGGTCAACTGCTGTTGGTGGTGGGAAGCAGCAAGAAGGTGGACTCTTTGGCCGGCCTGATCAGCTACGCCAACAGCCATCCAGGCGAGCTCAACTACGGCTCACCAGGTGCCGGCACGCCCCATCACCTGGCCATGGAACTGCTCAAGGCCCGGACGAAGATCGCGCTGACCCATGTGAGCTACCGCGGCACAGCGCCTGCCCTCACCGAACTGCTGGGGGGGCAGATCGACCTGATGTTCCTGCCCATTCATGTGGCACTGCAGCATGTCAAGAGCGGCAAGTTGCGCGCTTTGGCCATCAGCTCTGACCAATCCTCACGGTTGCTGCCCGAGGTGCCGCCCCTGCGCAGCCTCAACCTCGGCGACTTGAACGTGGACATGTGGTATGGATTGCTCGGGCCGGCCGCCACCCCTCCGGCCTTCATCCAGCGTGTCAACCAGGAGGTCAAGGCCATCCTGGCGCAGCCCGATGTCAGCACGGCCTTCGAAAGCCAGGGCATGACCCCTGAATCCAGCAGCCCCCAATCCCTGCAGCAGATCATGCAAGCCGACGCCCGGCGCTGGGGCGACCTGATCCGTGAGCAGGGCATCACCGCCGACTGAGCTGGCATCGACCCGCAACAGCCTGGCCTACCCAGCGCTGACCCACAGAAAAACGCCAATCGAGAACAAGGACAAGAACATGGACACTGACATCATCATCGTGGGGGGAGGGCCCGTCGGCATGGGCCTGGCCATCGAGCTGGGACAGCGCGGCGTGGCCTGCACCGTGGTGGAGCGCCATCTGCAACCTCAGCCCATCCCCAAAGGGCAGAACCTGACCCAGCGCACCCTGGAGCACTTCCATGCCTGGGGCGCCGAGCCGGCCCTGCGGGCTGCGCGAACCATCCCGCCCACCTATGGCATCGGAGGGTTGACGGCCTATGGCACCCTGCTCGGGCCCTATGCCTATGACTGGCTGCAACGCGATCTGGTCAAGCCTTTCTACTTCACGGCCAACGAACGGCTGCCGCAATACGCCACTGAGGCGGTCATGCGCAGCAGGGTGGCCGAGATCCCGGGCATCCGGACCCTGTATGGCTGGGACGCCGACAGCGTGCTGCAAGATGCGGATGGCGTCAGTGTCATCGTGCGGCCCCGCGATGGGGGCGCCAGTCAGCAACTTCGGGCCCCTTATCTCGTGGCCTGCGATGGTGCCCGATCCCGGGTTCGGGAGCAGGTGGGTATCCACCAGACCCGCACCGACCACGACAGCCTCATGGTGCTGCTCGTCTTTCGCTCGGCCCAGCTCAATCAGCGCATGCTGGAGCGCTACCCTGGCAAGTCCTATTTCAACGTGCTGCATCCTCAGTTGAAGGGCTACTGGAAGTTCTTCGGGCGTGTCGACTTGCAAGGTCAATGGTTCTTCCATGCCCCTGTGCCGGCCGGCACCACGGCGGACAACTTCGATTTCAAGGCCTATCTTCAGGAGGCCGTGGGCGAGTCCTTCGATGTCGATTTCGATCACATCGGCTTCTGGGATCTTCGATTCATGCTGGCCGACCAGTACCGCCAGGGGCGCGTTTTCGTGGCCGGTGATGCTGCGCACAGCCATCCGCCGTATGGGGGGTATGGCATCAATTCAGGTCTGGAAGACGCCCGCAATCTGGGCTGGAAGCTGGCCGCGCATCGGCAAGGCTGGGGCGGCGAGGCCCTGCTGGCGTCCTACGACGCGGAGCGTCGCCCCGTGTTCGCCTCCACGATCGAAGACTTCATTGCCCGCTCCATTGCCACCGACCGCGACTTTCTGGCCGCATTCGATCCTCAACAGGACCGGGCTGCCTTCGAGCAGGCTTGGCAGGCCCGCGCACAAGGGGCGGTGGGCGAGGTCCATGCCTTTGAGCCTCATTACGAAGGCTCCCCGCTCATCACGGGCGGGCCGAGCGCGGCCGCTTGCAGCGCCAAGGGCTCGCATCAATTCAAGGCCCGTGCAGGGCATCATCTGGCACCCGCTGCGCTGCCCGATGGGCGCAATGTGTTCGAGGCCCTGGGCAGCGGCTACACCTTGCTGGCCCTGGGGGCCGCCACCGAAGCCGTGCAGGCACTGCAAGACGCGGCCACCCGTGCAGGCCTGCCCCTGACGCTGATCGCAGCCCCGCGAGAGCAGGAGCTGATCCGCTACGAGGCGCCCCTGATCCTGGTGCGTCCCGATGCCTTTGTGGCCTGGGCTGGCGACAACGCCGAAGCACAGGCCCAGGCCGACGCCGTGATGACACGGTTGCGTGGCGCGTGAGCGCGCCCTCACTGCATCAGCGCTGACCCCGCCTGCTCCAGCGCCACGCCCTGCACCGGCCAGCGGGCGGCCAGCACCAGCAATTGCTGGCGCAGCGCTGTGATCCAGGCGCTTTGCCGCATGGCCTGGGCCACGGCGTCGCGCACCTGTTCGAACTCGGGGTGCTGGCCGGGCTCTCGGGCCAAGACCTCCACCACATGCAGGCCGAAGCGCGAATGCACCAGGCGTGGCAGCACCCCCACGTGGGCCCGGTCTGCGTCCTGGCCCAGCAGTTCGCGGGCCAGTTCGGGGGCGCAATCGGCTTCGCTCAGCCAACCCAATTCGCCCCCATGCTGTCCGCTGGGGCAATTCGACAGGGCGGCGGCCTGCTCGGCAAAGTGTTGCGGCTCTGCGCGCAGGCTCAGCAAGGCCTGCTCGGCGCGACCGCGCAGCGCCTTGACATCGGTGCCCGGGGTGACCGCAAACAGGATGTGGCGGGCCTGCACCCGCTCGCCCACGGCATAGCGGGCGCGGTGTGCGGCATGGTAGCGGCGGCAGGCCGCTTCGTCGGGGTCGGGTACTTGAAGGTTCTGCTCCAGCCACTGGTCGATGGCATCGGCTGCGGCCTCGCTGAGCACGCCGTCATGGGGGGCCGGGTCGCTGTCGGGCAACAGGCCGTCGGCCATGGCCGCGAGGCGCAGCAGGGCCAGGCGGGCACGCTGGTGCCGCTCGGCCTCGCTGAGGTCGTTGCGGTCCTGGTCCAGGCGCTGGCCGGCCACGCTCAAGGGGAGGGGCTGTGGGGTGGTGGGTGCCATGGGGCGTTCCTTGATCAAAAGCTCGCCGGCTCAAAGGCCGATCTTGCGGCTGCGCACGATCTGCCAGGGGCGGGCCACATAGCCGGCCGAGGCAAAGCCGCTCCACACATGCACCAGGCGGGTGAACGGGAAGAGGGCGAACAGGCTCATGCCCATGAACATGTGCAGCTTGAACACCGGCGATACGCCCGCGATCAGGCTGGCTGCATCGCCCTGGAACGTCACGATGTGCCGTGCCCAGGCCATCAGCAGCAGCATGGTGGCGCCATCGCTGTGCTGCAGCGACAGCGGCACGGTGGACAGGCCCAGCAACAGGGTGGCCAGCAGCCAGAACAGCACCACGAAGTCGCGCTTGCGCGAGGTGGCGCGCACCCGGGCGTTGCCCAGGCGGCGGCGGATCAGCAGCAGCAGGCCCACCAGACCCAGGCTACCGAGGGTGCCCCCGGCCACCACGGCCAACAGCTGCTTCTGCGCCGGGCTCACGCCCAGGGCGTGCACGATCTCGGGCGGCGTCAGCATGCCGAACAGGTGACCGAAGAACAGGCCGATCACCCCCACGTGGAACAGGTTGGAGCCCCAGCGCAGGCTGCCTGAGGCCAGCATCTGGCTGGATTCACTGCGCCAGCTGTACTGCTCGCGGTCGAAGCGGATCAGGCTGCCCAGCAGAAAGATCACGCCACAGAGGTAGGGGTAGATGCCGAAGACGAATTGATGGCTGAGGCTCATGACAAGGCTCCTCGTGTGGGGGCAGCCCCGGTGCGGGGCATGAAATGGATGGGCTGGCTGTCGCCAGGCTTTTGCTGGCCCGGGCTGCTGCAGCCGGCAAAGGCTTCGGGCTCGGCCCAGCTGTCGTCCATGGCGGGTTCGGCCACCAGGGGGCGCGCCACCAGGGCTTGCCCTCCCAGCTCCAGCACAGCGGCCACAGCCTGGGCATAGGCGCTCTGGCGGCCCTCCAGGGCGTCGTGCACGCTGTTGAGGATGTGGGCAAACTCGCCAATGAAGTCGCAGCAGGCCTCTGGTGGCAGGGTGGAGGCGAACTCCAGGACCACCGGCAGGTAGTCAGGCAGCTCGCCGTCACTGCGGGCCGGGTCCAGGTAAAGGCCGCCTTGCTCGTAGGTGAGCAGCAGGTCGATCATGGCCGGGCCCCGGTCGCGCGAGTCACCGTGCACGTGCTCAAACAGGTGCAGCGAGGTGGCTCGCCCACGGTCGAACAGGTCGACATAATCGCCTTCAACCTCCAGCGGGTGGTTTTGCAGCAGGGCCTGGGTCAGGGCCAGCAGCCCGGCTCGGCGCTCGGTCGACAGCGCCGCATCAGTTTGCAGCGCAGCCTCGATCTCCGGCAACACCTGCCGCAAGGTGGCGTCGGGGTAGGTCAGCAGATGAGCCAGGGCGCGCAGGCTGCGGGCCCGGGGGTTGGACGCCGGGGTCGCAGGGGCCGTGGAGGCTGGATGATGGGGCGTGTTCATGCTCATTCCTCTGCCTTGATCGGGATGGTGCGCTTCTTCTTGGCACCGAACAGGCTGGTGTCGCTGGCGCCGTCCGAGCAGCCGTTGCCGAACGAGAAGCCGCAGCCGCCGCGCACATCGAAGGTGTTCTCGGCGTACTCGCGGTGGGTGCTGGGGATGACAAAGCGGTCTTCGTAGTTGGCGATGGCCATGATGTCGTACATGTCCTGCACCGTGGCGGCGTCCAGGCCGACCTGGTTCAGCACCGCGGTGTTCTCCACCTGGTCCACATGGCGCGAGCGCATGTAGGCCCGCATGGCCAGCATGCGTTCCAGCGCCCGCATCACGGGGCCGGTGTCGCCTGCGGTCAGCAGGTTGGCCAGGTACTGAACGGGGATGCGCAGCTGGTTCACATCCGGGATCTCGCCGTTCACACCCAGATCGCCCGAGTTGGCGGCGGCCTGGATGGGCGACAGCGGGGGCACATACCAGACCATGGGCAGGGTGCGGTATTCGGGGTGCAGGGGCAGGGCCACCTTCCAGTCGACGGCCATCTTGTAGACCGGGCTGTTGCGCGCCGCGGTCAGCCAGGCTTCGGGCACGCCGTCACGGCGGGCCTGCTCGATCACGGCCGGATCGTGCGGGTCGAGGAACACGTCGAGCTGGGCCTGGTACAGGTCGCGGTCGTGTTCGGTCTGGGCCGCCTGCTCTATGCGGTCGGCGTCATACAGCAGCACGCCCAGGTAGCGGATGCGGCCCACGCAGGTCTCGGAGCACACGGTGGGTTGACCGGCTTCGATGCGGGGGTAGCAGAAGATGCACTTTTCGGCCTTGCCGCTTTGCCAGTTGTAGTAGATCTTCTTGTACGGGCAGCCTGACACGCACATGCGCCAGCCGCGGCACTTGTCCTGGTCGATCAGCACGATGCCGTCTTCCTCGCGCTTGTAGATCGAGCCCGAGGGGCAGCTGGCCACGCAGGTCGGGTTCAGGCAGTGCTCGCACAGGCGCGGCAGGTACATCATGAAGGTGTTCTCGAACTGCCCGTAGATGTCCTTCTGGATCGCGTCGAAGTTCTTGTCCTTGCTGCGCTTGCTGAATTCGCCGCCCAGGATCTCCTCCCAGTTCGGGCCCCATTCGATCTTCTCCATGCGCTGCCCGGTGATCAGGCTGCGCGGGCGCGCCGTGGGCGGTGCCTTGGACTTGGGCGCGCTTTGCAGGTGCTCGTAGTCGAAGGTGAAAGGCTCGTAGTAGTCGTCGATCTCGGGCAGGTTGGGGTTGGCAAACAGGCGCATCAACAGCTTGAGCTTGCCGCCCTGGCGGGGCTCGATGCGGCCGTCGGCCTTGCGCACCCAGCCACCGTTCCATTTGTCCTGGTTTTCCCATTCCTTGGGGTAGCCGATGCCAGGCTTGGTCTCGACGTTGTTGAACCAGGCGTATTCCACGCCGGGGCGGTTGGTCCAGACGTTCTTGCAGGTCACCGAACAGGTGTGGCAACCGATGCATTTGTCCAGGTTCAGGACCATGCCGATTTGGGCTCGGATCTTCATGCGTGTGCTCCTTGGGTGGTTTCGCCGTCGAGCCAATCGACCCGGGCCATCTTGCGCACCACCACGAACTCGTCGCGGTTGGTGCCTATCGTTCCGTAGTAGTTGAAGCCGTAGCTGAGCTGGGCGTAGCCACCGATCATGTGGGTGGGCTTGAGCACGATGCGGGTCACCGAGTTGTGGATGCCGCCGCGCGTGCCCGTGATCTCCGAGCCCGGGGTGTTGATGATCTTTTCCTGGGCGTGGTACATCATCACCATGCCGTTCTTCACCCGCTGGCTGACCACCGCGCGGGCCGCGATGGCACCGTTGGCGTTGAACAGCTCGACCCAGTCGTTGTCCACGATGCCGGCGCTCCTGGCGTCGTCCTCACTGAGCCAGACCACTGGCCCGCCACGGTTCAGCGTGAGCATCAGCAGGTTGTCCGTGTAGGTCGAGTGGATGCCCCATTTCTGGTGCGGCGTGATGAAGTTCAGCGCGATCTCGCGGTGCCCGTTGGGCTTCAGGCCCTGCACTTCGGCCAGGGTCTTCAGGTCCACCGGCGGCCGGTAGCTGACAAAACCTTCCCCGAAGGCCCGCATCCAGGGGTGATCCTGGTAGAACTGCTGGCGACCGGTCAGGGTGCGCCATGGGATCAGTTCATGCACATTGGTGTAGCCGGCGTTGTAGCTGACCTTCTCGCTCTCCAGCCCCGACCAGGTGGGCGAGGAGATGATCTTGCGCGGTTGGGCCTGGATGTCGCGGAAGCGGATCTTCTCGTCCTCGCGGTGCAGGGCCAGGTGGGCGTGTTCACGCCCGGTCTGTTTGGACAGGGCCTCCCAGGCCTTCACGGCCACATGGCCGTTGGTCTCGGGGGCCAGCATCATCACCACCTCGGCCGCGTCGATGTCGGTGTCGATCGAGGGTCGGCCCTGGCTCACGCCGGCTTCACGCACCGTGCCGTTGAGCTCGCCCAACTGGCGCACCTCGTCCTGGGTGTTCCAGCCGATGCCCTTGCCGCCGTTGCCCAGCTTGTCCATCAGCGGGCCCAGGGCGGTGAAGCGGCGGTAGGTGTTGGGGTAGTCCCGTTCGACCACCGTGATCTGCGGGGCGGTCTTGCCGGGGATCAGCTCAACCTCGCCGCGCTTCCAGTCGCGCACATCGAAGGCTTGGGCCATCTCGCCCGGGGTGTCGTGCATGATGGGTGTCAGCACCACTTCTTTTTCCACCCCCAGGTGGCCCACGCACACTTCGGAGAACTTCTTGGCAAAGCCCTTGTAGATGTCCCAGTCCGAACGCGCCTCCCAGGCCGGGTCCACGGCGGTGGACAGCGGGTGGATGAAGGGGTGCATGTCGCTGGTGTTGAGGTCGTTCTTCTCGTACCAGGTGGCCGTGGGCAGCACGATGTCCGAGTACAGGCAGGTGGTGCTCATCCGGAAGTCCAGCGTCACCAGCAGGTCGAGCTTGCCCTGGGGAGCCTCGGCGTGCCAGCGCACCTCTTGCGGCCGCGCTTCATCGCTGCCCAAAGCTTTGCCCTGCACGCCGTGGGTGGTGCCCAGCAGGTGCTTGAGAAAATACTCATGCCCCTTGCCGCTCGATCCCAGGATGTTGGAGCGCCACACAAACATGTTGCGCGGCCAGTTGGCCGGGTCGTCCGGGTCTTCGCAAGACATCTGCAACGCGCCGTTCTTCAACGCGTCGACCACATGGTCCTTGGCGTCCAGCCCCTGGGCGCTGGCATCCCGGCACACCTGCAGCGGGTTGGTCTTGAGTTGGGGTGCGCTGGGCAGCCAGCCCATGCGTTCGGCGCGCACGTTGTAGTCGATCATGCTGCCGCCGAACTGGGTCTTGTCGGCCAGCGGCGACAGCACCTCTTCCACCCCCAGCTTTTCGTATCGCCACTGGTCGGTGTGCGCGTAGAAGAAGCTGGTCGAGTTTTGCTGCCGCGGCGGGCGTGACCAGTCCAGTGCGAAGGCCAGCGCCGTCCAGCCGGTCTGCGGGCGCAGCTTTTCCTGCCCCACATAGTGGGCCCAGCCTCCCCCGGATTGGCCGATGCAGCCGCACATCATCAGCATGTTGATGATGCCGCGGTAGTTCATGTCGCTGTGGTACCAGTGGTTCATGGCCGCGCCGATGATGACCATGGACTTGCCCCGGGTCTTGTCGGCGTTGTCGGCAAACTGGCGCGCCACGGTCAGCACCTGGTGGCGCGGCACGCCGGTGATCTGCTCCTGCCACGCCGGGGTGTAGGGCAGGTTGTCGTCGTACGAGGCAGCGCCGTCGTCCACCAGGTCGCCGGCCGCATTGCGCAGGCCCCGGTGCACGCCGTAGCTGGCCACCTGCAGGTCGAACACCGTGGCCACCCAGACTTCGCGTGGCACACCGTCTTGCTGCACCAGCACGCGTTGCATGGGCACGTTGCGCAGCAGCACGTCACCTTGTTTGTTGGCGGTGAACTGGGGCGACTCGATGCCGCCAAAGTAGGGGAAGGCCACCTTGTTCACGCTGCTCGTGGCTGGGGTGCTGCCACCGGCCCCTTCCAGCACCGAGAGCTTGAGCTGCACCGGCCGGCCCTCGGTGCCTTCGCGGCTCTCCAGGTTCCAGCGGCCCTGGTCGGGTCGGCCTTCGGCGCCCCAGCGGAAGCCGATCGAACCCTGCGGCTGCACCACCTGGCCTTCATCGTCCCAGGCCAGGGTCTTCCAGTCGGCGTTGGCCGTGGCGGCACTGGCGCTGAGGTCGCTGGCGCGCAGGTAACGGCCCGGCACCAGGGCGCGACCGGCCGGGGTGTCCTGCTCCTGCAGCATCACCAGCATGGGCAGATCGGTGTAGCGGCGCGCGTAGTCGTCAAAGTAGGCGCTGCGCTTGTCGAAGTAGAACTCTTTCAGGATCACATGGCCCATGGCCATGGCCACAGCGGCATCGGTGCCCTGCTTGGGGTGCATCCACAGGTCGGCGAGCTTGGAGATCTCGGCGTAGTCGGGCGTCACGGCCACGGTCTTGGCGCCCTTGTAGCGCACCTCGGTGAAGAAATGCGCGTCGGGGGTGCGCGTCTGCGGCACATTGGAGCCCCAGGCGATGATGAAGGTCGAGTTGTACCAGTCGGCCGATTCGGGCACGTCGGTCTGCTCGCCCCAGACCTGCGGGCTGGCGGGCGGCAGGTCGCAGTACCAGTCGTAGAAGCTCATGCACACGCCCCCGATCAGGCTCAGGTAGCGGCTGCCGGCGGCATACGACACCATCGACATGGCCGGGATCGGCGAGAAGCCGATGATGCGGTCAGGGCCGTGGGCCTTGATGGTGTACACGTTGGCCGAGGCAATGATCTCGTTGACCTCGTCCCAGCTGCTGCGCACAAAGCCACCCAGGCCGCGCTGGGTCTGCCAGCTGCGGCGCACCTCGTCATTGGCCATCAGGGTCGCCCAGGCGTCCACCGGGCTCTTGGCCACGGTGCGGGCGGCACGCCAATGCTTGAGCAACTCGCCCCGCACCATGGGGTGCTTGACGCGGTTGGCGCTGTACAGGTACCACGAATAGCTGGCGCCGCGGGCGCAGCCGCGCGGCTCGTGGTTGGGCAGGTCGGGGCGGGTGCGCGGGTAGTCGGTCTGCTGGGTCTCCCAGGTCACGATGCCGCCTTTGACATAGATCTTCCACGAGCATGAGCCCGTGCAGTTCACGCCGTGGGTCGAGCGCACGATCTTGTCGTGTTGCCAGCGGTTGCGGTAGGCGTCCTCCCAGGTGCGGTCTTCACCGGTGGTGACGCCGTGGCCGTTGGAAAAGGGTTCGCGGGCCTGGGCAAAAAAGCTCAGTCGGTCCAGAAAATGACTCATGGAATGGCTCCGTTGGGGTCGGTTCGGGGGGCGTGCTCAGCAGGGCACATCGGCATCGCGGCGGGCGTAGAACCACCAGGTGGCCACGATGCACAGCAGGTAAAAGACGATGAAGGTCAGCAGCGCCAGCTCAGGGCCGCCGGTGCTGGCGATCGACGAGCCATAGCTCTTGGGGATGAAAAAGCCGCCATAGGCCGCCACGGCGGCGCTGAAGCCCAGCACGGCGGCCGATTCGGTGTTGCCTTCCTTGACGGCCTGGGCCTGGGCCACCTCATCGTTGCGCGGTGCGCGGCGGGTCTTCAGGTCGATGAAGATCACCGGGATCATGCGGAAGGTGGAGCCATTGCCGACCCCAGTGGTGAAGAACAGCACCAGGAACATCAGGAAAAAGCCCGTGAAGCTGCCCTCGGCCGGGCCCCAGGGCAGGGCCAGGCTGCTGCCCGTGCCCTTGGGCAGGAAGAACAGCACCCCGACCACGGCCAGGGCCATCACCACGAAGTTCCACAGCGTGACGCGGGCGCCGCCCAGTTTGTCGGCCAGCCAGCCGCCCACGGGGCGGATCAGGGCCCCCACCAGCGGTCCCATCCAGGCGTAGGCCAGCGGGTTCACGTCCTTGAACTGCGACTTGATGAGCAGCGGAAAGCCGGCGGCATAGCCGATGAACGAGCCGAAGGTGCCCAGGTACAGCAGGCACATCACCCAGTTGTGCGGGTTGCGGAAGATGGCCGCCTGTGCCGCGAACGAGGCCTTGGCGTCGGCGATGTCGTTCATGAAGAACCAGGCGGCCACGGCGGTCAGCGCAATCCACGGCACCCACACGAAGGCGGCATTCTGCGCCCACACGTCGATCACCTGGCCCGCCTTGCTGATGTGTTGGGGCTCGCCGCCGAGCACACCGAACACGCCCACCGAGATGATGATGGGGCTGAGAAACTGCACCACCGACACCCCCAGGTTGCCCAGGCCGGCGTTCACGCCCAGCGCCGAGCCCTTGCGCTCTTTCGGGAAAAAGAAACTGATGTTGGCCATCGACGACGAGAAATTGCCGCCGCCCAGGCCGCACAGCAGGGCCAGCATCAGCATGGTGGGGTAGGGCGTGTTGGGGTCTTGCACCGCGATGCCGATGCCGATGGCGGGCAACAGCAGCGAGGCGGTGGAGATCGCTGTCCAGCGCCGCCCGCCCACCAGGGGCACCATGAACGAGTAGAAGATGCGCAGCGTGGCGCCCGACAGGGCCGGTGCCGAGGCCAGCCAGAACAACTGGTTGGTGGAGTACTTGAAGCCCATCAGGGGCAGGTTCACGGCCACCACGCTCCACAGCTGCCAGATGGCAAAGGCCAGGAACAGGGCCGGCACCGACAGCCACAGATTGAGCTTGGCGATGGCCTGGCCCTGCGAGGCCCAGAAGGCCTTGTCTTCCGGGGTCCAGACCGCCAGGGTCTTGCCGGGGCGGGCGCGCTGGGGCGCCACGGTCTTGCTTGACATGGGGATTCCTTTTGAAGGGGTTGTCGGGGGGGGGCTTCTCAGGCCGGGTTGCCGCGCAGCACGTCGCGGCTGCGCACTTCGGTGAAGTACATCCAGATCAGCGAGACCCAGACCACGCCGTAGAGCAGCATGAAAGCGCTGGAGCGCACGCCCGTGAGGTCGAGCAGCACGCCGAACAGGATCGGCAGCACAAAGCCGCCCAGGCCACCGGCGAGGCCCACCACGCCCGAGATGGCGCCGATGTTGCCGGGGTAGTCATCGCTGATGTACTTGAACACGCTGGCCTTGCCGAAGGCAAACGCAATGCCCAGGGTGAACATCAGGGCCGTGAAGCTGTAGACGTTGAGCCCGATGTGGAAGCTGCGCACCCCGTTGACGGTGGTGATGCTGAAGTCGGTCTGCGGGTAGCTCAGCAGGAACAGGCAGATCCAGCTCACCCACAGCACCCACCAGGTGATCTGGTGCGCGCCGTGCTTGTCAGACAGGTAGCCACCGATGGCGCGCAGCACGCCCCCGGGCAGCGAGAAGCAGGCGGCCAGCAGGGCGGCCCAGCGGATGTCCAGGCCATACTCGCCCACGTAGTACTGCACCATCCACAGGCTCAGGCCCACATAGCCGCCGAACACGATGCTGTAGTACTGGCAGTACTTGAGCACGCGCGGGTCCTTCAGCGTCTTGAGCTGTTCGCCCCAGCTGGTCTTGCTGGTCACCAGGTGGCTGGGGTCGCTGGCGCTGCCGAACCAGAACAGCACGGCCACGCCAAGCATGATGGCGGCATACACCTGCGGCACCACCGCCCAGCCAAAGGCCACGATCAGGGCCGGGGCCACAAACTTGTTGACGGCGGCACCCGAGTTGCCGGCGCCGAACACGCCCATGGCAAAGCCCTGCTGGTGCTTGGGGAACCAGCGCGCCACGTAAGGGGTGCCCACCGAGAACACGCCCCCGGCCAGGCCCACGAACAGGCCCAGCACCAGAAACTGCCAGTACTGGGTGGCGTAGCTCATGAGCCAGATCGGCAGCACGCAGGCCAGGAGGGTGCCCATCATCACGATGCGCCCGCCAAAGCGGTCGGTCCACACCCCCAGGGGCACACGAACCAGCGAACCCGTGAGCACCGGCATGGCCGTCAACAGGCCGAATTCGGTGGCGTTGAGGCCCAGGGTCTTGCGGATCGGGATGCCGATGACGCCGAACATCATCCAGACCATGAAGCACACCGTGAAGGCGAGCGTGCTGACGGTCAGTACCGAAAGCGCTTTGCCGCGTGAAGACATGGGGGAACCTCCTTTTGAGTGGTCCCCAGTGTCAAAAAATCAGTGCGCCGTGAACATCCTGCATCCGGGCAGGCACCATCCTCCGAAAGGAGTAGCCCGAGCGTCAGCTTTGATCTGGATCAGTCACGGCGTACACCGCGGCCTGCACCCGCGAGCTCAGGTTGAGCTTGCGGAAGATGTGTTGCACGTGGATCTTGACCGTGGTCTCGGCGATCTTGAGGGTGCGGGCGATCTCTTTGTTGCTGGCGCCACGCGCGATCTCGCGCAGAATCTCGCGCTCGCGGGGCGACAGCTTGGACGCTGCCAGCGCCGATTCGGACGGGCGCACCTGCGGCTCAGGGGGGGGCGCCTCAGCAGGTTCAGCGTTGAAGTCTGGCGCCGGGGCTGCCGCCACGGCCTGCCGGTAGGCGGCAAACAATTTGCCCGTCATCTCGGGCGAGACCACCGACTGGCCCTCGCGCACCCGGCGGATCGAGGTCACCAGCTCGTCGCCATCCACCGTCTTGAGCAGGTAGCCGCTGGCGCCACGCGCCAGGGCCTGCGACAGGTCTTCGGCATCCTCGCTCACCGTGAGCATGATGACCTGGGGCGTGGGCGACAGCGCCATCAACTGGGGCAGCACATCGACCCCGTGCACGCCGGGCAGGTGGTTGTCCAGCAGCACCACCTCGGGCGCGTGCTGGGCGGCCAGCTTCAGGGCTTCGCCCGCATCGGTGGCTTCGGCCACCACCTGCAGGCTGGGCTGCTGAGACAGCAAGGCCACCAGGCCGCGACGGAACAGTTTGTGGTCGTCGACCACCAGCAGTCGGATCGGAGGAGGCAGGGTCATGTCACAGGGGCTTCGTGGGGCTGGGCCGCAGCAGGCTGCGGATTCTGAGGCAGGCGCAAGGTCACGCAGGTGCCCTGGTGGCCCGATTCGAGGGTCAGTTGCGCGCCGATGCGTTCGGCACGCTCGCGCATGATGCGCAGTCCCACATGGGTGCCATCGGGCGGGCCGCCCCGGGCGTCAAAGCCCAGGCCATCGTCGCGGATGGTGACTTGCCATTGCGGGTGGGTGTCGACACACACCTCGACCTGGCGGGCGTGGGCATGCTTGCGGATGTTGGACAGCGCCTCCTGCACGATGTGCAGCACCTGCACCTGTACATCGGGCGCAATCGGCAGGCCTTCGCCGTGGATGGACAGGCTGGGCCGGATGCCGGCCTGCAGCTCGAACTTGGAGAGGGTCTCGCGCAGTGCGGGCTCCATGTCCTCGGCATGGGTGTTGGTGCGAAAGTGCAGCAGCAGTTCGCGCACATCGCTGTAGCTTTCGCGGATGCCGGCGTCCAGCTCATCGAGGGTGGCCTCGACGGCCGCCGGGCGCGAGTCGTTCATGGCGCTGCGCAGCAACTGCATCTGGATCTTCAGAAAGGCCAGTGACTGGGCGATGGAGTCGTGAAGCTCGCGGGCCAGCATCTGGCGCTCGTCGGCCACGGCCGATTCGCGCGCCAGTGCGGCGCTGCGCAGGTTTTCCATCGCCCCCGCCAGGTGGCTGGCAAGGGCTTCGAACAGGCTGCGCTCCTCAGGGCCCAGCACCGTGTCGTGGCGGTAGAAGAGTTCAATCTCGCCCAGCACCCGCTGGTGCCAGGTCAGGCTGACCGTCACCAGGGTTCTGAAGCCGGCGCGCTCGCAATGCTGCTGCACCCGCTGGCTGGCACCGTCGGGCGGGGTCAGCCGCGCCGCATCCAGGATGGGGATCACCTTCAGTGGCTGGGCCATTGCGCGTTCGGACGATGCGCCACACAGGCAGTCCCCGGTGAGCACGCAGTGCTCTTCTTCCACCATCACCTTGGGCAGGCAATCGCTGGCCAGCAGCACATAGCGCTGGTTGGCCTCGTCTGACCAGCGAATGGCCACCGCGTCGGCCTCGGCAATGCTGCGCAACTGGCGTGAAAACCCCTGGGCCAGGGCTTGCAGGGTGTCCGCCTGGGCCACAAAGGTGGCGGTCTCGTACAGGGTGCGCAGGCGCTGCTGCTCCAGTTGCAGGCGGGCCGTTTTCTCTCGTACCTTGCCTTCCAGCCCGCTGTAAAGGTCTTGCAGGCGCTCAGCCATGCGGTTGAAGCCTTCGGCCAGGGCGCCCAGTTCGTCGTGGCTGGCCACCTGGACGCGGGTGCCGAAGTCGCCCTGCTCGATGCGGCCCAGGCTGCGCTGCAGTCGGCGCACCGGGTCCAGCACCAGCACATGGCCCACGTACAACAGCACCAGGGCACTGAGCAGGGCCAGCGACATCATCACCAGCTGCAGCGTGCGCAGCAGGGTGGTCCATTGCGCCAGGTGCAGCTCGATGGCCGAGACAAAGCTGTCCACCTCATGCACAAAGTCGTCCACCTGCAGGCTCAGCCCGGGGCCAGGTCGCTGGACGGCCAGTTCACCGGCCAGCTCGCGCAGGGGTTGCCAGCGCCGCTGCACCAGCTCGAAATGGGCCCTTGTGTCCTGGTCCCAGGGCACGGCCAGGGGGCGGGCGGGGTCACCATCGCGCAGCAGGCTCAGGCTGGCGTCAAAGTCCTGCAGTTGGCCTTGCACCTGCTGATTCAGCTCGGCCCGGCCCGTGTCGGGCACCGGGGTCTGCAGGCGCAGGGCCAGCCGGTAGCTTTGCATGCGCATGCGCCCGGCTTCGTTGACGGCGGCGGCACCGCCCTCCAATTGCCAGGTCACCCACAGCGTGAGCCCGACCGAGGCCAGCGCCAGCACCAGGCACAGCCCGCCGATGCCCATCAGCTTGGAAGCCAGGCCCAGGCCCGAGAGGCGGGCGCGCAGCCGGACCCGTGCCGGGTCTGAGGCTGGCGGCATCGGTTCTGGCTCCAAGGGCTCCGGCGGCAGGCTCAATCCATTCTCCAATCGTTTGCAGCATGAATTGTGCGCTTTGGTGATTTGGTGATGTCCTTCATCCGCCGGTTTGCGCCATGAATCGCATCACATGCTGGGGTTGCTCTTGAAACACATGGCGCTCGGGCTTTGCCGCGATGCCCGCATGAAGCGCCTTCAACAACTCGGCGTCGCTGGCACCGGCCCGCAGCATCGGGCCCAGCGGCACCCGGTCGTTCTGCCCCAGGCAAAGGTAAAGGGTGCCGTCCACCCCCAGGCGCACGCGGTTGCAGGTGGCGCAGAAGTGCTGCGACAGGGGCGTGATCACGCCCAGGCTGGCGCGACCGTCCGGGCTGGCCCAGTAGCGTGCGGGGCCCCCGCCCTGGCCCATCACGCAAGGCAGCAGGCCGTGCTGCTGCGCCAGGCTTTGGCCCAGGGCACTGAGGTCGGGCGGCGCCACAGCCTGGCCAGTGGTGCCCATGGGCATGGGCTCGATCAGCCGCAACACATGGCCATGGGCCATGGCGAAGGCCAGCACGCTCGCCACCTCGTCGAGGTTCACGCCCGGTTGCACCACCATGTTGAGTTTGATGGGGCTGAAGCCTGCGGCCTGGGCCGCCTGCAGGCCCTCCAGCACGCTGCCCAGCGCGTCACGTCCGGTGATGCGGGCAAAACAGCCCCGGTCCAGGGTGTCCAGGCTGATGTTGAGGCGCTGCAGGCCGGCTTCGCGCAATTCGCGGGCCAGCCGGGCCAGTTGGGTGCCGTTGCTGGACAAGGACAGATCGCGCAGGCCCGGCAAGGCCGCAATGCCGCGCACCAGCCCGGTCAGACCACCCCGCAGCAGCGGCTCACCGCCGGTGAGTCGCACCTTGGACACGCCGCTGCGCACAAACAGGCCCAGCAGGCGCAGCAGCTCGGGCGGGCGCAGCCAGTGGGCCGGCTCTTCGTAGCCTTTGAAGCCTTTGGGCAGGCAATAGGTGCAGCGCAGATCGCACCGGTCGGTGATGGAGACGCGCAAATAATCGATGCGCCGCCCGAAGGTATCGACCAGGGCCGGCAGGAGGGGATCAGACATGGTGCTTGACTGTAGGCATGACGGGGGCTGCGCGCCATTACCCGGAAGGAGGATGGTCTGGACCACTGCGCCCCGGGGCCTGGGGTATCACGCCACCAGGTCGGCGGGGCGCAGGGCGCCCAACATCCAACGCATCAGATCCTGCACCGGGCGGATGTGCGAGCCAAACGGCAGGCGTCCGGCACCTCTGAAAAACAAGCCCTTGCCCGGGTCCCCGCGCAAGGCATGACCCAGGGCCCGGTCGATGCAGAACTGGCCCACGCTGGCGTCGCCGTCGCGCAGGCCACAGTGGGCCAGGCAGTCAAAGGCCAGGGTGCAGCGTGGCTTGGGATGGGCCACCGCCTTCAGGCGGGGTTCGAGGCGCAGGTACTTGTCGAGCCAGGGCGTGCGCACGGCGCGGGCGGGCAGGCCGGCCACGCTGGTGAACTCCACCAGGTCTTCGGGCCGGGCCTGAGCCAGGATGTGCTTGAACGCGAGATCCGCATCGCACTCTTCGGTCACGGCAAAGGCGGTGCCCATTTGCACTGCGGCGGCGCCCATGGATTGCCAGCGACGCAGTTCCTCCTGACTGCCGATGCCCCCGGCCACGATCAGGGGAATGTCGCGCTCCAGGCCGGCACTCTGGAAAAAGGCCTGCACCTGGGGCAGCACCACGTCGAAGTCAAAGCGGGCGTCTTGCAGGTCGGCCACTCGGGCCGCGCCCAGGTGCCCACCCGCCAGCCGGGGGTGCTCGATGATGATGGCGTCAGGCAGGCGGCCCTTTTTGTCCCATTTGCGCACCAGCAACTGCACGCCCCGGGCGTCCGACAGGATGGGGATCAGGGCGGTCTGCGGGTGCTCGCGCGCCAGGTCGGGCAGGTCGAGCGGCAGCCCGGCGCCCACCACCAGGGCATCCACCCCGCAGGCCAGCGCCTGGCGGACGTAGGCCTCGTATTCGCTGAGGGCCTTCATGACATTGACGGCAATCGCGCCCTGACCCCCGGCCACTTCGCGGGCCCGGCGGATTTCGCGCGCCAGCGCCTCCAGGTTGGCGGCATCGATGCGTTGCTTGGCATCGGGTTCGTGTTCAAGGTGCCGGGTCTGCTCAAACAGATCGGCATGTTTGCGCCGCAGATCGACCGATGAAATCGTGCCCATCGCGCCCAAGCGGGCCACGGCCCCCGCGAGGCCCCCGGCCGACACCCCCACGCCCATGCCCCCCTGTACCACGGGCAGCAGGCTGCGCCCCTTGAGTGACCAGGGCCGCAAATTGTTTTGATGGCACAAGGCCTGCATTGACTGACTGGGGCAGTCGCCCTCGGGCAGCGAAGAAATCCCGGACTCGAAGGTCGGGGCGGAAGAGACTGACGGTGCCATGGGCACTCCTTTACAACGAAAGCGGAAGCTCGGTCCGTGAAGGGCGGCGGTCTGTGCGACGGCGGCCCAGCACCTGGACGATGTGGACGCCTTGATCCGTATGAACCAGGCGGGGATGCACGCCCATGCCCCAGGCAGGTTCGCGCATTTCGAACAACTCATTGAGCATCTCGGGGGCGCAGTCCTGAGGGCGCACCCAGCCCAATTCACCGCCTCTGTGCGCCGATGGGCAGGCGGACCATTGGCGTGCCAGGCGGGCGAACTGGTCTGGCTCGGCCTGGGCGCTGGTGAGGGCCAGCAAGACCCGTTCGGCCTGCAGGCGCAGGGCATGGGCATCCTGCCCGGGGGCCTGGGCAAACAGGATGTGGCACAGGTACACGCTCGGGCCCGCTTGCGCCGGCAGGGCCTCAGGCGGTTCGTGCAAGGGGCGGTCAGGTCGGTGTGACATGGCGAAACACGCGGTTCAGTCACTGGCACAGGCGTCGGGTCTGCTGGCTGAGGTGCAGGCTTGGATGCCTGGACCTCGGAGCAGGTTCGAGACCTTTGCCAGTGGGGAGTCAACAAGGCTTCTCTATAAAATGTATTTTTTGTGAATCATATGTGGCTTGCCGTTTCTGTCGACCGATTTTTGAAGACCCTGCGGCGAACAAGGCCTCAAGTGCGGCGCAGCTTCCTTGGCCCCGAGCTTCTGGGGTAAGCCCTGCGTGGCGCGGCTGACGCGAGGGTGGGGTGCACATCAGGTCGATTTGAGCCACCTGGGTTCGGGGTAAATTGCCAGGGTGAATCCGCAACCAACTCAGACCAAAACGCTGCCAGCGCAGCGAGTGCCTGGCCGAAGGTCCGTGCGGCCTGCTGTGGGCTGGGCGCGCTGGCTTCCGTGCCTTCAGAGGGTCCGCCACTACCCGATCGGATGGCTGGGGCATGACCTCGTGGCCGGTCTGGCGCTGACCGCGGTGTTGGTTCCGGTGGGCATTGCTTACGCGGTCGCCTCTGGGCTGCCCGGCATCTGCGGCTTGTATGCCACTCTGGCTGGCCTGCTGGCGTATGCCTTGTTCGGGCCGAGTCGCATCCTGGTGTTGGGCCCGGATTCCTCGCTGGCCGCCCTGATCCTGGCCGTGGTGTTGCCGCTTTCGGCGGGCGATCCCCAACGGGCGGTCGCGCTGGCCAGCATGATGGCGCTGGTGTCGGGCGCGCTGTGCATCGGTGCCGGCGCCCTGCGATTGGGCTTTGTCACCGAGTTGTTGTCCAAGCCGATCCGGTACGGTTACATGAACGGTATCGCACTGACCGTGATCGTCAGTCAGTTGCCGGGACTGTTCGGCTTCAGTGTCGATGCCCGCGGGCTGTTGGGCGAGGCCTGGCAATTCGGATGGGCCCTGGCGGCGGGCCAGTCGAACCCCAGAGCGCTGGTCATTGGTGCGGGTACCTTGCTGGCGCTTCTTCTGCTCAGGCGGTATCCACGCGCGCCAGGTGTCTTGATCGGCGTACTGGGGGCCACTCTGGTTGTCACCCTGCAGGACTTGGCGTTGACCGACGGCCAGGCAGGTGTGCCTGTACTCGGCGCATTGCCCCAGGGACTCCCTCACTTCTCGCTGCCATGGATCGGCTCCAACGACGTCGCGCCGGTGCTGCTGGGTGGGCTGGCGGTGGCGCTGATCTCGTTCGCCGACACCAGCGTGTTGTCGCGAACCTACGCCGGTCGTTCGGGCACCCATGTCGATCCCAATCAGGAGATGGTTGGCCTGGGGGCCGCCAATCTGGCTGCAGGGCTGTTCCAGGGCTTTCCGATCAGTGCCAGTGCCTCACGCACGCCGGTGGCCGAGGCCGCGGGGGCAAAAACGCAGCTGGCCGGTGTCGTCGGGGCCTGTGCGGTGGGCGCTCTGTTGTTGCTGGCACCCGGTCTGGTGCGCAACGTGCCGGTCGCGGCGCTGTCTGCCGTGGTGATCGCCTCTGCCATCGGACTCATCGAAATCAGTGACCTGCGCCGCATCTGGCGTATCCAGCGCTGGGAGTTCTGGTTGTCCATTGGCTGCCTGCTCGGCGTGGCACTGCTGGGAGCCATACCGGGCATTGGTTTGGCGATTGTCGCTGCGGTCATCGAATTCCTGTGGGATGGCTGGCGCCCCTACTCAGCCGTGCTGGGCAGGGTAGACGGCGTCAAGGGGTATCACGACATCATTCGCCACCCAGAGGCCCGGGTGGTGCCAGGGCTGGTGCTGTTCCGGTGGGATGCGCCGCTGTTCTTCGCCAACGCCGAGTTGTTTCGAGACCGCATGCTGGAGGTGGTCGCCAACTCCCCCACGCCGGTTCGTTGGGTGGTTGTCGGTGCCGAGCCGATGACCAGTGTGGACGTGACCTCAGCCGATGTGCTTGACGAACTCGACCAGACGCTGCACCAGGCGGGCATTGAGCTGTGCTTTGCAGAAATGAAGGGCCCCGTCAAAGACAAGCTCAAGCGCTTTGGGCTGTTTTCCAGACTCGGCGAGCAACGCTTTTTTTCGACGCTCGGAGAAGCGGTGAAGCGCTATCTCGTGGCTGAGTCTGTGGCGTGGGAGGACTGGGAGGATCGCGCCGGGGAGGCCACGCCCGGGAGGCCGAAAGAAGCCTCCACGGCCCTTTTGAGCGATCCATCGGCAGCAGCCCGATGATGAGCCAGGGGCCGGGCACCGATGTCGCCTCCTTTGGGCGTCAGCACGACGGCTTGGGGCTCTGCGTCATTGGTCCACCTTGGGCGGCTTCATTGGCTTTGCCGCGGCGAGGTGTTTCAGCTTCGTTTCGCTCCAAAATTCGATCAACCCAGGATCGGGACCGTCATTTTTTGATGGTTGGAGGGCGCATCGCGAACTGACGAGCACGGCATTCCCTTCTGGCGGGTGGGCTCACAGGGATGGCGCGCGTCGCGGTTTCAATTCATGTCCGCTTCATATTGGCCCGGCACGATGTGATCAGGGAGTTTTGCATCAATGCGCCGACAACATCATTTCAAGAGTGCGAGCTGTCGCGGGCGTTGAATTGATACAGGCGAGACGACCCATTGCAACCAGATACGATTCCATCCAAGTTGTTCTCGGATGAAGAGGCCAAGCGTCATGAAAATACACCTGAAAAATCATCCAGGATTGGTTGGCTGGGGGTCTTGTTGATTGGCGTGCTGATCGCTCTGGGCAGTTTGGCCATTGCCAGAGTATTTCATCGCTTATTCGGGTGAAAGAAACGTGGTATTCATCGACGCCTCGCTTCCGCTTGATTTATCAGCAGCAGCCGATCGGCAGGCCATGTGCGTCTTGGTTGTCAATGCTTCGTGAGTCAGTTGGTTTCTTCGCCGAAATAGTTTCTCACCTGCTCTTCCATCAGAACTCGGGCCTCATCCTCACTCGTATTCTCCAGCCTCTCATAAAGCCCGTTGGCGATGGGAGAAAAAGCCGCCATGACTTCTGGGTCGAAATGTGATCCTGTGTCTTTTTCAAGGATTTTCATGGCATTTTCAAACCCCATGGCTTCTTTGTAAGGTCTTTTGGAGCACAAGGCATCAAAAACATCAACGACTGCAAAGATGCGGGCAGGCAATGGAATGATGGCACCTGCCAGGCCTCTGGGGTAACCCGTGCCATTCCATTTTTCGTGATGCGCTGCAACGACTTCGCTGGCACCGCCAAGCCAGCCAATGCCGTGCAATATGTTTTCGCCATGATGCACGTGGGTGCGCATGATCTCGATTTCTTCTGGGTCCAGTTTGCCGGGCTTCAGCAATATTTTGTCAGGAATGCCTATTTTGCCTACATCGTGCAGGAAGCTACCTACAATCAATTCCTGCATGGCGGTCTTGGACAGGCCCATTTGCGTGCCGACCCTCGCTGCAAGCCATGCCACGCGATAATTGTGGGCACCTGTGTCGGAATCACGCCGGGCGATGGCGCGCCCCAGAGCCTCCATCATGGCAATGTGTGAGTCAAGCACTTCGCGGGCCTTGCGAACATTGTCAGTCGATAAATGAACCATCACGGGGTAAAGCATGGCCCCACATGCCAAGGATGCCAAACACACCATCAACACTGAAATCCATGATGCCCTGAATATTTGATCCTGCTGCCATTGTGGTACGACCCTGACACCTTCAAAATACCCGGTGATTGGCGATTTTTTGTCAAGCGCATTCGACCTGAGTGGGACAAAGACGCGCAACACCCAGTGTTTGGTCGTGGTTTCCAATGTTTCGTAAACCGCCGTCAAAGAACCTGGCCTATCGTGTTTGGTCAGGAGTTGCTCAACCGCCTTGCCCTGGGGGGTGAGTGCTTCAGCGATTTTATTACTTCGATCATCATAAATCTCGGCAATATCGAACATGCCCCCAATGATGGAGTTGGCTGCATGTGCGGCCTGCTCTGCTGCCCCAGATCCATTGAGCTGAGATAACTCCAGGTGATTGATCAGTCGACCGGTTTCTTCGTAGGCGAGAGAAACAATGCTGTCTTCTGCGTTCTCGCGAGCAACGATCCATGCGATCGGACTCGTGATGGAGGCCAGTAGCAAACTGACCAGTCCGATTCGAATGGCAATCTGCTTATTGAGAGAGTTCATGGGCGATATCATTGATCATCATCAATTCAAGGAAGCCCTTTTCCCGCAAGTAGCCGTCTTGATGAAATTTGAGCCTAGGGCAACCCCGGACGATTGGGGGATTGTTTCAAGATGACATGAAGGAAATCTGAACGAAGGGATGCGATTGACATTGACCAGACCTGCCGCCATCACTGTCAATGGGCGCGCAAGCCTGGCTTTTTGTTCAGACAGCACGAACTGTGAACGCCATTGACCCTTTGATTTCAGGGCACGCCTCACAGACGTCTACTGCCTTGTGGGCTGAGCCCAGTTCGGATCGCCCGACGGTTGGCATGCATCCCGGTCTCAAGCCGAGCTTCCCAACAGGCGGCGTCCGGATTGGGTGGGCGGCTGACGTGGTCGAGCAGCAAGGCCTGCAACGCAAGATCGCTGTCACCACGCCGCATTTCCTGACCGTGCCCTTTTTGATCAAGCACAACCCCGAACTGGTGGCCACCATGCCCCAAGAACTGGCACGTGCCTTTGAGGAATACGGGTTCTTGCGCACGATCGAGGTTCCCTCCTCATTGCCACCGTTTGCCCTTCATCAGCATTGGCACCCCCGCTTTCACAAAGACCCCGCCATCGTCTGGCTTCGCGAATGGATCAAGTCGATGTTTGAAAATGACCCGGATGCGGTCTTTCGGGCGCATGAGCTGGCCGGCAGGCCCAGGGGGACTACCGATGGAGACGACGATTCGAAATTTCAGGCCCGGCGATGAAGCCGCGCTGTTCCAGGTCTTTTTCAGCGCCGTGCACGGACTGGCTTGCCGAGACTACACACCCGCGCAAACCCAGGCTTGGGCCCCGGCCGACATGGATCAGGACCTGTGGGCCCAGCGCATGCAAACCCTCAAGCCCTTTGTAGCCGAGCGGGGCGGTGAGATCGTGGGCTATGCCGACCTGCAGGCGCAGGGGCACGTCGACCACTTCTATGTATCTGGCCAACACCCACGCCAAGGCATTGGCGCGCGCTTGATGCTGCACATCCTGGCCCAGGCCGACTCAAGGGGCCTGGCCGAACTGACGGCCGAAGTGAGCGTGACGGCCGAGCCGTTTTTTGCATTGCATGGTTTTCAGGTGCTGGAGCGCCGTTGGCCTGTGCGCAGGGGCGTGGTGCTGGCGAACGCATTGATGCGCCGGTGCCATCACGTGTCATGCACTTGAAATGGCCTCTGTCGCCTGTTGCCAGAAATTGTCGGTAATTCTGGACGAAAACTGGGATGCAGTTTCAACGAATGAACGCGGGCTTCTTCACACAGCGAAGGGCTCAGCACATCGAGATCAGACGCCTGATACCGCTGAATTGCAGGGCGTGCAAACCGTATGGGGTGGTTGAAAATGTGGTGACCCATGCTGATCATCGAAATCAAGGTCACGGCAAGGCGATTCTCCAGCATGCGCTGGCGCAGGCTTGGTCTGCTGGCTGTTACAAGGTCATGCTGATGACGCTCCGAAAGGACGAGGCCACGCTGGGTTTCTACGAGTCATCGGGCATTGATCGTCACAAAAACAAGCCTTCATCGCCAAACCAAAGACCTGGTGGTGCGGAAAATGGGGGCGGCATGAAGACGAGAATGCGGGCTTGTGGAAGCTTGAGTGGTGTCATTCATTCAACCCCGTGCATTCAGCTTGAAGATGTTCGACCTGCACTGGGTTTTCGGCCAAGCCTTTCGCGGCCGATCCGAGTTGAATCAGTGCATGGGGCCGGCCTCTGGGATACAGTCAAAGGCGTTGCCTGCTCCCATGTACCGCCAACCTCAGGACTTTCGGTATGCGCGCTGCCTTCAATCCGCTGTCGGTCGGTCAAGAAAAGGTGTTTCGGCGCACCTTGCTGGCGCTGGTCGCATTGGTCAACGCGTTAGCCATCCTGTTCAATGCCTACACCCTGTCTGAGCAGCGTGACCTCTACCACCAACGGGCTGAGATGCAGGGGCGCAACCTAGCCCGTGCGCTGGACGAGAACCTGGCCGTCAGCATGGGCAAGGTCGAGATTACGCTGGCAGCGGTGGTGGACCGACTCGAAGAGGAGGCCGTGCTGCACAGGCCATGGGACGTGGCAGGCTTGAACGCTTTTCTGGAGCGTCAGGAGGGCCGACTGGTTCCCGGCGCGCGAATCCGGGTATCCGACGCGCACGGCCAGTTGGTGTTGGGCCAAGGGGTGATCGCGGGTCAGGCTTCCTGGGCTGAGCGTGGCTTCTTTTCCGTCCTGAGGGACAAGCCCGATGCCGCAACCTTGATCAGCGACCCTGTGCTGGGGCAGATCGCCAAAGTGCCCGTCATTCCCGTTTCCCGTCGCTATCGCGATGCGGGGGGCGCCTTTGCGGGGGTGGTTTCGATGGCGCTCCCGGTGTCATACCTGCATGAGCAATTGGCCAGACTCGAGTATGGCGCTCATGGCAACGTCATCTTGCGAGATTCCGACCTCAAGCTGATCACCCGCCATCCTGCGCTCCAACAGCCCGAAGGGCAGTTGGGTGCCCCGATATACAACAAGACGCTGATCGCCGGCATCGCCGCTGGCCAGGGCAGCTTTTCGTACCACACTCAGGCGACGCCCGATGGTTACCCGCGCCTGATCACCTACCAGCGCCTGAAGTCGATGCCCTTCCACCTGATTGTCGGCTTGGCGCACGCTGATTATCTGCAGCCCTGGCAAAGCCGGGTGCAGCAGACCGTGATCGGGAACGGGGTGTTCCTGGTCACCACGCTGGTGATGAGCTGGGTGCTGTTGAAAATGCTGGCGGGTTTGCGTCGCGAAGGCAACCACGCGCTGGCCCTGCTCAAGAACGCGAGCGATGGGGTTCATATCCTGGACCGCGATGGCACCCTGATCGAGGTCAGTGATGCCTTCTGTGCGCTGTTGGGCTACACCCGACAGGACCTGCTGGGCATGGGGCTCGACCAATGGGAGGCCGGGACCGGGCAGGGCCCCATCCGCCGTGCGGTGCAGGCGGCGCTGGCCACAGGCCAGCCAGACCAGTTTGAAGCTCGATACCGGCGCAAGGATGGCAGCGAGTTCAGCGCTGAAGTCAGCATCAAACCCATGGTGTCCGACGGGACGGATCTGTTGTACATGGCCTGCCGTGACATCAGCGAGCGCCAAGCAGCCCAGGCCCGCTTGCGTACCAGTGAGGCCTCTCTGCGGGCGGCCAGCCATTTGGCCAAACTGGGCCACTGGCGCTGGGATCTGGTGAACGACCGCTATGAATGGTCGGCCGATGTGTATCGGTTCTATGGCCTGCAGCCCGGGGGAGCACCGATCTCGTTTTCGGACATCCAGGGCCTCTTTGCCGCAGACGACTGGGAGCCCCTGGCCAGGTCCATCGAAGCCTGTCGCCGTGATGGATTGGCCTTTGCCTGCGATGCCCGCATCCACAACGACAGTGGCAGTCCGTTGTGGGTGACGGTGAGAGGTGAGGCCGACGTGGACGGCCAAGGCCGCATCGTGGCCTTGCGCGGCACCGTGCAAGACATCACCGACCATGTTCGACTGCAAAATGAGTTGCGTGAGTCAGGCGCTCAGTTCAAGGGCGTGATTGATGCCGCGCCCATTCCCATGGCCTTGATTGATGCCCAGCATCAGATCACCTACCTGAACCAGTCGTTTGTTCAGACCTTTGGTTACGACTGTGCAGACATCCCCACGGTCCAGCACTGGCTGGAGAACGCCTTTCCTGACCCCGAGTACCGCCGCCGGGTGCAGGCGCGTTGGCAATCGCACCTGGCGGCTTCGCAGGCCGGAGCCGGCCGGTTTGAGCCCATTGAAGCGGAAGTCCACACCCGAATGGGCGAGACGATGACCGTCCTGCTGGCGGGCTCACCCCTGCCCTCCAGCACTTCGGCGCTGTTCCTGGAGACCTTCGTCGATATCACCGCGATCAAGAAGTCAGAGCTTGCTTTGCAGCATTTTGGCCAGATCGTCCAGTCCTCCGACGATGCCATCATCAGCAAGACTCTGAAGGGGCAGGTCACGAGTTGGAACCCGGGGGCCGAGGCCATTTTTGGTTACAGCGCGGCCGAGATGATTGGCCAATCGCTTTTGCGGATCTTTCCGCCCGACCGGGTCGACGAAGAGCGCGACATCCTGGAGCGGCTGGCCATGGATCACTCGTTCAATCACCATGAAACGGTGCGGCTGCATCAGAACGGCGCGCTGATTGATGTTTCGGTCACCATTTCACCGATTCATGACAGCGAAGGTCGGGTGATCGGTATCTCCAAGATCGCCCGAGACATCACGCAACGCAAACGCATCGAGGCGGCACTGGAGCGTGAGCGGGCCATGTACCGCACCTTGATCGACACCCTGCCCGACATGATTTGGCTGAAGGACGCCGCGGGCGTCTACCTGCGTTGCAACCGCCGTTTCGAGGCGTTTTTCGGCGCCAGCGAAGAAGCCATTCTCGGCAAGACCGACTTCGATTTCGTGCCCGCCGAGTTGGCCGATTTCTTCCGTGCCAACGACAAGAACGCGATGGAGAGGAACAGCGCCTCAGTCAATGAAGAAGAGGTCACGTTTGCCTCGGATGGCCATCGTGAATTGTTGGAAACCACCAAGGTCCCCATGCGCGATGTCGGGGGGCAATTGATCGGTGTGTTGGGCATCGGACACGACATCACGGCTCGGCGCCAGGTTGAGAACGAGCTGGAGTTGCATCGCCGCCATTTGCAACTGCTGGTCGATCAGCAGACCGCCGATCTGACGCTGGCCAAAGAGGCGGCAGAAACGGCCAATGTGGCCAAGAGTGCCTTCCTGGCCAACATGAGCCATGAGATCCGCACCCCGATGAATGCCATTTGCGGCATGGTCTATTTGCTGCGCCGAACGGGCGTGAGCGCCGAGCAGGACGCCAAACTGGCGGTCATTGACGCCTCCGGCAAACACCTGCTGGAAGTCATCAACGATGTGCTGGACCTGTCCAAGATCGAGGCGGGCAAGCTCACCCTGGAGGATGGCGCTGTCCATGTGCAGAGCCTGCTTGGCAATGTGGCCTCGATGCTGGGTGAGAAGGCCAAGGAAAAGGGGCTGGACCTGCGCATCGACAACACCTGGCTGTCGCAGAGGCTGCGTGGTGACGCCACCCGCTTGCAGCAGGCCTTGCTCAACTACGCGTCGAATGCCATCAAATTCACCGAGCGCGGCCGGGTGACGTTTCGCGCCCGGTCAGTGCATGAGGATGCGGCTACCGTTCTTCTGCGCTTTGAGGTCGAGGACTCGGGCATTGGCATCACGCCCGAGGTCACGCCCAAGTTGTTCGGCGCCTTTGAGCAGGCCGACAGCTCGATGTCCCGCAAGTATGGCGGCACAGGCCTGGGTCTGGCCATCACCAAGAAGATCGCTGAATTGATGGGAGGCTCGGCAGGCGTCAGCAGTGTGCCGGGGCAGGGCAGCACCTTCTGGTTCACGGCACGTTTGCGCAAGGAAGAGCAGGCGGTGTACCAGGCTCATGTGCGGCCTAGCGGCGAGGTCGAGACACTGCTGAAGAATGAGCACGCGCACAAGAGCGTCCTGCTGGTGGAGGACGAACCCATCAACCGCGATATTGCGGACATGCTGCTCAGTGACGTGGGCCTGCGGGCTGATCAGGCCGAAAACGGTGAGATCGCCGTGCGAATGGCCCAGGCCAAGGCCTATGACCTGATTTTGATGGACATGCAGATGCCCGTTCTGGACGGTCTGCAGGCCACCCGCCAGATCAGGCAGCTTCCTGGCTACCAGCACACGCCCATCGTGGCCATGACCGCCAATGCCTTCGCAGAGGACAAGGCCCGCTGCCTGGACGCTGGCATGAGCGACTTCATTGCCAAGCCCGTGGATCCCCCACTGCTCTACGAAACCCTGTTGGCCTGGCTTTCAGCGCAGTTCCCTTCTGGCTGAGCCGGCTGCGGGGAGGGGGCGCTGGCGGTGCAGTTGGGAGAAGTGGGTGAAGTGCGTGGGGTGGGAGGAAATCAGGCCTGATCATGGATGAGATCCCTTGGACATCGTCCAGGCCCGCACCCCAGCTCACGCACCGCTGCCAGCCAGTGGTGCCGGCTGAGCTTGCAATTCAAACAGCTGCATCTCATGCACTTTCCGAATCAGCTGCGCGGCGCTGCTGACGCCCATTTTTCGCATCAGGTTCTCTCGATGTTTGTCCACCGTCTTGGGCGAGAGTGACAGCAGATCGGCGATTGCCGCGTTGGACAAGCCGTCGTAAACCAGTTTCAGGATCTGCATTTCGCGCCGGGTCAGGTCGACGTCATGCTGCCCGATCAAGGCCTTGACCTCGGGCGGCAACACCTGTCGGCCGGCCAGAACTTCGGCCAGGCAGTGCTGCAGGGTCCGGGCGTCCAGTTCTTTGAGCAGCACGGCATCGGCGCCCAGATCCATCAGTTGCCGCAGCACCCAGGGGCTGGCGGCGCCCGTCAGCATCACGAGGCGCATGGCAGGATGGCGCTGGCGCAAGTACATGGCTAGCGCGGTGGTGTCGCCGCCGGGCATGTGGTAATCCAACAGCAAAAGATCAGGCTGATGTTGCTGTACCAGCGCCTTGAGCTCGGTCAGCGTGCCCGTCTCCGCGACAATGCGCACGCCGGGCATGGTGCCCAGCAACAATTTCAAACCCTCGCGGAACAAGGTGTGGTCATCGGCGAGCAGGAGTGTCTTGGGAACGGTTGCAGACATGGCACGACGTTGGATTCAAATGACTTGGCTCGCCTTGAGCGCGGCGCTGATCTTGGGGTGGGCCGGATTCTACAAGTCGGCCACCGGGGCCCAGGTCGCCCCCTCGGGGCTGATCAGCCCCGCGCAGACGGCATGCCGCCCAGCCATCGGCGCGCAGGTGCTGATGCTGACCGGCTGCCTGCAGGACTTGCCCACCACAGACGGCCTGCGCCACGAGCGGGTGTGGCTGTACAACGATCAGAGCCAGCCGCAAAGCGCGGTGCTGCATCTGGGGGTGCCGGATGTGTTGGCCTTGCGGGTCACGCAGCGCGATGCCGCCACCCAGCAAGCCTTGGTGAACCAGGGCCCGGCGGCGGGGTTTGCCGACCGCCCGTTGCTGCAGCCCCAATGGCAGCTGCCGCTGACGCTGGCGCCCGGGCACCAGGTCATCGAACTGGATTACAGGCTGCACGTCAACGGACGCCTGCAGCTGCAGCTGATGGACCCGGCCACAGCCCAGCGCCAGAACACCCTGGAGCACCTGCTGCACGGCATGGTGCTGGGCATCATGCTGACCCTGCTCGCCGTGGTGTTTGTCTACCGCTTTGTGGGTGGGCCGCGGGCCTATCTGGCCTACGCCGCACTGGTGTTCAGCGAGATGTGCCTGGTCTCGCAAACCAGCGGTTATGGTTTTGCCTACCTGTGGCCAGAATCGCCCCGCTGGAACAATGCGGCGCCCTCGTTGTTCGCGCTGTTCTGCCTGGCCAGCCATGCTTTGTTTGCCATGCACTTTCTGAGGGTGCGCGAACGCTACCCCCGCCTGTACGTCGTGCATCTGGGCGGGCTGATCCTGATGGCCTGCACACTGCCCTGGATCAACCGCCCTCAGATCGAACCCATGCTGATGGCCTGGGCCAGCGCCTATGGGGTGCTGGCCTTGATCACTGCGACCCTGGCATTGCGCGACCGCCTGCCTGGGGCGCGCCTGTACCTGCTCGGGTCGGCCTGCCTGGTCCTGTTTGGCTTTGCGCTGTTTCTCATGGGCATCCTGGGCCTCAACCCCTTGCCCGGCGTGAACTTTTTCCACTACCCCAAGTTGGGGCTGCTGCTGGAATGCACGTTCTTTTCGGTCGCCCTGGTCAACCAGGTGCGGCTGGCCCAACGGCACCAGGCCGAAGCCCGGGTGCGTCGCATGGCCGAGGCCGATGAACTGCTGCATGCCGAGACTGAGCGCCGCACCGCTCTGCAGCACGCCCAGCGCCAGGGCCTGCAACTGGCCAGTGCCAGCCACGATATTTCACAGCCCCTGGGGGCTTTGCGCCTGGCCATCGGCGCCCTGCAAAACCAAGGCCAGGCCGAAGGCATTGCACAGCACCTGCATCGCAGCCTGGACTATGCCGAGTCACTGCTGCGCGGCATCATCGAGGAAACCCGTGACGGCCTGCCCGAACCGCCTGAGCGCATCGAACTGGGCACCCTGCTGGCCGAGCTGGTGCGCGACCACCGCGATCAGGCCCGGGCGCGCGATCTGCAGCTGAGCTATGTCGACAATCGCGTCGACATCGATGCGTCACGCACGGTGCTGCGCCGTATTCTTGGCAATCTGATCAGCAACGCCTTGCGTTACACGCCGCCCAAGGGGCGCGTGCTGCTGGGGGTGCGACGCCGGCAGGGGGGCTTCGAGATCCAGGTCCTCGACACGGGGCCGGGCCTGCTGCCCGCCGATATCCAGGGGCTGCAGGCGTCGTTTCGTCAGGGCCACCATGCGGCCCCCGAAGGCCATGGCCTGGGGTTGTTCATCGTGCGATCGCTGTGTGAGCGAAGCGGCTATGTGCTGCGGGTCCGCTCCCGCCTCAGGCAGGGCAGCTGTTTTGGCATCCTGGTGCCCGACGCACCCGTGCGCCCGCTGCCCGGGCCGCGCTGAAAACTACGGTCAGTACCGTATGGGAAGGCCCTCGGGCCTTTTCTAGCATGGACGCCATGGGTCAGCCGACACATTCCCAACGGGAATCGACGGGCCCGGAGGAACCCCGCCCATGCTCAGCACACTCTGGCGCGCAGCGCTTGCCGCCGCAGACCACCGCAAGGCCATGCGCCTGTTGACCGACCGCCCCGGCCTCGATGTGGCCTTCATCACCAACATCCGCGACGAAGCCGAGCGACGGCGCTTTTTTCCGGCCGGCTCGCCGGCGCACCGCCATGCCAGCGGGCCCCGCATCTACCTGGGGGATGTGGCGGGTCAGGTGCGGGGAATCCCGTTCACCGCGGCGCAGATGGTCGACCGCGAGGAGCGCAAACGCGCCAAGAAGGTCTTCATCGATGCCGTGGCCTGGTCGCAAGACCAGGGCGCCCGGGTGGTGCTGCTGGCCGCCTCGACCAAGCGCCTGTTCGGTCGCGACGGTGCCGAGCTGCGCGAGCGCTTTCCGGACCTGCTTTTCACCATCGGCGACAACGGCACGGCCCACCTGCTTTGCCACGACGTGGCCCGCGCGATTCGCCGTGCGGGTCTGCTGCGGCCCCGCATTCTGGTGATCGGGGCTTATGGCATCCTGGGTTCGGCGGTCTCGCGCGAGCTGCAGCGCCAACGCCACGATGTGGTGGGCTATGGGGTCAACGCCGGCCTTCTGTCCCGGTTCTGGGCCGAGACGGGAATCCAGGTGACCAGTGACCTTGAGCATGCCGGCCATTTCGATGTGGTGGTGGCCTGCACCCACAGCGAAGAATCGAAGCTGGACCCCGCCGCCGTCGATCACCTGCGCCGGCCCCACCGGCGTCTGCTGGTGGTGGATGTGGCCGAACCGGCCAACCTGGACGCGGAAACACTGGCCCGTTGTGCAGGCAAGGTGGTGCGCCAGGACGCCGGCAATGGCCACTCGCCCCACCTGAAATACGTGCTGGGCCCACTCAGCTGGAACAAGCTTCACCTGTCGCAAGGCACGGTCTTTGGCTGCTTCGCCGAGGCCATGTCCTTGTTCCACGCGGTGTACCGGGAGCACAACCCCAGCGCGCTCACCCGTGACTGGTTCGAGGTCACAGACGGCAACATGGCCCTGGTGCGCGAGGCCTTCCAGTCCCTGGATCTGGGTTTGCCAGCGCCTCATTGCTTCGGTCGCCTGGTGACCGACTTCGGGCTGGAGCAGATGCCCGCAGGCGGCGCGTGCATGAGCGCCGCGGGCCTGGGTGCGGCATCTTCCACCTGAATCCGGCGCCGATCATGAACCTGATGCTCAACCCGACAAGAGCGCGGTGGCTGGTTGCGTTTGCGCTGCTGATCACCCTGGCAGGGGCCTGGCTCAACCTGCATGTGCAAAGCGCTGGTATTGTTCAGGACGCGCTGCTGGATGGCGACAACCGCTACGAGCGCTGGCAGCGCGAGGCGGCCGCCCACCCCGACCTCACGCAGGGCGACACGCTGTCCTTTGTCCTGGATTTTCCGCAGGGCATCGGCGCTGAGGGTCTGGGCCAGATCATCCGCATGAGCCAGGAGCTTCGCGCGCAGTTTCCTGAGGGGGTGGTCTGGAGCCTGGCCAGCAACAGCGCCGACTACCGGGTCGATGCGCAGCAGGGCA
This sequence comes from Curvibacter sp. GW821-FHT01G03, assembly GCF_059422285.1. Classification (NCBI taxonomy): domain Bacteria; kingdom Pseudomonadati; phylum Pseudomonadota; class Betaproteobacteria; order Burkholderiales; family Comamonadaceae; genus Curvibacter; species Curvibacter sp. GW821-FHT01G03. The sequence continues at coordinate 129,082 of NZ_JBWKWP010000016.1, forward strand.
GGGCCACCCTGGAGAGTCGCCCCCACCTGTCCCAGGCTCTGCTGGACCCCCATGGCCATGTTGCGGCCGATTTCGACCTGGCCGCCTGGAAGCAGCAGGTGCAGCAGGACCGCTCGGTGTATCCGGTGCTGATCGGCCCTGGCTTTGATCACGCCCAGATCGTGGTCTTTTTGCCGCCCGACTACAGCGAGCAAGGCATTCTTGAGCGCTGCGCGCGCTACCTGGAGCAGCGCGACACCCCCACCTGGCAGTGGATGCTGTTCAAAGGGGACATCCGGCCAGCCCCCGCCTATGCCAACGTCAGCCTGGGCGGGTGGGCCGTGGCCCGGGGCCTGATGCATTACGCGCTGATCTCGGATGTGCTGTTCTACTCGACCCTGGGCCTGCTCATTGCAACCCTGGCGGCGGTGTTCTCGCTCGGGTCGTGGCGCCAGGCCTTGCAGGTCAGCGCCTTGATCCTCATGTCCTTCGTGCTGGTGCGCGCCGCCATCCCGGTGATGGACTGGCTGGGGCTTCGCTTTCAGGGCCTGCCGGTGTATGAGCGGGTGTATTTTCTGTTGGTGTTGTCAGCCTTGATCGTGTCGGGCATCTCTTTCAATGTGCGCGCCTTCGAGGCCTACAACGACGCCTGGCGCGAGCACCCGGCCACCCCGCCGGCCGAGCGGTGGCGCCAGGTGGGCGCAGGCTTGCGCGGCAAGTTCAATGTGGTGGCCCTGATCGCCTTCCTGAACTTTGCCACGCTGCCCCAGATTGGCATTCGCGGCATCATGGAGGTGGGCGTGCTGTCTGCTCTGGGCATTGCCTTGCAGCGCCTGCTGGCAGGCCAGGTGTTGCCGGCCTTGCATCTGTGCGTGGGTGGGCTGCACGACGAGCTGGGACCACATCGGTCGGGTCGGCTGAGCCGCCTGCATGCGCGATACCTGCAGGTGATCGATGGGCCGCCCCGGGCCGCCTGGCGTCTGATTGCCGCCTTGCGTCCACGGCAAAGCCTGTTGCTCTCGCTGGGCCTGACCGGGCTGGCCCTGGGCGGCGCACTGGGCATCGTGTTGCACGATGTCGGGCACCCCGCCAACGCCTGGGTCAAGGTGCAGGAACGGCCGATCGACTACCTGCCCCACACCATTGTCGACCGTGCGCGTGCCATGCTCAACCGGCCTGGTGGCGCGGGCTTCGCGCGCCTGTCCTACCTGGTGCTGCCGCGCCACGTCCAGGCCGGGCAGGCCGCCATCGAAGACCCTGCCTTTCTGGCCCAGGCCTTTGAATTTCAGAAGCGGGTGGCGGCCCTGCCGGGGGCGATGCCGGTGCGCTCGGTGCTCGACAAGCTGGGCCAGCTGGCCGAGCGCAGCCCCGACGTGCACGCGGCCTTGCCACACGACCGGGCCCAGGCCCATGAGCTGCTACAGATGATCCGCTGGGATCTGGATGACGACAAGCTGGCCGGCTACTTCTGGTCGGACCAGGGCCTGGTGCTGTATGCCGCCCACGCGGCAGACAACTCGCGCGATTTGCGTGATTTCGCCGATGCGACGATGGCGCTGGCCGAACACGATTTTCCGGGCCTGCAGGTGCTGCCCTTTGGCCGCTTGCACACCTACCATCAGACCGACCAGTACATCAGCCAGGGCAAGCCTCTGAACGTCCTGACGTCGTTCCCGCTGGTGCTGGGCGTGTGCCTGATCTGGCTGGGTTGGCGGCAGGTCGCCCAGCGCAAAAGCCGCGCGGTGGGCGCCCGGACGCTGGCCCCGTTGCGCAGCGCCCTGGCCATCAGCCTGCCCTTCGTGTTTGCCTATTCGCTGGTGGTGATGATGATGGCGCTTTGCCAGATCCCCTTGGACCAGGCCACCGCGTGTGCCACGGCGCTGGGCATCAATGCCGCCATCGACTTTGACATCTATGTGGTGGATGACTTTGCCAGCCGGCTGGGCCAGGGTGATTCGCCGGATGCGGCCCTGCATTACGCCTTGCATGACCGCGGGCGGGTCACGCTGATCGATGCCCAACTCAACGCGGTGTGTTTCAGCTTTTTGCTGTGCTCGCCCTTCCTGCCCATCCAGCGACTGGGCCTGATGATGATGGTGCTTCTGTTGGCCTGCGCCTTTGGTGCGCTGTTTCTCATGACCGGTGTGCTGCGCAGTTGCGTGGAGGCAGACACCACCCTGGCCCCGGAGGCCCTGACATGATGCACAACCCAGCACCGCGCTGCATCGGGCGGCGGGCTCTCAGCCTTTTTTGCCTCGCCGGGCTGGCCTGCGGGGCCTGGAGCGCCTGGGGGGCGCCCCCCGATCCCGCGCAGTTGATCGCCCGCAGCTGGAGCCTGTACCGCAGCGGTGTCCAGACCGAGCTGGAGCAGATCCAGGTGCGTGTGGAGCGGCCCCAGCGCCAGCCTGAACTGAAATCCCTGGTCCGGTGGACCCGGTTCTCCAGCGAGGGCGACAAGGTTCGGGTGCAATTCACTGAACCTGCGCTGGACAAAGGCCTGGGCCTGTTGGTGGTCAGGCAGGCCCAGGCCGCCGGCAACGGCACCCAGATGTGGCTGCGCATGCCCAGCTGGACCCAGGCCCGGCGCCTGAGTGGTGATCGCGAGAGCCGCTACTTTGGCGGTACCGACCTCACGTTCGAGGACAACCGCCAGTTGCTGGGTGAGGCGGTGGCCGATTTTGACTACCAGTTGCTGGCCGCCGACCCTACCGGCTGGCGCATCGAAGCCCGTCCCAAGCCGGGCGTGCTCAGCGCGTACGGCAAACGGATCATCCAGCTGACGCCCGCTTTGGCGGTGGAGCGCATCGACTACCACGACACCCAGGGCCGGCTCTTGAAGGTGCAGCGCCACCCGCAGCTGCAACTGGAGGGATCGGGCCGCTGGCGCCCCCTGCAGGTGGTGATCGACAACCTGCAGGAGGACCGCCGCACGGTGATCGAGATCACCCAGCGTCAATTTGACCCCGGTACCATCGCCAACCGCTTCAACCCAGACGACCTGAGCAACGACTGACATGAACCTCAGCAAGCAAGCGGTGTGGTGGCTGGCCCTGGGGGTCTGGGCCGGCGCATCAGGTGCTGCGGCTGTCGCCGACCCAGGGCCGTGGCAAAGGTCGAGCGATGCCCGCAGTGAAACCCGGCTCGGTCTGGGCTGGCAGGGCCATGAAAGCGATGAAGCCGAGACACGCTGGCAACAGCACCTGAACTGGAAGCAGGCCGACGAGCAGCAATGGCACCTGGAGCTGGAGGGCCTGTGGCGTGCCCGGGGTGTGCAGGAGGCTCGCCTGGGGCAGGCCTTTTACCGGCATCGACAGGGGCACTGGCAATGGACCTTGGGCCGACAGGTCCACGACTGGGGCGTCACCGACACGGTTTCGCCCAGCGACCTGCTGAACCCCCGCGACTGGCGTGACCCGACCCGCTCGCGCAAGATCGCGCTGCCCTCGTTGAGCCTGCGCCATGCCCAGGCTGGCCATCAGTTGGAGCTGGTCTTCAGCCCTGGGGCCACGGCCTCGCGCCTGCCCGACGGCGTCTGGGCGCCCGCGTTGCCCGTGGGCATCAGCCTGTTGCCGGTGCAACACCCAGCGCAACAGGCCCAGCTCGGTTTGCGCTGGACCGGGCAGGCGCTGGGTGGCGACACCAGCCTGGTTCTTTACCACGGCCACAGCCATGCGCCCACCGCGGTCTGGGCGCAGACCGACGCTGGTCTGCCCGCCTTGCAGCCGCTGCAAGACCGGCTCAATGCCGTGGCGCTGGGGCATGTCCGTGAGTTGGGGTCACAGTCTCTGCTGCGTCTGGAGTGGGGGCTGCACCAGGCCCGGCGCAGCGACAGCTTCAGTCAATGGGTGGCGGGCATTGAACAGACGCTGAATGGCCCGGGCAATGAGGACTGGCACCTGGTTCTGCAGTGGCAGGGCGAATACGCCGTGCGCCGCTCCCCCGAGATCCCCGAAGGGTGGTGGGACTTCAGGCGGCTGTTCAACCACCAGATGCTGGCCCGTGCGCAGCAACAGACCGATGACCCCGAGGCCTGGCGCCTGAGCCTGGAAGGCAGCTGGAAGCCGGGCGAGCGCCAGCGCTTCATCCGGCTGGAGGCGCAGCGGCGCCTCAACAACCAGCTGGAGCTGACCTTGGGGGCTGTGGCCATTGCTGGGCAACCGGACACCTTCTGGGGCCAGTACCGGCGCCTCAGCCGCTGGACCGCCAGCCTGTTGTGGCGGCTGTAGGCCGGACCCCGGATGCCGTCATTCCGCTCGGCGGAACACTGCATTCGGGCCGGTAGGCGTTCTGTTTTTGGCGGGGCCCGACGATAGTTGCATCGCCTGTTGCACCCATCGCGACGGCGTCAACCCTGAGGGACCGAACCATGAGCCGCGCCTACTCTGATCTTGCCTTCACGCCTGCGGTGCGTGCCATGCAGACCCGCATGGGCAGCCGATCGGCTTACGCCCAACTGGACCGCACTGACGACAGGCGCGACGTGCTGACCGAGTTGGAGGCTGACTTCATCCGTGAGCGTGACGGCTTCTACCAGGCCACCGTCAGCGAAACTGGCTGGCCCTACGTGCAGTTCAGAGGGGGCCCGGCTGGCTTTCTCAAGGTGCTGGATGCCAAGACCCTGGCCTATGGCGACTTTCGCGGCAATCGGCAGTACATCAGCGTGGGCAATCTGGGCGGCAACGAGCGCGTCTCGCTGATGCTGATGGACTACGCGAGCCGGCAGCGCCTGAAGATCCTTGGCCGCGTGCGCTTGCTGAGTGAGGCCGAAGCCCCCGCAGTACTGGCGCAGCTCAGGCTGCCGTCTTACCGCGCCCAGGTCGAACGGGCAGTCGTCATCGCTGTCGAGGCCTTCGACTGGAACTGCCCGCAGCACATCACGCCGCGCTTCACTGAGGCCGAGGTCGAGCAGGCCGTGCAGCCCTTGCGCACCGAACTCGAACAACTGCGAGGCGAAGTGGCCCGCCTTCGGGCCAGCTTGCAGGCCGCTCCGTCGCTCCAGACCTGAGCCGTCGCGCCTTTGTTACCTCAGTCCCGGTGCGAGGCCACCGGGGCTGGCCTGCCCATCCCGCCTCAACCCAAGGAGTTCTCTCATGCACATCAAGCAAATGCTCAGCAAGGCCCGTTCTGACGCCGCCATCACCCCGGTCGAAGCGCGCGACGCGATGCTCGGTTGTTTTGTCACCATCCATGGCGAGACACTCAAGCGCGGCGCGGCCTTGCTGGGCAGGCCCCTCAGCGATGAGCAGGCCGAGCACCATGCCACCGTCGTCATGAAAGGCTTGCTCGGGCCCCAATGGGATCGCCCGAGCAAGGCCGCGCTGGCCGATGCGCGCATGCGCATGGACCAGAAGATGAACTTCTCGCAGGCACCCCAAGATCTGCAAGACCTTCACGAGCAGGTCTGCAACCTGATCGTCAGCAAGACGGCCTGAGAGCCCTGCCGCCATCGCTTCAGGCGAGGGCGCCCAGGCGCTCGCGCAGCCTCTCCAGCGCCAGGTCGAGGAAGGCCCGTGCCTTGAGTGAGGCATGGCGGCCCTCCCGGTGCACCAGGTGCACCGGAAGCGGCGCCAATTCAAATGGCTCCAGCACCCGCCGCAGTTGTCCCTTGCGTACCAACTCGTCAACCTGGTAGGACATCAATCGGGTCAAGCCAAACCCGCCCACGGTGGCTGCAACGGCCGCATCGTTGGTGGTGGTCAGCAGGCGTGGCGTGACCTTGACTGCGCTGATCCCGTCGGCCACCTTGAAGCGCCACTCGGGTGCCGGCGTGACCGCATTTGCCGAAATCAGCGTGTGGCCAAGCAGGTCTTCGGGCCGCTGCGGCTCACCGTGCTCTGCCAGGTAGCTGGGGGCGCCACAGATCACGCGGCGCACGCTGCCCACCCGAACCGCCTGCAGCGAGGAATCCGGCAGTTCGCCAATGCGCACGGCCACATCCACGCCTTCGTCCGTCAGGTTCACCACCCGGTCCAGAAACCAGCACGAGGCCGTGACCTCGGGGTAGCGCTGTAAAAACTCAGTCACCACGGGCGTCACATGCAGCGCGCCAAACAACATGGGCGCAGTGACCGTCAGGCGCCCCCGGGGCGCCCCGTGCAGGCCGCTGACCGACTCGTCGGCCTCGGCCAGTTCCGCCAGGATGCGCCTGCAGTCCTCCACATAACGGGCCCCGGCCTCGGTCACCCGCACAACCCGCGTCGTGCGCGTCAGCAGCCGGGCCCCCAAGTGGGTTTCCAGCTCGCCGATGGCCCGGGTCACGGCTGGAGGGGAAATGCCCAGCTTGCGGGCTGCCCCGGCAAAGCCACCCACATCAACCACCGCCACAAAGACATTGATGAGATGCAGTCGATCCAATTGTTCCTCCATTCGTAATGGTGAATTGGGTTTTTATGTGATTCTAATCGTCTGCCGATTCAACGACAGTTCATCCATTCGCTGAATACGCAGCGGATGCGAAACCTGAAACCCCTTTGATCCACTTTGGAGATTGAACATGTCCCGACTCAGCATCCCTACCGTTGACCAATCCCTCGCCGCCAGCAAGCCGCTGCTGGCCGCCGTCGAAAAGCAACTGGGTGTGGTGCCCAACCTGATGAAACTGGTGGGCCACAGCCCTGCCGCGCTGGAGGGCTATCTGGCGCTCAACGGTGCCCTGAACAAGGGCCATTTGAGCCATCCGCTGCGCGAGCGCATTGCCTTGGCCATCGCCGAGTTCAATGGCTGCGACTACTGCCTGTCGGTGCACAGCTACCTGAGCACGAACGTCGCCAAGCTCAGTGCCGTCGAAATCGACGCGGCCCGCGATGGCCGCTCTGAGGATGCGCGCGCCGCCGCCGCGTTGCATTTTGCCCGCCGGGTGGCCGAAACGCGGGGCCAGGTGTCTGACGCTGACCTGGCCACGCTGCGTGCCGCCGGCTTCGACGAAGCCGCTGTGCTGGAGATTGTCTTGAACGTCGCGCTCAACGTGTTGACCAACTACGTCAACAACGTGGCGCAGACCGACATTGACTTTCCGCGGGTCAGCGCCCGGCAGGCGGCCTGAGCGGCTGGCTCACACGCTGGCACCTTGCACCCCGCCATCGCGACCCGAAGCACCTTCTTGGCGTCGGGCGCCCCGCGACCGGGCGGCACGACATCCCCAGCGCTGAAGACCCGTGCAGCGGGGAAGGGGGCGGCCCATGGCTTTGGCTCGCGCCATGGCGCCCCCGCAGACGAGACATGAGAAATTCCGAAATGCAAGCACCGAATCATGAAGCAGGGGCGCTGCGCCAGGCTTTGCTGGCCAGCCTCCTGGTCTCTGCCTGGATGGTCGAGGCGCGTGACCCTTATACCGGTGGTCACCTCTGGCGGGTGGCTCGCATGGCCCATGCACTGGCGCTGGCGTCGGGCAGCACGCCGCGTGAGGCCAGTCGCGTCGCCGTGGCCGGGTTTTTGCACGACCTGGGCAAAGTGGGCATTCCAGATGCCATCCTGCGCAAGCCGGGCCGACTCAGCGATGAAGAGTTCGCCACGATCAAGACGCACCCCAGGGTCGGAGCTCGCATGTTGGCTGGCCATCCCCTGGCGGCGCTGGTCGTCGAGGTGATTCACCACCACCACGAAATGCCCAACGGCCGGGGCTACCCCATGGGGCTGGTCGATACGGAGATCCCGCACGACGCCCGCCTGGTGGGGATCTGCGATGCCTTCGATGCCATGACCAGCACTCGGCCCTACCGCACCGGCATGTCCATCGCCAAAGCCCTGGACATCATCGAATCCGAGCTCGGCCAGCAGTTTGATCTGGCGCTGGGCAGCACGTTCGTGCAGATGGGCCGTCGCGGCGCTTTCGACGCCATCGTGGGCCACAGTGACGAGGCCATGCCGTTGCAGCACTGTCCGGTCTGTGGGCCCACCCTTGTCCGCACACGCAGTGCGCGCGCGGGCGACCACTTGGGTTGTCCGGCCTGCACGGCGCGCTTTGCCTGGGCCGACACGGCACACGGGCTCCGTGCCGTACCGACCGGCGAGCCTGCGACGGCGGCCGAACTGGAGCCTGGGCTGGACCGGGTCCAGATCGAGGCCCTGGTGCTTGATTGGGGCGACGCGTTGACGGGGCTTTGAAGGCCTGCCTTGCCAGGGCACGGCCTCTTGGCCGCACCGCAGCCAGTACCGGCAGTGCCGCAGGGCATCCGCTCGGGTCTGGGTCTTTGAAATGGGCCGGATTGGCGGGGCGCGATCGCCTGGGCTGAGTTTGGATGGCTTTTGAGCCCCTTCATCGACGTCGCGTCGGCATTGCAGTCCCCAAGGCCCAGGCGCCACTGTCACCCATGCATGCGCCTCATGCGTGGGCGTCCATTTTTTCGCTTGAAGCCGTTTTCTGCATCGCTAGATTCGACCCATGGACTCTTTTTCACTGAACCCGTCCCGGATCGAACGATGAACCACCCCAGACGCACCGCTTTGCCTCAGGCCATCGAGATCACGGCAAGCGATGGCTATCGGCTGAAGGGCCAATGCTGGCGCCATGGCGGCAGCGCCTGCGGCACCACACCGCGGCCTGTGGTGGTGATCAACCCTGCAACCTCCGTGTGTTGCCGGTATTACGCGCGGTTTGCGGCGTATCTGCATCAACACGGATGGGATGTGCTGACCTACGACTACCGGGGCATTGGCGAGTCGCGTCCCCCCAGTCTGCGCGGCTTTCGGGCCGGGTGGATCGACTGGGGGCGGCTGGATTTCGAGGCCGTGCTGCAGTGGGCAAGGCACCGGTTTGCGGGCCAGCCGATCCAGGTGGTGGGTCACAGCGTGGGGGGCTTTCTGATCGGGTTGGCGCCCTCCAGCGCGCTGGTTTCGCGCGCGTTCACCGTGGGGGCCCAGTACGCGCACTGGCGGGACTATGCCCGCGACAAGCGCTGGCGCATGTGGCTCAAATGGCATGTGGTGATGCCGGCATTGACGGCGGTGTTCGGCTACTTTCCAGGCAAGCGCCTTGGCTGGCTGGAAGACACGCCCAAGGGCGTGGTGCGTGACTGGACCTCGCCAGCCCCGCGGTTTGAAGACCTTTGGCGCCGCGGCGAGGCGGCACTGAGTGTGGCGGAGCGGCAAGCGCTGGTCAGCCGGTTTGCAGCCCTGCAGGCCGATCTGCTGGCACTGAGCCTGAGCGACGACGAATTTGGAACCGTGGCCGCCATCGATCGCCTGTTGGCCTATTTTTCGGGTTGCGAGCGGGTTCATCTGCACCTTGACCCCCGGGCCCTGGGCGAGGCGGGTGCCGCGGGGGTGGGGCATTTCGCGTTCTTTCACCAACGTTTTGAGCACAGCCTCTGGCCCTTGGCCCTGGATTGGTTGGGCCACGCTCGACTGCACCCCGGCCTGAAGGGCGAGCTGACACGCCAGGGGCGAGCCTGGCCAAATGTAGCGAGCTAGCTCGCCAGCCCTGCAGACTGGGCCAGTACCCAATCGATCACCTTCCTGACTTCAGGGCGGGGCAGGGCGTCGGCCTGGATCAACCAGAACGCGTGGCCATCGTCCTGCAGGGGCTCCGACCCGGTCAGGGGGGGGCGGCAGGGCAGTTCCACCAGACGGCCATCGGCCAGCATGTCATTCACCAGCGGTTGGCGACCGAGTGCAATGCCTTGCCCGGCCACGGTGGCATGGATGATCTGGTCGTATTGGTTGAATCGCAGCATGCCTCTGGGCCGAACTCCTGCCCAGCCTCGTGCGGCCAGCCACTCGCCCCACTGCAGCCAGGGGCGGTAGGGGCCGTCGAACTCCAGCAGCACCTGTTGGGCCAATTGCTCGGGCTCGATCAGCGCACCCGCGCTCAGCGAGGGGTGCGCAACCGGCACCACCGTCTCGCTGAACAGGCGATGGGCACCGGCCGGCACCGAGTGGTGGTTGCCGTAGCGGATGGCCAGGTCCACCCCCTCGGCCTGCAGATCGGCCAGGCGATTGCCCGCCGACATGCGCACATCGATGTCGGGATGGGCCTCGATGAACCGGCCCAGCCGAGGCAGCAACCACAGCCCGGCAAAGCCCACGGTGGTGGTCAGTGTGACCAGCTTGGCACCTCGGCTTGGCTGAAGGGCTTCCACCACGTCCTGAATCTGCTGCACCGCCGTATCGGCGCTGCGGAACAGCCGTTCACCCTCCGGGGTGAAGGCGATGCGGCGATGGCCGCGCTCCAGAAGTTTCATGCCCAGGGCCTCTTCCAGCGTCTGGATCTGGCGACTGACGGCAGATTGCGTCAAACAAAGGTCTTGGGCCGCCAAGGTGATGCTCATGCGCCGGCCCACGACGACAAAGCCTTTGATACCGTCGAGGGAGGGCAAGCTGACCAGGGGTTTTGACATTCTCAATATGAATGTAAGTGGGGACTAGAAGTCGTTTGAATAGAAGAAGCTTGAAGATTTTAATGAGGCTGTTCTTTCATTTTCACATTCTCAAAAAGAATGTAAAAACACATGCAGTCTCGTCAACCACTTTCATCGCCAAGCTCCTCCAGCCTTTGGCCCCTGGTCTTGTCCGCCGGCTTGATCATGGGTTTGTCGCTGGGGGTGCGCCACGCGCAAGGCATTTTTCTGTTGCCCATCACCCTGGACCGGGGCTGGTCGCGCGAAGATTTCGGTTTGGCCATCGCCTTGCAAAACCTGCTGTGGGGCCTGGCGCAACCTTTCACCGGCATGTGGGCGGACCGACATGGTTCGCGCCCTGTGCTGGTGGGGGGGCTTGTCTTGTATGCCCTGGGCTTGCTGGGCATGTCGGTGGCGGCGACGCCCTCTGGTTTCCTGTTCTGTGCTGGTCTGGGGGTGGGGCTGGGCTTGTCTGGCACGGCCTTCGGGGTGGTGTACGGTGCGCTCAGCCGCATGCTGCCCGCGGAAAGTCGCAGTTGGGGTTTGGGTGTGGCTGGCGCGGTCGGCGGCTTGGGGCAGTTTGTGCTCGTGCCCTTGTCGCAGGGCTTGATCCAGAGCCTGGGATGGGCCGGGGCTTTGGCGGCCCTGGCAGCCGGCTGCGTCATGCTGCTGCCCTGTGTGCTGCCCATCCAGGACCGGCCTCAGGCCGAGGGCCAGCGGCAGCAAAGCCTGAAGGCCGCGCTGGCCGAGGCGTTTTCGCTCCGTGGGTTCTGGTTGCTCAACCTCGGGTTTCTGGCCTGCGGCTTTCAACTGGCCTTCATCGCCTCGCACCTGCCGGCCTATGTGATGGACCAGGGCTTGCGGGCGTCGGAGGCCGTCACTGGCCTGGCCATCATTGCCCTGGCCAATGTGGCCGGTACCTATGCGTGCGGCTGGCTGGGCGGACAGGGCCGGCGCAAGCACCTGCTCAGCAGCCTCTACCTGATCCGGTCTGCCGCCATGGCCTTGTTTGTGCTGCTGCCCCTCAGCACCTGGAGCCTGTATGCGTTTTGTGCGGTGATGGGCTTTTTATGGCTGGGCACCGTGCCTTTGACCACGGGGCTGATCTCGCAGGTGTTTGGCCTGCGCTACCTCAGCACCTTGTTCGGCTTTGTGTTTTTCGGTCATCAACTCGGTGCGTTTTTCGGGGTCTGGTTGGGTGGTTACGTTTTCGAAGCCACCCACTCGTACCTGCCGCTGTGGGTGATCAGCATGGCTTTGGGTCTGGCGGCGGCCTGCCTGCACTTTCCGATCGATGACCGGGCCCTGCCAAGTGCTTCTGAGGTGCCCGCATGAGGCCCGCCCGCGTGCTTCAGCTTTGCGGCCTGGCCTGTGCCCTGGTTGTGGTGTTCAAGGCCTGGTCGGTGCCCGAACTGGCCCGCAAGCTGGCGGCGCTCAGCACATTTTGCCCATGACGTTTCAAGGATCTGCCATGACATCCCAATACCAAAAGGCGGCCAGGTTCAAGGCCTTGCATGCCCAAGCCCAGACCTTTGTCACCCCCAACCCCTGGGATGCCGGCTCGGCCATCCTGCTGGAGCAGATGGGCTTTCAGGCCCTGGCCAGCACCGGTGCAGGCCTGGCATTCTCATGCGGTCTGCCTGACAACCAGGTGGGCCTGGAGCGAACGCTGCAACATCTGAAGGCGCTGACATCGGCGACGCACCTGCCCGTCAGTGCCGATCTGGAAAACGGCTTCGGACATTCGCCCGAGGAGGTCGCCCGCACCATCGTCCGGGCCGCCGAGGCCGGGGTGGTGGGGGGCTCGATCGAAGACTCGACCGGCAACCCCGGTGCGCCTTTGTACCCACTGTCATTGGCCGTGGAGCGCATTCAGGCGGCGGCTGAGGCCGCTCGAAGTCTGAGCTTTCCATTCACACTCACGGCACGTGCTGAGAACTTCGTCTGCTGTACCCACCCAGACCTTGATGATGCGCTCTGCAGGCTGCAGGCCTACGACAAAGCGGGCGCCGACGTCTTGTTTGCGCCGGGCATGCGCTCACTTCAGCACATCGCCACCTTGACGCAATCGGTCGACCGACCGGTGAACGTGATGATGGGGTTTGCCTCGCCCGAGTTTGGTCTCCAGGCGCTGAGCGAGCTCGGTGTGCGGCGCATCAGCCTCGGCGGCTCGCTGGCTCGAACCGCGCTGGCCGCCATGTGCCGCGCCATCGAAGACATGCAGCACCAGGGCCGCTTCAGCTATGCGGATCAAGCGATTCCGAATCCTGAACTGAATCAGCGTTTTGCCAAGCGCCTGCCAGCCCGCCAAGCCCCAGGGCCCGCACCATGATCGCGCAAGCCTTGGCCCGCTGGTCTGGCACGTGGGCCGCGCTCAAAGCCCGCTGGAAGTCGCGCCCACGGCGCCTCGACCAGCCCAGTCTGCCCGCCGAGGTCATCAAAGACCTCGGGCTTTGCCACGCTGATTGGGTGGCCATTCAGGCCGGCCACTTTGCGGGCGACGCCACCCGGCGACAACGCTGAGAGGCCATCAGCGGCTGCCCCCTGTTGTTGGGGTCATCCGCACGACGACCTGACGCAAGAGCCAGCCGGCGCCTGCAACGATGAGCTGGCATCCTGTTCGAGTGCCGATGGCGTGGGCATCCGCGTCGCGAGATAGTCGAGAAAGCATCGAATCCGTGCCGTGAGTGGCGTGTTGCGGTAATACACGGCATGCACCGGCTGCAGGACCTCAACCGTGTCCTTTGCCAGCAACTGGACGAGGTCACCGCGCATGCGGTCATCACGGGTCATGAAGTCAGCCAGGCAGGCGATGCCCTGACCGGCCAGCGCCAACTGCCTCACTGTCTCGCCGCTTGAGGCCTTGATGTTCGGCATGACCTCGTAGGCTTGCCCGTGTTCGCTGCGCAAGGGCCAATGGTTGAGGCTCTCTGGTTGCGTGAAGCCGATCAGGCGGTGCTTTCGCAAATCAGCCACGCGCTTGGGGCGCCCATTCGCTTCGAGGTAGGCGGGCGTCGCCAGCACACGCAATCGGAAACTGCCGAGCGGGCGAGCATGCAAGGTGGAATCGCGCAGGTGGCCGATGCGAAGGGCCACGTCGGTGCGCTGTTCGATCAGATCGATGATGCTGTCGCTGCTGTGCAGTTCGATTTCGATCTCGGGGAAGCGCTCGCAGAACTCCCCGATCAGCGGCACGACGACGTGCAGCATGAAGGGCGAAGCCGCGTTGACGCGCAACCGCCCTGCCGGGCGCTGGTGGCGCGTGGCCATCTGGTCTTCGGCCATCTCCACGGCACCAAGGATGGCGCGCGCATGCGTCAGAAACACCACCCCTTCCTCGGTCAGTTCGAGCTTGCGCGTCGTGCGTCTCAACAGCGTGGTGCCGAGCTTGCTCTCCAGCCGGCCCAAGGCGCGGCTGGTGCCAGAAACCGTCTGTTCGAGTTGCTCGGCTGCGGCGGTGATCGAGCCGCTGTCGATCACCGTGGTGAAGGCGAGCAGTTCGTCGAGGCTGATTTTCATTCTTGACTCCTAGTCAAGAGAATTCTGCCTGATAGCGGCTTTTTGGGAATCAATAAGGTTGGGACACTGCGACCTCGACATTTTGTCCGGAGCCCCCCATGCCACTTGCCCTGTTTGCGCTGACCCTCAGCGCTTTTGCGATCGGAACGACTGAGTTTGTCATCGTCGGTCTGATTCCCACCGTCGCCGCCGACCTCGGCGTCGGCTTGCCTTCGGCCGGCTTGCTGGTCAGCCTCTATGCGCTCGGCGTCGCCATTGGCGCGCCGGTGCTCACCGCGCTGACCGGCAAGCTGCCGCGCAAGGCGCTATTGCTTTCACTGATGGCCTTGTTCACGCTCGGCAACCTGATGGCCTGGCAAGCGCCGGGCTACGAGTCCTTGGTCGTGGCACGCGTGCTGACCGGCCTGGCACACGGTGTGTTCTTCTCTATCGGCTCGACCCTGGCGACCAGCCTGGTGTCCAAGGAGAAGGCCGCTAGCGCCATTGCCATCATGTTCACCGGACTGACGGTCGCGCTGGTCACCGGGGTGCCGCTGGGGACCTTCATCGGCCAGCATTTCGGTTGGCGCGCGACCTTTCTTGCGGTGTCCTCGCTGGGCGTGATCGCCTTTGTCGGCAGTGCCCTGTTCGTGCCCGGCCACCTGCGCCATGCGCCGCCGGCGTCGCTGCTCCAGCAGGCGCGTGTGCTTGCCGAGCCACGCCTGCTGCTTGTCTACGCCAAGACCGCGATCGGCTACGGGGGATCGTTCATCCCTTTCACCTTCCTCGCTCCGATCTTGCAGGACATCTCAGGCTTCGCGCCGGGCGCGGTCGGTTGGGTGATGCTGGTCTACGGCGTCTCGGTGGCCGTCGGCAATTTGTGGGGCGGCAAGCTGGCCGACCGCAAGGGGGCGATTCCCGCACTGCAGATCATCTTCGCGCTGCTCGCCGCCGTGCTCCTGATGCTGACCTTTACCGCACCGCATCCCTGGCTGGCCGTCGCGACGGTGCTGCTGTGGGGCGCGGTCGCCTTCGGCAACGTGCCGGGTCTGCAGGTCTACGTGGTGCAGCAGGCCGAGCGCGTCGCCCCCCAGGCGGTCGATGTCGCCTCGGGCCTGAACATCGCGGCCTTCAACCTCGGCATCGCCGGCGCTGCCTGGGCCGGCGGCCTGATCGTCACCCATCTGGGGCTGATGCATACGCCCTGGATCGGCGCGCTGGTGGTGCTGGTGTCGCTGGCGCTCACCTCATGGAGCGGCGCGCTGGACCGTCGCAGCGGCGTGCCTCTGCGCTTCAATGGCGCCCGCCCGGCGGGGCACTGACCTGCACCGCCCCCACAACCTCGAACCCAAGGACCCTCATGAACGAACCCCGCATCCCCGACTTCGGTCTTGGCACCTTCCGCCTCACCGGCCAGACTGTCATCGATTCGGTGCGCAACGCACTGGAGCTTGGCTACCGCGCGATTGACACCGCCCAGATCTACGGCAACGAGGCCGAGCTTGGCCTGGCGATCGCCGAGTCCAGCGTTGCGCGCTCGCAGCTGTTCCTGACCACCAAGATCTGGACCGAGAACCTCGGCCCTCAACGCCTCCTGACCAGCCTGGATGAGAGCCTTGCCAAGCTGCGCACGGACTACGTGGACCTTACCTTGATCCACTGGCCTTCCCCGGGTGGCGCCGTGCCGCTTGCTGAAACCCTCGGCGCATTGATGGCGGCCAGGGAGCAGGGTTTGACGCGTGAGATCGGTATCTCGAATTTCAACATCGAGCTGACCCGGCAGGCTGTCGCCACAGTGGGCCCCGGTGTGATCGCCACCAACCAGATCGAGCTGAGCCCCTACTTGCAGAGCCGCAAGCTCACCGCCTTCCTGGAGGCGCAAGGCATCGCTGTGACTTCATACATGACATTGGCTTATGGCAAGGTGCTCAACGACCCGGTGCTGGTTGACATCGCGGCCAAGCATCACGCCACCGTCGCGCAGGTCGCGTTGGCCTGGGCCTTGCAGCTGGGCTATGCCGTGATCCCGTCGTCGACCCAACGCGAGAACCTTGCTTCTAACCTGCGAGCCCGTGATCTGCAACTCGACGCTGACGACATGGCGAGGATCGCCACGCTGGAGCGCAACGGTCGCGAAGTCGATCCGGCAGGTCTGGCCCCGAAGTGGGACTGACTCGTACCCCTGGATGCACCCCGTCACGCCTGACGGCCGGCAACTTGAGCCTCGGGATCAAAGCCTCGCTCGACAAGTACGGCAGTCCGCCTGGGCTTTCGGGCACTGCGGGCTCGTGACGTGTCACCATACGCCCCTTCGTTCGCCCCTTCGTTCCTCCAGCCGCCGCCGTGCTGCCGATCCGCGAAGTGCTGCCGACGTGGAAGTCTGCATCGACGGTGCTGCGGCAGGTTGCGATCACCTGCTGCTGGGGCCGCGACCGGCAACCGGCGTGTGGTGTACGCGATTTTTTCGATCAGTCGTGACCAACTCTTGCTTGGATAGATCGGTGAATGTATTGCGCCTTGACACCCCAAGAAAGATCCGAATTGGGACACAGGCCCCAACGCGAGCCGGCATTTGGATGTTGCCGCTGTGTTTGCACAAGCCTTCGGTCCAGGCTCGTTTATCGCCGCTGGTAGACAACGCCCTGAACCAAGACCTGATCCGGCTCCGGTTCCTCATCAAAACGTTGATGCGCCTCGGCAATGGCGAGTTGGTTCTTGTTGGCCCAGTTGACCAGTGCCATAACAGGCTCCAACAGCGTTCTTCCCATTTCAGTGAGTTCGTAATCAACGCGTGGAGGAATGGTCGCAAACATCGTTCGCGTGATCAGCCCATCGCGTTCAAGCCCGCGCAATGTCAGGGTCAGCATCCGCTGGGAAATGCCGTCGATGCTGCGCTTCAACTCGTTGAATCGCCGCGGGCCATTGGCCAGCATGGCGACAATGTAGAGGCTCCACTTGTCGCCGATGCGATCCAGGATTTCACGGGTTGCAAGACAGCCGCCAGCATCAGGTGCGGGCATATCGGCCAGCAATTCGGTGTGACTAAGTGACACGCGTGTGCCTTCTTGTGAGGAAACGGCGGAAACCATAGCATCCTTTGTATGAATTGGTAAGTCAGAATAAATACATGACTTAGTTATTAATTTATACCTAGGAGCCGCCATGAGCCACACCCTGCTTGTCACTTCCAGCCCGCGCGGGGCTGACAGCCTTTCCACTCGCTTTGCCACCGAAATCGCCGAGGGCATCCGGGCCCGCTCGGGCGGCCCACTGACCGTGCGCGACCTCGCCGAGAATCCACCGCCGCACATCACGCCGGCCTATATCCAAGGCCGGATCACCTCGCCCGAAGAACGCGCGCCGGAACAAGTCGAGGCTGTGAAGGTCGCGCAAGAGTTGGTCGATGAGTTGAAAGTTGCCGATGTGATCGTGCTCGGGTCGGGCATGATCAACTTCGGCCTGCCCTCACAACTCAAGGCGTGGTTCGATCACGTCACCTGGCCACGCGTTACATTCGGCTATGGCGACACCGGACCGAAAGGGCTGCTCACCGGCAAGAAGGTCTATCTCGTGACCGCTGCGGGAGGCGTGTTCTCGGAGGGCTCCTGGGCACCGTTCGACTTTCAGACCAACTATTTGCTGCACCTGCTCGGTTTCATCGGCCTGACCGACGTCGAAGTGGTGCGTGTCGAAGGCACGGTTCTCGGCCCCGAGGCAGTGAAGGCCGCGATCGTCAGCACCGAGACGGCCATCACAGCCTTATTGGCGAAGGTCGCGTAATCGAATGGCCGGAAAAAAATCAATCGCGCTGTTCGGTGCGACGGGGCCGACCGGAAGGCACATCATCGAAGAAGCCTTGAAGCAGGGTTACCACCTGACGGTCTATGCGCGCGACGAGAAAAAACTCGCATCGTTCGCAGGAAGAATCGAAATTGTGGTCGGCGACCTGCAAAACCAAAGCGCCATTGCGAAATGCGTCCTGGGCGCCGATGCGGTCGTCAGCGCCCTTGGCCCCAATAGTCTCAAGGTTCAAGGCGATAAACCGGTCATGAACGGCTTAAGCCACGTCATCGCCGCGATGAAGCATGCGGGCGTGCATCGCCTTGTCCAGATTTCTACCGCTGCTTATCGTGATCCCAAGGATGGCTTTGCTTTCCAAACCCAGGCATTCGTGCTGTTGTTCAAGATAGTCGCGCGCAAGGGGTATGAGGACATCAAGGCGACCGGCGAATTGATCGCCAATTCAGACCTGGACTGGACACTGGTCCGCATCCCGAACCTCAAGGATGGCCCCGCCGAGGGCCGCTTGGATGTGGGTTGGTATGGAAAGACCAAACTCAGCATGAAGCTCTCCAGAGGCAATCTTGCGAAGTTCCTGGTTGACCAAGTGACCGACGAGGAGTTCTTGCGTGCCGCACCAGGTATCGCTAATCATTGACGCAACAACCTCTCGGCAAGGCTCGCGCCATGAGCGGATTCACCAACGCGGATGTACCCGATCAAACCGGAAAGACCTTTATCGTTGACCTGCCCTCTGCAGACGCCCCAATACTGCCGTTCTCCATTGAAACGGAGCAGTCGGCCCGAGCAAGGGGTGAGGCATCGTCTGGAGTGACTGGCAGGGGTCAGTTGTGCGAGCTAACGCTACTCCAAAGCTTGCGCATTTCGGGTGGCAGGGCGTCTAGCGCGCGGGCGAAAGCGTCCGATGGAACAACCGAGAACAATGCTAAGCCAACGGCCTCAATGGCGTTATCCGGCGAGAAGTTGTGTTTGTGACGCAGCGAGCGAACCTCTTTCAGGATGTCATCCCGATTGCCAATCGTTGCGGGTTGCTCGCCAGGGTTCCATCCTTCAATGAAGAGGCCACGAATTGCTGGTGGTAACTGATCTGCAAAGCGAAGTGCTTGGTGAAGCGTAAGCCTACGACGGAACGCATGGAGTACGCCTACGACCATGTTCCAGGCCATGTTCGTCGTCGCAAGACCAGCGCGATCACGCGCAGTCACCATGAATTTTTCGAAGTCAATGGAGGCGCGCTGGTACTCAGGAGGCCATGGCATGGGGATCGGATGTGAGGGCTTTGTTGCTGAGGCCTGACGTTTGCGGAAAGTCTAGCCCATCCCAAATCAATCCCCCCACGAATCAACGTCCCCTTCAGCCTTGCGGCCCCTCGGCCCCCGTCTGAGTGGCTTCTGGCCCATGGCGTCTCTTCAACGTCGGTCGCGCCACCCCCAACTGCCAGGCACGCCCCAGTTCCTGATCGACCCAGGTGTAGACCTCTTTGGAAATCATGCTTTCTGACACCATGGCTTCCAGGGCGGTGCGGCCCTGGCGCAGGGCAAACAGCAGCAGCAGGCGGCGTTCCAGGGCCTGGGTGAAGTCGGGGTGGGCGTCGCGCAGGGCCTGGATGGCTTGTTCGGCTGATTGGCTGCGGGCCAGCAGCACGGTGTCGAGCAAGCCGGCCATGCGCTCGCCCAGCAGGGGTTTGAGGCGGCTCTGGTTGTAGCGGTGCAGGCGCTCCAGCACGGCGCGGCGGCAGATCAGCAGCTCGAAGCGGTCGGCCAGGGCGGCTGCCAGGGGGCGGTCGAGGTGCAGGTGGCGGTGCAGCCACAGGGCCAACTGGTAGCTGATGTGTGGCTCCAGGATGCGGCGTGCGGCGCGGTTGTAACCCAGGCGCCCCTCGTTGCGGGCGGCATCGATCATGTGGCCGGTGTTGCTCATCATGGCGTCAAGGTTGCGCACACTCAAAATGCCGTTGCCGTACTCGGGGATCAGGTCACGCTCGCGCGTGGCCAAGGTGGTCAGGCCGATGGCGAGGCGCTCGCGTTCGGTCAGGTCGGTGGCCAGCGGGGCCTGGCCCAGGGCCAGGCCATTGCGGTACAGCTGGTTGACCTCGGCGGCCGCCTCGGGCTGAAAGTGAAAGGTGGCGGCGATGCGTTTGACCGTGGCCTCGACCTCTTCGGTGGACAGGTTGATAGCCTGCTGCTGCAGGGCCTGATCCTGGGCGGAGAGTCGGTCCAGCCCCAGTTGCCGGATCACCCAGCGCAGCGAGCTGCCATTGACCAGCAGGCTGAACAGCACAAAGCCGGTGGCAATCACCGACACAAAATGCCGGGTGGCCGCGGGCAGGGCGGTGTTTTCGGCCACGCCCATGGCCAGTACCAGGGTGACGGCGCCCCGAAGCCCCCCCCCAGGCCATGGCCAGCTTGTAGGCCGAAGAGATGGGGGCGCTCAAGTGCAGCCTGCTCAGGGCGGGCAGCATCAGGTACAGCACGGCCAGCCGCCCCACAAACGCGGCAACCACGGTGGCGAGCAGGTACCCTACGTCGTGCCAGGCCACATCCTGCAACAGATGGGGCACCCGCACCGCGGCCAGCAAAAAGACGATGGCGCCGGCCAGCACGGCGATCTGTTCCCACACCAGTTGCACGTGGTCCCAATTGCGCGGCGCCAACCGGGTCTTGGCCAGGCCGTTGATGACCAGCCCGGCGCAGACCACCGCCACCACGCCCGACACATCCAGCCATTCGCCCCCCAGCAGGTACAGCGCGTAGGGCACCGCCATGGTCAAAGCCGTTTCGGCCGAGGCGATGTTGTTCATCAGCGGCAACACAAAGGCCACGGCCCGACCCACCACCAGGCCCAGCACCACCCCGCCGCCAAATGAATAGCCCAGGCTGGCCAGACCGTCTACCCAACTGACCGAGGCCCCGTGCCGGGTCAGCATGCTCATGAGCACGGCGGCCAGGGCAATGGCGGCGGCATCGTTGAGCAGGCTTTCGCCCTCCACCAGGCGGATCAGACGTCCGGGCGCGCCCACGTCACGGAAGATGCCGACCACGGCCGAGGGGTCGGTGGTGGCCACGATGGCGCCCAGCAGCAGGCACACCACCAGGCTTTGCGGCGCGACCAGTGCCAGGCCCAGGCCGATGGCCCCGGTGGCCACAAACACGGCCACCACGGCCAGCAATAGGATGGGCGCGGCATCCTGCAGCATGTTGCGCACGTCCACGGTCAGCGCCACCTGAAACAGCAGCGGCGGCAGAAACAGCCACAGATAGGCCTCGGCCGGAAAGTCGGGGCTGATCAGGGGGGCAAAAAAGAAGGCAGCAAACTCGGGGGCCACCGAGTCGATGGCCACATAGCTGGCCCCCAAGGTGATGCCGACCAGCGACAGCAAGGTGGATTCGGGGGCGCCCATGCGGGCGGAGGCGACCTGCACCAGGGCCACGATGGCCAGCAGGCAGGCGGTCAGAACAAGCAGTTCGGCAAGACTGGGCACGGGGTGATCAGGTGCCGGTCAGGCACCGGTCCTGAAGTGGGCGGGGGAAAGTAGGGGGGCGGCAAGGCATCCATCACAGGCCGTGGCGGGTGCAGGCACCCAGGCCAGGGCCATGATAGCCCCGTCTGCGCCGGGCCAGCCGCAGGCGGCAGCACCTGGATCAAGCAAGGTGTGCAAAGAGTGCAAGCCATTGCAATCGATGCACTGAATGCCGTGAAAAAACAGGCAAAAGAGGCCAAACCCCTTCCACTGCGGGGGGGCGTGCTGCAGCACAGTCTCAGGCTGGGCGGCTCAGGCGAAGGCGGCGCGGGCGTTTCGGGGGGGCTTTGGGCTCGGCCTCGCGGCTTTCCGGGGCGGGCAGCGTGGTGGTCGATCGCGCGGCGGCCGGCGCCGCCGATGCGGCGGGGTCGCGGGGGGCTTCCAGCAACTGGTCCAGTGCCCGGGCCTGGCGGGCCTGCTCACCGGCTCGCCCCTGCAGCAGGTGCTGGGCGCACTGGCGCAACAGCATGGCCATCCAGTCAATGGCCGGGCCGGTGTTGCGGCGGTACTGCCGTGCCTGCTGCCAAACCCGCACGTAACAGGCTTGCAGCACCTGCTCGGCCCAGGGCGGCGTGGCCACCAGCATCAAGGCCAGAACATACAGGCGGTTGGCGGTGGCATCGTGCAGTTCGGTCAAGGCCAGGCGCTCGCCCTGGGCGATGCGTTCCAGCAGCTGGATCAGGCGGTGGGATTCGGTCGGATGTGTCATGGGGCAGAGGGCTTGACCCGTCGGCGGTCGGAAGGTTCCGTTCATCGCGGGGCCGGAGTGTGCCTTGCCGGCGGCTTTCGCGCCGGCGCACTCCCCAATGTCCTTGCCTGGGCAGGTTTCATGGGGCGTGCTGCCTGCGCTGGTAGGTGCCCGGGGCACAATGTCTTGCCGTGGCGCCTGCGGGATGTTGGGGCTGAACTTGTATTTGCGGGTGTACCGAGTGTCTGAACTGCTGCAACATTTCTCGTGGGTGGCTGCCTTGGCTGCCCTGCTGGTGGGGCTGTCCAAAGGGGGGCTGCCGGCCATTGGCATGCTGGCCGTGCCCCTGATGGCCTTGTCCATGTCGCCCGTGCAGGCCGCCGTGCTGCTGTTGCCGATCTATGTGGTGTCTGACATGGCGGGCCTGTGGCTGTACCGGCGCGACTTCAGCGCGCCCAATCTGCGCATCCTGGTGCCGGCCGGGCTGGGCGGCGTCTTGCTGGGCTGGGCCACCGCGGCCTGGGTGTCAGACCGGGTGGTCACCTTCTTGATCGGTTTGATGGGGCTGGGTTTTTGCCTGTATGCCTGGCTGCGTCGGCAAAGCGATGCCCCACCTCAGCCGGCCCACCTGTACAAGGGGTGCTTCTGGGGCACGGTGACCGGCTTCACCAGCTTCATTTCACACGCCGGAGCGCCGCCATTCCAGGTTTATGTGTTGCCTCAGAAGCTGCCCAAGGCGCAGTTTGCCGGCACCGCCACACTGTTGTTTGCAGCCATCAATCTGGCCAAGATCGTGCCCTACCAGTTTCTACGCCCCTACTCGGCCCAGGCGCTGTGGGGGGCCGCAGCCCTGTTGCCTTTTGCGCTGGCCGGCACAGTGGCCGGCGCCTGGCTGACCCGCCGCCTGGCGGACGCCTGGTTCTACCGCCTGGTGCAGGTCGGCCTGCTGCTGGTGTCGCTCAAGCTGATCATGGATGCCTGGGGCATGCCGCAGGGTTGAGGCCAGGCGTCAGGCCTGGCGGCTTGATCTTGGCGCGGGGCCCCGGCTGCTTCTGCAAGGGGGCATGCCGAACAGCGGGTGCCCAAACCCTCGATGTTCATCGATGCCGTGGCTGGCACCTCGGCAAGCCGCTTGAGCAAGGCGCGCACGTCGTTGGCGGGCCACGTCAACAGTGGTGCCAGTGATTGCCGTCTGCAGTGAAGTGCGCATGGCCTTGGTCTGGCCTTGAGCAGGCGGATCTGCCGATCAAGGCCAATTTGCTGCGCAGCAGGCCCCATCCAAGCGGGTTTGGCACATGGTCTTGTGCAAGCGCGTGGCCGCTGCCGCTGCCGCTGCCGCAGGCAATGCCAAGGGCTATCTTGGCGGCCGATAGAGTGCAACAAAAAGCCATATCAGTATTTTGATCAATACAGGCTGAAACTATTTTTGTTTCAGGATTTTGCGGCTTGCAGATTGAGCGGCCTGTTCTGCGTTTTGAACGGGCTCATCATCCGTTTTTGGGGGCGCCGCTTCAGGTCCAGGGCCGGCGTGAGCTGCGGGGTTTCTTACATTTCCCGTTCTGGAGAGTGGGCGCCGATGCTGTACTCACGAGCTGCCGATTTTTGGATCGCGAGAAAGAGAGATTTATTTTCTATTCACGATTCGAAAGTCAAGTTGGTCGTGATGTGCAAGGAGCGTTGAATATGAAATGGATTCCTCTGTTGGCTGGTGCGTGTGTGCTTGCAACCATGGCAGGTTGCGCAACGGAAAATTCCAGGGTGCTTGAGACCAAGACTGTCGCTGCCGCGTCGAGTCACTTTACGGGCCAGAAGTTGCCCATATCGGTTGGCAAGTTCGAAAATAGATCGCCATTCCAGCGTGGGATCTTCAGCGATGGTGTGGATCGTCTGGGTAATCAGTCCAAAACAATATTGATTTCCCACTTGCAGCAGTCCAATCGATTTTCTGTGCTCGATCGCGAAAACATGAGTGAATCGAGCCAGGAAGCCAAAATAAAAGGTCAAGCCCAGAAAATAAAAGGGGCTGACTTTTTGATCGCGGGCGATGTGACTGAGTTTGGGCGCAAAGAGGTTGGCGATCATCAGCTTTTTGGCATCTTGGGTCGCGCCAAAGAGCAGATCGCATATGCCAAAGTTGTTTTGAATGTGGTCGATGCATCAAGCTCTGAGGTGATTTACTCGGCCCAGGGGGCGGGTGAATTCTCTTTGTCCAATCGTGAGGTGATCGGTTTCGGTGGCACTGCAGGCTATGACGCTACCCTGAACGGGAAAGTTCTTGATCTGGCCATCCGTCAGGCAGTTGATAAGTTGGCTGCTGCCGCTGATTCAGGTGCATTCCAAATGCCAGCGACAAGGTGATGCCCATGCGGTCCTATACATTATTTTCGGTGATCACTGTGTCGATGGCGTTGGCGGCTTGTGCGGGGCCACCTACCTTGTACCAGTGGGGGCCCTATGAATCTCAGCTGTATTCACATTTCAAAAGTGAATCACCTCAGGCCCAGATTGATGTCATGGAGAAGCATGCTCAGATCGTGCGGGATTCTGGGAAATCCCTGCCGCCGGGCTACATGGCGCATCTGGCCGTTCTCTATGGCCAGGTCGGTCGTGATGCTGATCAGATGTCGGCTTTGCAGAAGGAGAAAGACAATTTTCCAGAGTCAAAAAATTACATCGATCGTCTGATCGGTCAATCGAAAGTGGGGGCTTCCGATGTCAAAAAATAAATATGTCTTGTATGCCGCTTTGCTTGGGTCGACGGTGCTGGTAGGGTGCGCAGCACCTCAAGCCAAAGACTACTCTGCATTTCGCGCTGCTGATCCCAAGACGATCTTGATTCTGCCGCCTAAAAACAGCAGTCCTGATGTCAAAGCGACTTATGGTGTTTACGCTCAAACATCTCAGCCGGTCGCAGAAGCCGGCTTTTATGTGCTGCCAATCTCATTGGTCGATGAGCATTTCAAAGCGCAAGGCCTGACCATTGCTGATGATATTCACGCAATTGACATCGGAAAATTGAGAGAGGTGTTTGGAGCGGACGCAGTTCTGTACATCGATGTGAAAGAGTATGGCTCCAAATATTATGTGATCGGCAGCAACACGGTGGTGGCGGCCGAGGGCCGCTTGGTCGACCTTCGAACGGGCGAGGTGCTTTGGAGTGGTGTGGCGCGGGCATCTTCCGAAGAGCAATCTCAAAGCAGTGGCGGCATTGCCGGGATGTTGATCACGGCGCTGGTCAAGCAGGTGATGGCCACTGCCCTGGATCAGAGCTTCCCCATTGCCGGCATGACAACGCAGCGCCTGCTGTCCGCACAAAGCCCTGGGGCATTGATTCCGGGGCCGCGTCACCCTGCCTATCCAAAGCACTGATCGTTGCCCAGAGGGGCGCCTGCCCGATCGGGGGCGAGGTGGCGTTTCAATCCTTGGGGTGTGGGTTCTTGGCCTGATGGGTGCCTTCATGGGCCTGCCGCCAGGCCTGAAAGGCTTCCGGCGGCATCGGCCGGGCCATGAGGTAGCCCTGGGCAAAATCGCAACCCAGGCTGGCCAGTTGGTCCCAGTGGGCCTGGGTTTCGACGCCCTCGGCCACAGTCTTGCGGCCCAGGTCGTGCACCAGATCGATGGTCGAGCGCACGATGGCGGCCGAATCCTTGTTGTTGCACATGTCGCGCACAAAAGACTGGTCGATCTTGATGTAGTCGACCGGCAGCTTCTGCAGGTAACTGAGCGCTGAATAGCCGGTGCCAAAGTCATCGATGTACAGGGCGATGCCCTCGGCACGCAGGCTTTGCAAGACGCCCAGCGCGTACTCGGCGTCTTCCATCACCGCGGATTCGGTGATTTCCATCTCCAGCAGGTGGGGCGCACCGTTCCAGGTGCTGCGCAGATGGCGCAGCCGTGTCAGCAGGTTCTCATCGCGCAGATTGCGGGCCGACAGGTTGACGGCGATGGGCACCGCGCAACCCTGCAGGGCCCAGTGGTGGTTCAGGCGCAGAGCGGCCTCGATCACCCAATCGGTCAGGGGGGTGATCAGGCCGGTCTGCTCGGCCAGGCCGATGAACTCCATGGGGGGCACCAGGCCGCGCTGGCTGTGCTGCCAACGCACCAGGCCTTCGGCACCGCAGACGGCGCCACTGCGCATGTCGATCTTGGGCTGCAAGTGCAGCAGCAGATCGCCGCCCTCGATGGCGCGGCGAAGTTGGCCGGCCAGGTTGAGCTGATGCGGCTGCCGGGCGCCTTTGGCCGGGTCGAAGATCACCTGCCGCAGCCCTTTCTTGCGCGCCATCTGCAAGGCAATGTCCATGTGCCGATACAGATCGTGCGGGGTCGTCCCGTGTTGGGGGTACAGCGCGATGCCGGTGCGGGCCGAAATGTCGATCTCGATGTCGTCCAGGGGCATGGGTCGGGTCAGGGCGGCGTTCAGTCTCTCCACCTGAGCCAGCGCGGCCTGGGCATTGCCATCGGGCAGCAGGATGGCGAATTCGTCGCCGCGCAGGCGGGCCACACTGGCGTCAGGCGGCACACTCTGACTCAATCTCTGGCCGAATTCGCACAACAGCTGATCGCCAAAACTGAAGCCAAGGGCGTCGTTGATTTCGCCGATGCGCTCGATGTTGATCTGCAAGACCGCAAACTTGGACGGGCCCTGATGCTCCGCCAACGCCAGCGCCATGCTGAGGCTTTCGGTGAACTGGGTCTCGTTGGGCAGGCCTGTCAGGGCATCGTGGCGGGTCAGGTGCTGCATGGCCTGTTCGATCTGCGCCTGCTCGACCTGGCTGCGCAGCGTGGCGATGCCAAAGGCCAGATCGTCGGCCGATTCACTGAGCAACCTCACCTCGTCGGGGTTGAAGGTGTTGGGTTCACGGTCATAGAGCGCCAGTGCGCCAATGACCTTCTGGCCGACGCGCAAGGGGCAGGCCAGGGCGGATCGGTTGCCGTCCAGGTACTCCAGCCAGGGCACGTAGCCCGGGCTATCCAGCACATTGGCGATCACGGTGGTCTGGCCGGTTCGCACCGATTGGGCCGTGGCCCCCTGCCCATTTTCGGTATCGGCCCAGGTCAGGGGCAGACGGCTCAGGAATTCGAGGCCATGCTGGTTGCCGCTTTGGGCCATCAGCTTCAAGGTCTGGGCTGCGTCGTCGAGCCGATACCACACGGCGGCCATGCCATAGCCGCCGGTGCTGACGATCGCTTGGCACATGTGTTGCAGCAACTCGTCCTCCGTATTGGCGCGCAGCATGGTCCGGTTGACGGCGCTCAGGGTGCGCAGTGCCCGGCCCAGGTGCTCCAGCTCTTGCACGCGTTGGGCCAACTCGGCGTTCAGGTCCTGGATGGCGGCCTCGCTGCGTTTGCGCTCGGTGATGTCGCTGCCCAGCAGGTAATAGCCGAGCACATGGCCCTGCTCGTCGCGCTTCGGGAAATAATTCACCGCGTGCCACAGGTCGGGTTCAGGCTGCCAGTCAAAGCTCTGTGCCTGGCCTTGCAGCGCCTTTTGAATCATGGGTGCGGCGATGGCATAGCGATCCGGGCCCAGGATCTCGATCACGCTGCATCCGGTGATGTCGGCCCGCTCGGGTGCGAACCGGCGCCGGTATAGATCGTTGACATACACGTAGCGTTGCTGGGCGTCGACATAGCCGATCAAGGCCGGGACCGCCGCCATCACGCTGCGCAGGTGTTCTTCGCTTTCATGCAATTGCTGGGTTCGCTCCCGCACATGCTGTTCCAGCAAGGCGTTCTGGCGTTCGATCTGCAACTCGGCCTTGTACTGTTGGGTCACGTCGCGAAACACCAGCACCGTGCCGCGCATCTTGCCCGCGGCATCGCGGATCGGTGCCGCGCTGTCGGCAATGGGGCATTCGCTGCCATCACGGGCGATCAGGCTGGTGTGGTTGGCCAGATCCTGTTGCTGGCCGGTCTGTAGCACGCGGACAATCGGCACCTCGACAGACGCACGGGTGCTCTCGTGGACGATCACGAACACCTCTTCGGCCGGGCGGCCGCGGGCCTCGGCTTCGCTCCACCCGGTCAGTCGCTCTGCCACGGGGTTGAGGCGCGTGATGCAGCCCTCGAGATCGGTGGCCAGAACACCGTCACCGATGGACCAAAGGGTGATGGCCAGGTCTTCCTCGCGCTCTGCCAGGGCCTCGCGATTGCGCGCCAGCTGTTGCAACTGACGCTGGATCAATTTGTAGGTGGCCGCCAGCAAGCCCAACAGCAGGGCCGATACCAGCAAGCCCCCGCCCAACAGCCATTGGCGGCTGCGCAGTTGCTCGGTGTCCCGGGCACTGAGCAGGCGCAGTTCTTCGTCGCGCATCTGGTCCAGCAGACCATAGACCTTGTCTCGGGTTTCGCGCAAGGGCGCCTGGGCCACATAGGCCGTGGCCGCCTCGACGCCCTGGGTCTTGCGCAGCAACTCGACCTGGCGGGCAATGGCGATGCGCTGGTCCACCACCTCGCGCAGTTGCTGCCAGCGGTTCTGTTGCTCGGGGTTGTCGGTGGTGAGTTGGGCCAGGCTGCCCAGGGCCGCTTCGCGTGAGCGGGAGGCCTTTTCTCTCTCAAGCAGATAGCTGTTGTCGCCCGTCATTCGGAAGTTCTGCGTGCTCAGCTCGACCTGCAGCATGTCGCCACGGGTGATGGCCAGCGAATTCAGCACTTCCTGGGTGTGGTGCACGCTCTGGGTGGCAATGGCCGCATCACGGGCCAACTTCCAGGTCAGTCCCAAGAGGGCGGTGACCACCAGGGCGGCAGCGGCAAAGGCCAGCAATACCTTGGCATTGAACCCCCCTTGCAGTTCAGGGTGAGGGGCCATGGTCAAACGCAGCATGCTTCGGGGCCCGTTCCAGGGCCATTCACATGGGGCAATCGGGGCGACATGTAACACCTCCCTTAAGGCGTTGATTGGTGGGATGCATGGATCAGTCCGGATCTTCGTCCGACGCTGAGGCATGCGGCTTCGCCAAGATTAGCCGTATTTGAACTTTCAAGCCAGCCAGGCATGTGCTGAGATGAGGGGTGAAAAGACGCCAAAAAAAAGAGCCCCGCCGGCGGCGAGGCTCAAACCTTGGATGGAATGAATGAAGCTGCCAGCCGCCCTCGAAGGGCGGTCAACAGCACCCTCGGTGCTGGCCTGGGGTCAGAACGCCAGGCGCAGGCCGATGTCAAAGCCGGTGGAGTTGCCATTGACGTTGTTGGCGCCGGTGACGGGGCCGAGGGCGCCGGAGCCGTAGGAGTTGGCGGCCATGGAGGCGCCGCCGGAGTTGCTGACGCGGGCCAGGGTGGCGTAGGCGGCGGTGCGCTTGGAGAGGTTGTAGAT